>NZ_JBWXUE010000006.1:66544-115534 GCF_057158765.1 Kitasatospora sp. NEAU-69
AAGGTGTTGTCTCTGGAGCCCACCCCCACAACACGGGGGAAACCCCGCAGCGGCGTCAGTGCCCGGCCTGCGCGGCCTGGGCGGCCTGCACCTCCGCGCGCCCGAGTGCCAGGTGGGCGGCGCAGGCCACCACCACCCAGGCCAGCCCGCCACTGTGCGTGTAGGCGTGCCCGGCGGTGTGCAGTTGCTGCTGCGCGGTGCCACAGTAGAGGCAGGCATCGGCGTGCAACTGCTCACCACTCACCAGCAGTTGCTGGGCCGGGCCCTCGATCGGGTGGTAGTCGATCGGGATCGGCGGCCGGGCCGAGGTGAGCTGGTGGGTTGTCAGGTCCGAGGTCATCGGGTCAGCTCCAGGGTGAGATCTCCAGGGTTCTGGGCGGATTCGAGCTCCGGTCACCCTGTGTGCCCGGTCGACTCCGTCCATGTGCCCAGGGTGGCCCCGCCGGACCCCGCGCGCACCCCGGCTGCACGGATCGGCCTCGCCGGTACCACCACTTTCGGCCGTACTGCCACACCGAGCCGCCGCACTCGCCCACCGCACACACCGACCCGCCGCACGCAGGGAGTTCGCGGACCCGCCGTTGGAACGCGGCCGAACGAGTGACAGAGTGTCAGCATGCCGACGATCACACTCCCCCAGCAGATCAGCCGGACCCGCCGCTTCACCCTGGGCGTGCCCGGTGGGTTCACCGTCTCACCCGACGGCGACACCGTGCTCTTCCTGCGCAGCCGGGCCGGCGACGACCCGTTCGGCTGCCTCTGGGCGCTCGATGCGGCGACCGGCCGCGAGCGACTGCTGGTCGACTCCGCCGAGCTGCTCGGCGGCGCCACGGAGCAGCTCTCCGCAGCCGAGCGGACCCGGCGCGAACGCAGCCGCCAGCAGGGCGGCGGGATCACCGACTACGCGACCGACAGCGCGCTGCGGCTCGCCGTCTTCGCGCTCTCCGGCCAGCTCTGGACCTGTGACACCGCCACCGGCGCCGCCCGCCGGCTGCCCGCCCGCACGCCCGTGGTCGACCCGCGCCCGGACCCGACCGGCCGGCACATCGCCTACGTCTGCGACGGTGCGCTGCGGGTGATCGCCGCCGACGGCACCGGGGACCGCGCCGTCGCCGCACCGGAGCCGGACGAGGGCCCGGACGTCTTCTTCGGGCTGCCCGAACACGTGGCGAGCGAGTCGATGTACCGGCACCGCGCCCACTGGTGGGCGCCGGACGGCGAGCGGCTGCTGGTCACCCGGGTGGACAACCGCGCGGTCGCGCTCTGGCACATCGCCGACCCGGCCGACCCGGCCACCCCACCGCGCACCATGCGCTACCCGAGCGCCGGCACCACCAACGCCGACGTCTCGCTCTGGATCGCCGACCTGGCCGGCCGGCGCACCGAGGTCCGCTGGGACCGGGCCGGCTTCGAGTACCTCACCGCCGCCGGCTGGGACGCGCACGGCCCGTTCGCCGCCGTGCTCACCCGCGACCAGCAGACGATGCGGGTGCTGGCCATCGACCCGCAGGACGGCGCCACCCGCACGCTGCACGAGCGGCAGGAGCAGCACTGGGTGCAGCTGGTCACCGGACTGCCCGCCCGCACCGCCGCCGGCGTGCTGGTCGGCTGCACCGAGCAGGACGAGACCCGGCACCTGGCGGTCGGTGGCGTCCCGGTCACCCCGCCCGGCCTCCAGCTGAACGCGGTGCTCGGGGTGGACGGCGACACCGTGTTCTTCACCGCCTCCGAGGAGCCCACCGAGGTCCACCTGTGGACGTACCGCGCCGACCAGGGCCCGCGCCGGCTCAGCGAGGAGCAGGGCGTGCACACCGGCGTGCTGCGCGCGGGCACGCTGGTGCACCAGGCCCGCACGCTGGACCGGCCGGGCTTTCGCACCGCCGTCCGGCGGCTGGACGAGCCGTCGGCCCCGGCGGTGCCGATCGCCTCGCACGCCGAACAGCCGGTGCTGGAGCTGCGGGCCATGCTGACCGCCGTCGGGCCGCGCCGGCTGAGCACGCTGCTCTTCCTGCCGTCCTGGCACCGGGCCGGTGACGAGCCGCTGCCGGTGCTGATCGACTCGTACGCCGGTCCCGGCGTGCGGAAGGCGACCGCCGAGCAGAGCGCGCCCGCGTTCACCTCGCAGTGGTTCGCCGAGCAGGGCTTCGCCGTGCTGGTGATCGACGGCGCCGGCACCCCCGGGCGCGGCCCGCGCTGGGAGAAGGAGATCTACGGCGACCCGATCAGCGCGGCGCTGGCCGACCAGATCGCCGCCCTGCACGGCCTCGCCGCCGAGCGCCCCGAACTGGACCTCGGCCGGGTCGGCATCCGCGGCTGGTCGTTCAGCGGCGGGCTCGCCGCCACCGCGGTGATGCGCCGGCCCGACGTCTTCCACGCCGCCGTGGCCGGCGCGCCGGTCACCGACCAGATGCTCTACGACACCGGCTGGAAGGAGCGCTACCTCGGCCACCCGGACAGCCACCCGGAGCACTACGAGCAATGCTCGCTGCTGCGCGAGGCGCCGAAGCTGACCCGCCCGCTCCAGCTGATCCACGGCCTGGCGGACGACAACGTCTTCGCCGCCAGCACCCTGCGGTTCTCCGCCGCGCTGCTGGCCGCCGGCCGGCCGCACGAGGTGCTGCCGCTGAGCGGGGTCACGCACTCCGCGCCGGCCGGCGAGGTGTTCGCCCGGCTGCTGGAGCTCCAGCTGGAGTTCCTGCAGCGCCACCTCACGAAGCGCTGACCGCCACCGGGCCGTCCGGTGCGCAGGGGCTACGGCTGGACGTCGCTGCGCCCGGAGACCCAGGCGAGCGCGTCGTGCACGCCGCGGGCGTAGTCACGGGCCTCGGTCTCCTGGCGCAGGTCCAGCTGGCGGACCTGGGCGGCCTGCTGCTCGGCGCCGAGCTGCGCGGGGCAGGGGCCCTCGGGGCCGCTGGACCTGCTCTGGGTCACCGGCGCGAGCTGACTGCACCCGAGTGCCCAGCGGTAGCCGTCCAGCGACCCGTGGTGCGCGTGTGCGTGCTCGTCGAAAGGGGTGTCGCCGATGTATTCGAGGCGCGCGAGCGCTTCTTCAACCTGCTCCCGGGAACGTGCCCCGACCCGGGACGTCACTTCGTGGCTGGTCATGACCGCAGACTAAGCACGCTCCCGGCACCGGGGCGCCCCCGAGGCGGCCAATCCGGCGAACCTGGAGCCCGTCGCTCCCGTACGCCCCAGGCGGGCCGGGCGGGTGAAGCGGCCAGAACCGGGCGGCGAGTTGGCCGGTGTGGCCGGGTCCTGAGGTGCGGGGGCGGGTGCTTCGGCTCCACACTCGTGAGAGCAGGGCCAACCGGCCGACCGCGCCCCGAGTCACGGAGGCATCCCATGTCCGAGCCCATCGACGAGTCCCCGACTCCCGACCACCTGCTGCACACCGGGGCCGAGCACCCGGTCGACCCGATCGACCTGGTGATGGCCTCCGGCCAGGACCCCACGCCGGCACTGCTGGAGAAGGCCCGCGCCGCGCTGAAGCGGGACGGTGCCAAGGCCGTGGAGCGCGTGCTCCCCTGATCCGCCCGCGCGCCCGAAACGCCGCCGGTGCCGGTACCCGAGACGATTCGCGAGAGCGAGACGCTCCACGAGCTCGGGACCGGCGCCGCTGTGCGTCAGCCGGCCCGTCGGCGGCGGCGCCGGCGCAGCAGGTGGCGGCCGATGAGCACGAGCAGCAGCACGCCGACCGCGCCGAGCAGGTAGAGCTGGTAGCGCAGCGCCGCCCGGTAGACCTGATCGATGTCGCTGCCGGCCAGATAGCCCACCGCGCTCCAGACGCCCGTCCAGATCACCGCGCCGATCGCGTTGAAGAGCAGGAACCTGCGCCAGGGCATCTCGGTGGTGCCCGCGATGATGCCGAAGGTCTGGCGCAGCCCGTCGATGAACCGGGCGACCACGACCACCTTGCCGCCGTTGCGGCGGAAGAACTCCTCGCCGCGGTGCATGCGGGGCTCGGTCAGGCCGACGTAGCGGCCGAAGCGCTGCACCACGGCCCGGCCGCCGGAGCGGCCGAGCAGATAGCCCAGGCAGCCGCCGGCGAAGGCCGCGACGACGGCGACGAGCACCACCAGCGCGAGGTCCAGCCGCCCGGCGCCGGCGTATACGGCCGCCAGGATCAGCACGGTCTGCCCGGGCACCGGCAGCGCGGCGTTGTCCAGCAGGACGAGCAGGCCCACCGCGAGATAGCCGTAGTGCTCCAGGAACGGCGCGAGCGCGGCCAGCGGGCCCGGCAGCTCCGGGGTGGGTGACATCGGCAGCACCCCTGGCTCGGTTCGATCCCGATGATCCGTAGACGGACATTGTCGCAGGCTTGTGACAGAGAACGCGCAGCATTTCGTCCGTTTTACTCATCTTGTGTGCTTAGAGTCTTCTGCATGTCTTCGTCGCACCCTGGCTCGTTCGTCCACAGAAGCAAGCTCGCCGCCAAGTTCATCGGCGTCAGCGCGGCGGCCGGCGTCCTCTCCGCGGGCATCGCGCTGCCCGCGGTCGGCGGGATCGGCCTCGGCGCCAAAGGCGCGGTGGAGGACTTCAACAGCCTGCCGGACGACTTCACCGCGCCCCCGCTGTCCCAGGCCTCCACGATCTACGACGCGAACGGCGGCGTGATCGCCACCGTCTACGACCGTGACCGCACGGTGGTCCCCAGCGACCAGATATCACCGCTGATGAAGTCCGCCCTGGTGGACATCGAGGACAACCGGTTCTACGAGCACGGCGCGATCGACCTCAAGGGCATCGCGCGCGCGATCGGCAACAACGCCGGCGGCGGCGGCACCCAGGGTGCCTCCACGCTCACCCAGCAGTACGTGAAGAACGTCTTCGTCGACGAGGCGGGCGACGACCCGGCGGCCGTGCAGGCGGCGCAGGCGCAGACCGTGGGCCGCAAGCTCAAGGAGATGAAGTACGCGATCAAGGTCGAGGAGACCTTGACCAAGGACCAGATCCTCACCAACTACCTGAACATCACCTTCTTCGGCGAGCAGGCCTACGGTGTCGAGGCGGCCGCCCAGCGGTACTTCAGCGTCCACGCCAAGGACCTCACGCTGCCGCAGGCCGCGCTGCTGGCCGGCATGATGCAGTCGCCGACCGGCTACGACCCGATCGCGAACCCGAAGGCCGCCAAGGAGCGCCGGGACACCGTCCTGAAGAAGATGGCGCAGTACGGCACCATCTCCCAGGACCAGGCGAACCAGGCGATCGCCACCCCGATCACGCTCAACGTCAGCATGCCGCAGCAGGGCTGCATCACGGCGCAGCAGGGCGAGGGCTTCTTCTGCGACTACGTGAAGCAGGAGGTGCTCAACGACCCGACGTTCGGCGCGAGTTCGGCCGAGCGGTCGGCGCTGTGGAAGCGCGGCGGCCTGCAGATCCACACCACCCTGGACCCGAAGGCGCAGGCCGCACTGCAGGCCTCGGTGACCAGTCACGTGTACGCCGGCGACAAGGCGGCCACCGCGATGACGGTCGTCCAGCCCGGCACCGGCAAGATCCTCGCGATGGGTCAGAGCCGCCCGTACGGCGTGAACGCCAACCAGACCCAGATCAACTACAACGTCGGCAAGTCGATGGGCGGCGGGATCGGGTTCCCGACCGGCTCGACCTTCAAGCCGATCGTCGCCGCCGCGGCGCTGGAGAACGGCATCACGCCCTCGCAGTCGTACCCCTCGCCGTACAGCATGACCTGGCCCGCCATGAAGGACTGCAGCGGCGGCCGCTACCCGGCCAACGGCACGGTGCACAACGACAGCACCTCGCTGGTCGGCCCGTTCACCATGGCGCCGGCCATGGCGCAGTCGGTGAACACGTACTTCGCCTCGCTGGAGGCGGACACCGGGCTGTGCAACGTCGCGCAGATGACCAACAAGCTCGGCATCACCCAGCAGGCCGGCAACGAGAAGCTCCAGGTCGTGCCGTCGATGGCGCTGGGCAGCAACGACCTGACCCCGCTGGAGATGGCGAACGTCTACGCGACCTTCGCCGCGCACGGCACCTACTGCACGCCGACCTCGATCAGCTCGGTGACCAACGCGGACGGCAAGACGCTGAACGTCTCGGCCGGGCAGTGCACCCAGGCGATGTCCACCACCACCGCGGACCAGATCACCACAATGCTCGAAGGCGTGGTGCAGGACGGCACCGGCAGCCCGGCCGGCCTGAGCGACCGGGACAGCGCCGGCAAGACCGGTACCACCAACGACGGCAAGCAGGTCTGGTTCGTCGGCTACACGCCGGAGCTGGCGGGCGCCACGGTGGTCACCGACACCGACAACCCGACCTCGCTGGACGGTCAGCGGATCGGCGGCAAGTACGTCGACCAGGCCTTCGGCGGCACGCTGGCCGGCCCGATCTGGCGCGACACGATGGAGGGCGCCCTGCAGGGGACGCCGCCCGGGCAGCTGGCGAACGTGCCGCTGCAGTAAGCGCCTCGGGCTTCGGCCCCGGGAGTCGGACCTCGGGCGGCCGCCCCGGTTCTCTGATCTGTCGTCAGGGAACCGGGGCGGCCGCTTTTCCGTGCCCGGGTGACGTCACTTGACAGTGCGTCACCGGATGATCCACGATCTCTACATGGAAATGGCTTTCATTTCCATCGCGTCCTTCTCCCTCTCCCCCAGACCCAGAGCCCCTGGAGCACCCATGTCCCTCGACGTTCCCCCCGCGCTGCTCGCCCAGGCCGAGCAGGGCGAGGTCGAGCCGGCCGACTTCGTCGACACCGTGCGCACCTCGCTGCCGTACGCCTACCAGCTGATCGATTCGCTGACCTCCGAACTCTCCACCAGCGGCGGGCCGTTCGCCGACAATGACGTCCCGCCGCCGTCCGACGCGGAGCGCGGCCAGCTGCTCCGCGCGCTGGCCAGCGACGCGATCCGGGGCAGCCTGGAGCAGCACTTCGGGGTCAAGCTGGCGTTCATGAACTGCCACCGGGTGGCGGTGTTCCCGCTCGGCGGCGAACAGAGCGCGGAGTACCGGACGTTCACCTCGCTGCGGGCGCAGCTGCTCAACCAGGTTCCCGAACTGCGGAGCTGCTGAGGGCCGGTGGCGGGAACGCCGAAGCCCCGCCGACTGCTCGGGAGCGGTCGGCGGGGCTTCGGCGTTGTTGCGGGTGCCCGGGGTGAGCGGGGGGCTCAGTCGGCGGTGGTGGGGCGTGCGGCGCTCACCGCCGCGCCCAGGGCCTCCTTGATGCGGGGGCCGAGGCGGGCGAAGCCGAGCTCCTTCATGGCGGCACGCAGCAGCTCGTCGTCGGTGCGGGTGACGTAGTCGCTGTCGATCCAGAGCACCAGCGCGTGCAGCTCCTCGGCCGAGTACGCGGTGATCGGCCGGCCCGGCGTCAGCTCGGGCCGACGCGGCCGACGCGGCCGCCGGACGGCCGGATCGGCCTCGGGCTCGGGCTCGGGCTCGACCTCGACGGCCGGTTCGACCTCGGCCACGACCTCAGCCTCGGGCTCGACCACAACCTCGGGCTCAACCTCAGCCACGACCTCGACGGCCGGCTCGGGCTCGGCCACGACCACAACCTCGGGCTCAACCTCAGCCACGACCTCAGCCTCGGGCTCGACCACGACCTCGGGCTCAACCTCGGCCACAACCTCAGCCTCAACGACCGGTTCGACCTCGGCCACGATCTCAGCCTCGACCTCGGCAGTCGCCTCGGGAGCGACCACCGGCTCCGCCTCGACGATCGCGGCGGGCTCGGGGGCGGACTCCATGGTGGGCTCGACCTCAGCAGTCGGCTCCGCCTCGACCTCAGCCTCGGGCTCGACCTCGACGACCTCGACCTCGACCTCGGGTGCGGCGAGCTCCGTCGCTTCGAGGACGGGCTCCTCCACAGCAGTCGCAGCGGGCTCGGCCTCGACGACAGGCGCCACTGCCACCGGCTCGGCCTCGACGGCGATCTCGGCGACCTCGGCGACGACCGGCTCGCTGTCCACGGTCGGCTCGACCTCGACGGCCGGCTCCTCCAGCACGGCGGAAGTCGTCTCCAGCGCCGACTCCACCGCCTGCGCCGGGATGGAGACGTGCTCGACCTCGACCTCAGCCACGACCTCGGCTTCAACCTCGACCGCGACCTCGACCGCGACGTCGGTCTCAGCCTCGGCCACGACCTCCGTGCCGTCCGCCTCAGCCGTCTCTGCCTCCGCCTCGGCCCCCGTCTCAGCCTCCGCCGCGTCGTCCTCCCCCGCCAGCCACGCGTACGCGACCAGCACCGCCGCGCGGTCCGCGTGGGCCGCGCCCAGCTCCGCGAGCAGCTCGGTCAGGCCGCCGGCCTCCAGGTCCGCGCGCAGGGTGCGCAGCTCGGGCAGGCGGTAGAGGGTGCCCTCGTCGGCGGCGAGGCGGTCGATCAGCTCGGCCAGCTCGTCGAACGGAAGCACCGTGAGGTCACGGTCCGCCAGCAGCCGGCCCAGCTCGCGCAGGCCGCCCACCAGCGCCTCGGCCGCCGTGGCGGTGGCCTCCAGCAGGCCGCCGTCCACCGGACGGGCGCTGCCGGTACCCGGGGTGGCGGCGAGCGCCTGCCATTCGAGGCGCTCCTCGGCGGCGGCGACCAGCGCGACGTGCAGCGCGTCGCGGCGCGGGCGGTCGGCGACGGCAAGGCGGCGGGCCTCGGCGCGCAGGCTGCGGCGGCGGCCCCAGGAGATCTTCAGGCCGCGCTCCTTGCGCCAGGCGCCGTTCGCGGTGGCGGCGGCGAGCGCGTCCAGGTCCGCCTCGTACGCGCCCGTGCGCAGCGTCAGCGCGGTCTCCCGGACCCGGCCGAGCAGCGCGGTCAGCACGACAACCTCGCCGACGTTGGCGGGCTCGCGCAGGATCGCCTCGCCGGCCAGGCGGGCGGCGGCCTCGCGCAGGGTGTCGAGGTTGCCGCCGCGGATCTCGGCGAGCACGGTGGAGGCCGACCGGGCCTCCTCGGGCCCGGTCACGGTGTCGATCGCGGCGTACCAGGCGTGGGTTTCGGCGGCGAGGGTGAAACCGCCCAGCTCGGCGTACCTGAGCAGGTCGTCACGGAGGTCCGGCACGGGCGGGGCCCCTGGCACGGACGCTCGGTCCTGGGGCGGTACATCGGCGTTCTGCACGGGGAGCACTGTCATGGGGAGTCCGGTTCATGGCGGGGCGGGCTGAGGAGGACTGCGCCAGGATACGGGTGGGCGTTCGAGCCTTGCACGCACCGACCGTCCAGCGGCCCCCGCGCCGCCCGCACACCGCCCGACCAGCGCACTCTCCGTCACCTGACCGGCACACAGCCCGTCACCTGCCGGCCACCTGCCGGGCACCCGGCCGGTCGGCCGCCGGGCACCCACCCCGTCGCCGACCCCATCGCCCACCCCGTCACCGACCTCGTCGCCCGATCCCCGCACGGAGCGTCAGCGGGCCGCCTCCGCAGCCTTGTGCACCGCCTTGACCAGGCGTTCGTTCTCCGGCGCGGCCCCGCCGGGGTAGGCGATCCGACGACGGTTGTACGCATAGGCGAGGCCGGCTCGCGGGTCGGCGAAGGCCTGCTGCCCCGCCGCTCCGCTGTGGCCTATCGAGCCGTGCCCGAGCACGGGGTAGGCGTCGGAGGCGAGTTCGAAGCCGAGCCCGAAGGAGTTCTGGACCCGCAGCACCAGGTCCCGCCCGCTGGAGTGCACCTGACCGAACTCGGCCAGCACGTCCGCCTTCAGCAGCGGCGCCCGGCCGTCGACCTCGCTGATCATCGCCGCGTACATCGCCGCCAGGCCGCGCGCCGTGCCGACGCCGCCAGTCGACGCGGAGCCCTTGGCCCGGACCTCGCGCTGGTTGGGCAGCACGTACAGCTCGGGGCACTTCGGGTGGTTGAGGTTCATTCCGATGCCGGACAGGCTCTCCGGGCCGGGCGGGGCCGCACTGAGCCGGACCCGCTGCTCGGGGGTGGTCAGCATCGGCCGGGTCGGCTGGAAGCGCGGCTCCAGCTCCTCGGGCAGGCCGAGGTAGAGGTCCAGGCCGTACGGCACCCGCACCCGCTCCTCGTAGTGCTGCTGGATCGTCCGCCCGGTCGCCCGGCGGACCACCTCGCCGGTCAGCGCGCCGATCACCAGCATGTGGTAGCCGAAGTGCTCACCCGGCCGCCAGAACGGGCGCTGCCCGGCCAGCCGTTCGGCGACCAGCCGGTCGTCGGCCAGCTCGGCCGCCGAGAATCCGCCGTCCACGCCGATCGTGCCGGCGCGGTGCGCGAGCAGCTCGCGCAGGGTGACCCGCTGCTTGCCGGCGACGGCGAACTCCGGCCAGTAGTGGCTGACCCGCTCGTCCAGGTCGAGCACGCCGTCCTGCACCAGCAGGGCCACGACCAGGTGCGCGGCGCCCTTCGTCGCGGAGAAGACGGCGGTCAGCGTGTCGGCGTCGAAGTCGGGGCCGGTCCACAGGTCGACCACCCGCCGGCCGTCCAGATGAGCGGTGAGCTGCGCGGCGTAGTCGTGACCCTGCTCGACGGCGATCTCGGCGAAGGCTGCCCGCACCGCCTCGAACCCCTCGGTGACCGTCCCGTGCACCTCGTGTGTCTGCTGCTGCACTGCATCCCCCTGGCGCCTGATCGACTTCGCCTGACGCCGGGTCAAGTCGGTCACCGCCGGTTGTATTCCCCGCAGCTCAGCGCGGTAGCCGGTCCAGCAGCACGTCGAGGCCGGCGGCGAGTTCGGCCGGCGCGTCGTGCTCGGCGAAGAGCGGGACCAGGGCGCGCAGCCGCGGGTACTCGGTGGCGGCCAGCCGGTGCAGGCCGAGCCGGAGCAGCGGGTCCGGCTCGTCCGGATTGTCGATCACCGCGCGCTTGTCGACCAGCAGGTAGCCGAGCACCCAGCCGACCAGCGCGCGGTAGAGCTCCAGCGTGGTGTGCTCGTCGTAGCCGCCCCGGGCGATCAGCGCGAGCAGCATCTCGTTGAGCCGCAGCATCGGCGCCGGACGGCGGGCGACCGGCATCGACAGCGGCCGGGTGACCACGAGCGGGAAGACCGCCGGGTGGGCGTCGGAGACCTGGCAGAAGACCCGGGCGATCCGCTGCAGCTCTGCTCGCCAGCCCGGCCACGGCGGCTCGGCGGCCAGCCGGTCCAGCACCTCGGCGTAGAAGACCTCGATCATGCCGTCCAGCAGCGCCTCCTTGCCGGAGGCGTAGCGGTACAGCGCCATCGGCTCGACGCCCAGCACGGTCGCGAGCCGGCGCATGGTCAGCGCGCCGATGCCCTGCCGGTCGGCCAGCTCGATCGCGGCGGCCAGCACCATCGGCCGGCTCAGCCGGCCGCGACCGGCTCCCGCCGGATCGGGATCGGTCTCGGGATCGGCGTCGGTCTCGGTCTCGGTCTCGGTCTCGGGATCGGGATCGGGGCCGGGGTCGCCCGGCTCCGGTGCGCGCCCCTCGCCGCTGCCCGCTCCCCCTGCTGTCCGCCTCGCACCCATGAAGGCCTCCTCGCGCCCGCCGCACCCCCTTGACTCCCTCGTTTTCCAGGGAGAAGCTAAGTATACAAAGTACATTTCCAATGTACGCATACGTGAGATGCGTGGCGTGTACGTTTTTGCCGTACGGATATTCCGTACACCTTGCCTCTTCACGCGGTACTCCGGGCGGCCCGACCTGCCCGGACGAGCCCGATGTCCCGCCTGAACCGCCCGTCAGCAAGAAGCCCCGAAAGCCGGTGGCACCATGACGTTCACCCATTACCAAGCCCTGCCCGACAGCGACCGCGTACCGCGCTGCGGTGCGAGTGTCGTCGGCCCGGTCAATCCCCAGGAACCCGTCACCGTTACCGTCTATCTGCGCCGGGACCCGGCCGCGCCGGCCGTTCCCAGCCCCACCGAACTCGCACTCGTCCCACCGACCCGCCGCCAGGCCGTGGACGACGCGGTGCTGACCGCCGCGTTCCAGGCCGCCGACGCCGACCTGGCCGCGGTCCGGCGCTTCGCCACCGCACACCGCCTCCGGGTGGAGAAGGTCGACAAGGCCGCCCGCAGCGTGCATCTCAGCGGCACTGCCCAGTCGATGGCGGAGGCGTTCCAGGTCACCCTCAGCCGCTACCGCTACCAGGACCGCGACCTGCGCCGGCGCACCTACCGCGGCCGCGAGGGCTCGGTGAACATCCCGACCGAGCTCGCCGGCGTCATCGTCGGCGTGGCCGGGCTGGACAACCGGCCGCTCGGCAGCAACATGCTCGCCCGGCGGGGCCTGGCCCTGCCGATCAGCGAGGCCGCAGCCGGCCTGCCGGCAGGCACCTTCCTGCCGAACGCGCTGGCTGCCCCGTACGCCTACCCCGCCGGCACCGACGGCAGCGGACAGACCATCGCCGTCCTGGCCTTCAACGGCCAGACTCAGCCCGGGACGCCCTCCGGCGGCTACAGCGCAACCGCCCTGAAGACCTACTTCGAGCAGGTGCTGCACAGCACCATGCCGGAGATCATCGAGGTGGTGGTGCAGGGGCCGGGCAATGACGTCGGCTCCGACGGTGCGCAGGCCGACCCGGCCGACAGCACCGGCGAGATCATGCTCGACCTCCAGGTGGTCGGCGCGCTCGCGCCGAAGGCGAAGATCGTCGTGTACTTCAGCGAGTTCACCGAGCAGGGCTGGCTGAACGTGATCAACGCGGTCGTCACCGACACGGTCAACAAGCCGACCGTGCTCTCGTGCAGCTACGGAAATCCCGAGGACGACCGCGGTTCCGCCTGGACCGGCGCGGCGATCGGCGTGGTCGACCAGGCGTTCGCCCAGGCCGCGCTGCGCAACATCAGCATCTGCTGCGCCTCCGGTGACGACGGCTCGCGCGACCAGGGCAGCGACGGCCGCGCGCACGCCGACTTCCCCGCGTCCAGCCCGCATGTGCTGGGCATCGGCGGCACCCGGCTGGTGGCCAACGGTCCGACCGTCGTCAGCGAGACGGTCTGGGACGACCGGGAGGGCAGCACCGGCGGCGGGATCAGCCGGATCTTCCCGGTGCCGCCGTGGCAGGCCGGCGCCGGCGTGCCACCGTCGGCCAACCCGCAGCAGGGCCCCGGTCGCGGCGTGCCGGACGTCTCGGCGCTCGCCGACCCGGAGACCGGCGTGGTGATCATCAGCGTCGACGGCCGGCACGTGTACCCGATCGGCGGGACCAGCGCGGCCGCGCCGCAGTGGTCGGCCCTGCTCGCCCGGGTCAACCAGGGGCTCGGCGCACCGATCGGCTTCCTGAACCCGCTGCTGTACACGAAGCTGGCGAACGGGGTGCTGCGCGACATCACCCAGGGCGGCAACGGCGGCTACCAGGCCGGACCGGGGTGGGACGCCTGCACCGGCCTCGGCAGTCCGAACGGCCAGGCGCTGCTGGCGGGGCTGAAGGCGCTCGGCAGCTCGACGACCGCCACCGTGCCGGCACCGGCCACGCCCGCATCGGCTCCGGTCTCCGCGGGCGCGGCGACTGACGGCCGACGACTGACGGCTGACGACTGACAGCCGACGGCTGACAGATAGCAGCTGACCACTGACGACTGACAGATGACGTTATCTGTCAGTCGTCAGTGGTCAGCGACCAGTGGTCAGCCCAAGTCAACTCCTCGCCGGTCAGCTCCCCGTCAGCAGCCGCGTCCCCGGTGGCAGTGAGCCCGCCTGCCGGGCCTGGGGGGGGGGGGGGGGGGGGGGGGGGGGGGGGGGGGGGGGGGGGGGGGGGGGGGGGAGGGGGGTGGGGGTTGGGGTGGCGACCGGCCATTCCGCTTCCGGTCTCGGGGGGATGTCCAGCAGCCCCCCCCCCCCCAGCGCCGTGGCGGCCCGGGTCAGCGGCAGCTCGGCGCCGTGCGCGACGGCGATGGTGCGGCCCGGGGCCGGGTCCACGAACGGCGTGACGGCCAGCCCGCTGCGGGCCGCGACCATGCCCGGCAGCACGGCCGGCCCGAGCCCGGCCCGCACGAACCCCAGCACCGCGTCCATCTCACCGCCCTCGACCGCGAGTTCGGGTTCGAACCCGGCCGCACGGCAGGCCGCCAGGGTGGCCTCGCGCAGGTCGTAGCCCTCCCGGAACATCACCAGCGGCTGGGCTCGCAGGTCCTCGATCCGGGCCCGCCGGCGGCGCGGCCGCTGCGCCGAGACGAGCACCAGATCCTCGTGCAGCAGCCGGGTCACGGCGAGTCCGGGCTGCGGCTGCTCGCCCTGCGGCGGGGTGATCACCAGCGCCAGGTCCAGCTCGCCGGCCGCCAGCGTGCGGACCAGGTCCCGAGAGCCGTCCTCGCGCACCAGCAGCTGCACGCCCGGATACCGGGCGCGGTAGGCGCGCAGCACGTCCGGGACCAGGCTGGTGCACAGACTCGGCGGTGCGCCGAGCCGCACCCGGCCACGGCGCAGCTGCACCGTCTCCTGCACCGCGTTGCGAGCGCTCTCGGCGTCCGCCAGGATCCGCCGGGCGAGCGGCAGCAGCGCCTCGCCGGCGTCGGTGAGCGCGATGTTGCCACGGCCGCGGTGGAACAGCTCGGCGCCCAACTCCCGCTCCAGACTTCGGATCTGCTGGGAGAGCGAGGGCTGCGCGACGTGTTCGCGCTCGGCCGCCCGGGTGAAGTGCCGGGTCTCGGCGACGGCCGTGAAGTAGCGGAGCTGCTGAAGCTGCACGCCGCCATGATAGGCGGGCACGATAGGCGCTGCCTATCGCCGTGAGCCGGAACATGTCTTGGACGTCTGCCGGGGCCGCTCCCTAGCGTTGCTGCCATGGCACTGGCAACGGGAACGGGCCGGCGAGTCCGGTCCACCGCGGCGACCCTGTGGGGCTCGACCGTGGGCAAGAAGGCGGCCATGGCGGTCAGCGGCCTGGTGCTGCTCGGCTACCTGGTCCTGCACATGCTCGGCAACCTCAAGGTCTTCCTCGGCCCGGGCGAGCTCAACGGCTACGCGGCGTGGCTGCGCACCATCGGGCAGCCGTTCCTCGGGCACGCGTGGTTCCTCTGGATCGCCCGGACGGTGCTGCTCGGCGCGGCCGTGCTGCACGGCACCGCCGCGTACCAGCTGAGCCGCCGCGACCTGGCGGCCCGTCCCACCGGCTACCGGCACACCAGGGCGCGGGCGACGTACGCGACCCGGACGATGCGCTGGGGCGGCGTGATCCTCGGGCTCTTCATCGTCTGGCACATCCTGGACCTGACCACGCTGACGGTGAACCCGCGGGCCGAGGCGGGGCATCCGTACCAGAACGTGGTGGCGACCTTCTCGACCTGGTACGGCGACGTCATCTACTGCGTGGCGATGCTCGCGCTCGGGCTGCACGTGCGGCACGGCTTCTGGAGCGCCGCGCAGACCCTCGGCCTCAACAACCAGCGCCGGGACAGGACCCTGAAGCTCACCGCCGACCTGCTGGCGCTGCTGCTGACGGCCGGCTTCCTGGCGGTCCCGATCGGCGTGATGAGCGGAGCCGTCCGATGACCAACCACCTCGACTACACCGAGGGCGATCCGATCGCCGACACCAGGGCGCCCGGTGGGCCGATCGAAGACCGGTGGGACCAGCGGCGGTTCGAGGCGAAGCTGGTCAACCCGGCCAACCGGCGCGGGCGCACGGTGATCGTGGTCGGCACCGGCCTGGCAGGCGGCGCGGCCGGCGCCACGCTCGCCGAACAGGGCTACCGCGTGGTGCAGTTCTGCTTCCAGGACTCACCGAGGCGCGCCCACTCGATCGCCGCGCAGGGCGGCATCAACGCGGCCAAGAACTACCGCAACGACGGCGACTCGATCCGCCGGCTCTTCTACGACACCGTCAAGGGCGGGGACTTCCGGGCCCGCGAGTCCAATGTGCACCGACTGGCCCAGGTCTCGGTGGAGATCATCGACCAGTGCGTCGCGCAGGGCGTGCCGTTCGCCCGCGAGTACGGCGGCCTGCTGGACACCCGTTCGTTCGGCGGCGTCCAGGTCTCCCGGACGTTCTACGCCCGCGGTCAGACCGGGCAGCAGCTGCTGCTCGGCGCCTACCAGGCACTCTCGCGCCAGATCGCCGACGGGAAGGTGGAGTTGCACGCCCGCACCGAGATGCTCGACCTGGTGGTGATCGACGGCCGGGCCCGCGGCATCGTGGCCCGCGACCTGGTGACCGGCGCGGTGACCACGCATCTCGCCGATGCCGTGGTGCTGGCCACCGGCGGCTACGGCAACGTCTTCCACCTCTCCACCAACGCGAAGAACTCCAACGCGACCGCGATCTGGCGCGCGCACCGGCGCGGCGCGTACTTCGCGAACCCGTGCTTCACCCAGATCCACCCGACCTGCATCCCGCGCTCCGGCGAGCACCAGTCGAAGCTCACGCTGATGAGCGAGTCGCTGCGCAACGACGGCCGGATCTGGGTGCCGAAGACGGCCGGCGACACCCGCCCGCCGACCGAGATCCCGGAGGCCGAGCGGGACTACTACCTGGAGCGGATCTACCCCTCCTTCGGCAACCTGGTGCCGCGCGACATCGCCTCCCGGGCCGCGAAGAACGTCTGCGACGAGGGCCGCGGCGTCGGCCCGGGCGGCCAGGGCGTCTACTTGGACTTCGCGGACGCGATCGCCCGGCTGGGCCGGGAGGCCGTCGAGGCGAAGTACGGCAACCTCTTCGAGATGTACGAGCGGATCACCGCCGAGGATCCCTACCGGGTGCCGATGCGGATCTACCCGGCGATCCACTACACGATGGGCGGGCTCTGGGTCGACTACGACCTGCAGACCACGATCCCGGGCCTGTTCGCGATCGGCGAGGCCAACTTCTCCGACCACGGCGCCAACCGGCTCGGCGCGAGCGCGCTGATGCAGGGCCTGGCGGACGGCTACTTCGTGCTGCCGCCGGTGCTCGCCGACTACCTGGCCCGCACCCCGGCCGCCCCGGTCCCCGCCGACCACCCGCAGCTCGCCGAGCTGACCGCCGAGGCGTCCGACCGGCTGGACCGGATCCTGGCCGTCAACGGTGACCGCACGCCCGACTCGTTCCACCGCGAGCTGGGCGAACTGCTCTGGGACGACTGCGGGATGGCCCGCACCGAGGCCGGCCTGCGCAAGGCGCTGGCCCGGATTCCGGAGCTGCGCGCCGAGTTCTGGCGCCGGATCAAGGTCCCCGGCACCGGCGAGGAGCTCAACCAGGCCCTGGAGAAGGCGAACCGGCTGGTCGACTACTTCGAGCTGGCCGAGCTGATGTGCCTGGACGCGCTGCACCGCGCCGAGTCCTGCGGCGGCCACTTCCGCACCGAGAGCCAGACCGCGGACGGTGAAGCGGCCCGCCGGGACGAGGAGTTCAGTTACGTCGCCGCCTGGGAGTTCGGCGACGACGGCCCGCCGGTGCTGCACCGGGAGCAGTTGGAGTTCGAGTACGTCCACCCCACCCAGCGGAGCTACACGTGAACCTGACCCTGCGGATCTGGCGGCAGGCCGCCCCCGAGGCGCGCGGTGAACTGACGACCTATCAAGTATCGGGCATCACCGAGGAGATGTCCTTCCTGGAGATGCTGGACGCGCTCAACGAGGAGCTGATCCTGCGCGGCGAGCAGCCGGTCGCGTTCGACCACGACTGCCGCGAGGGCATCTGCGGCGCGTGCGGCATGGTGATCAACGGCCAGGCCCACGGGCCCGAGCGGACCACCACCTGCCAGCTGCACATGCGCCACTTCGCCGACGGCGACACCATCGACGTCGAGCCGTGGCGATCGGCCGCGTTCCCGGTGGTCAAGGACCTGGTGGTGGACCGCTCGGCGTTCGACCGGATCATCGGCTCCGGCGGCTACATCACCGCCCCGACCGGCAGCGCCCCCGACGCGCACGCCACGCCCGTCCCGAAGGAGGCCGCCGAGCTCGCCTTCGAGCACGCCGAGTGCATCGGCTGCGGCGCCTGCGTGGCGGCCTGCCCGAACGGCTCGGCGATGCTCTTCACGGCGGCCAAGGTGGTGCACCTCAACGTGCTACCGCAGGGCGCGCCCGAGCGCGGCAGCCGGGTCCGCTCGATGGTCGCGGCGATGGACGCCGAGGGCTTCGGCGGCTGCACGAACACCGGCGAGTGCGCGACCGCCTGCCCGAAGGGCATCCCGCTGAGCGGGATCGCGATGCTGAACCGGGAGTTCCTGCGCGGCGGCCGGTAGCTGCGGCTGGTACAGGACTGGGACACACGTGTGACGCGCGCGGGACGCGCGGGCCTTGCTCAGGGGCGGGTGTCATACCTGAGGAGGAGACGCGCCCCCGCCGCCCCTCCCCCCGGGGTGTGGGCAACCGTTCGCCGGGGCGACGGATCGGGCCGGTGGCGCCCGGAGGATGGAGGCAGCACTGGTCAGGCTGCCGCGAACCTCCTGGCCCACCCCGCCCCCACCCCCGCACCAGGAGCACACCATGAGCACCACCCTGACCGCCGTCCGCGCCGCCGCCACCGCCACCGGGCTGAGCAAGGTCTACGGCACGGGCGACACTCGGGTGGTCGCCCTGGACGACGTCAGCGTGAGCTTCCGCCCCGGCGAGTTCACCGCGATCATGGGACCGTCCGGCTCCGGCAAGTCCACCCTGATGCACTGCATGGCCGGCCTGGACAACGCGACCGCCGGCTCGACCACGATCGGCGAGACCGAACTGGTCGGCCTCTCCGACCGGGAGCTGACCCGGCTGCGCCGCGACCAGCTCGGCTTCATCTTCCAGGCGTTCAACCTGCTGCCGACGCTGACCGCGCTGGAGAACATCACGCTGCCGATGGACATCGCGGGCCGCAAGGTGGACCAGGCCTGGCTGGACCGGGTGGTGCAGACGGTGGGCCTCTCCGGCCGGCTCTCGCACCGCCCCAGCCAGCTCTCCGGCGGCCAGCAGCAGCGGGTCGCCTGTGCCCGCGCGCTGGCCGGCCGTCCGCAGATCGTCTTCGCCGACGAGCCGACCGGCAACCTCGACTCCCGCTCCGGCGCCGAGATCCTGGAGTTCCTGCGCGACTCGGTGCGCCGGCTGGGCCAGACCGTGGTGATGGTGACCCACGACCCTGTCGCCGCCTCGTACGCGGACCGGGTGATCTTCCTCGCCGACGGCCGGATCGTCGATGAGCTCTCGCTGCCCACCGCGGACGCGGTGCTGAACCGGATGAGCCGCTTCGACGCCAAGGGCCGGGTCAGCTGACGGTCCGTCACCCCCGCTCCCCCGCCTGACCGCCAGCCTGCCCGACCGCCAGCCTGCGATCCGAACGAGAGACCCATGTACCGCACCGCCTTGCGCAACGTGCTCGCCCACAAGGCCCGGCTGCTGATGACCACGCTCGCCGTGCTGCTCGGCACCGCGTTCGTGGCCGGCACGCTCGTCTTCACCGACACCCTCGGCAGCGCGCTGAAGTCCCAGAACGCCAAGAGCTACACCGACATCGCGGTGACCGTCAGCGACAACAACGCGGTGAGCAACGGCTACAGCCACGACCCGAGCGCGGCCAAGGGCCCCGGCACGCACCTCACCGACGACACCCGGCGCGCCATCGCCGCACTGCCCGGCGCGCTGGACGCCCGTGGCGTGGTGACCGGCTTCGCCGGCATCGCCGACAAGCACGGCGCGCTGATCGGCGACGGCTTCTCCACCACCGGCACCAACTACGTGCCGGGCCCCGACGGCGCCGACAGCCGCTACCCGCTGGCGGCCGGGCGCGGCCCGCAGAACGCCGGCGAGATCGCGCTGGACACCAGGACCGCGCAGAAGGGCGGCTACCAGATCGGCGACACCGTCCGGGTGGCCGTCAACGGCCCGGTGATGAACCTCAAGCTCACCGGCACCCTGCACGCCAACGACCCGCGGATCACCGCCGGCGGCTCGCTCGCCGCGTTCGACACCGCGACCGCGCAGCAGCTCTACCTGAAGCCGGGACAGTTCCAGCAGATCGACGTCAAGGGCGCGCCCGGCACCGACCCGCAGGCGCTGCTCGGCAAGCTCGACCAGACCCTGCCCGCCGGCGGCGACTTCACCGCGCAGACCGGCCGGCAGCTGGAGGCCGACCAGAACCGGATGATCGCCGAGGGCACCCGCAGCCTCAGCAACTCGCTGCTCGTCTTCGCCGGTATCTCGCTCTTCGTCGGCATCTTCATCATCGCCAACACCTTCACCATGCTGGTCGCCCAGCGCACCAAGGAGCTCGCCCTGCTGCGCGCGGTCGGCGCCAGCCGCAAGCAGATCACCCGCTCGGTGCTGGCCGAAGCGGCGCTGGTCGGTCTGCTCGCATCGGTGGCCGGACTGGTCGCCGGCACCGGCATCGCCGCCGGTCTGCGCGCGCTGCTGAACGGCCCGATGGACGCCAACCTGCCGGACGGGCCACTGATCATCGCGCCGGGCACCGTGCTGACCGCGCTCGCGGTGGGCGTGCTGGTCACCGTCGTCGCCGCCTGGCTGCCGGCCCGCCGGGCCTCCCGGATCTCCCCCGTCGCCGCGCTGAGCGACGGCGACCAGCCGACCACCCAGAAGAGCCTGGTGCTGCGCAACAGCATCGGCCTGCTGATCGCCGGTGGCGGCGTCGGGCTGCTGGCGCTCGGCTCGGGCAGCCACGACACCAACGTCGTCGGGCTCGGCGCCGCGGCCACGCTGCTGGGCGTCTTCGTGCTCACCCCGCTGCTGTCGCGCCCGCTGATCGCACTGCTCGCCCCCGCGCTGCAGCGGCTCTTCGGCAGCCCGGCCAAGCTGGCCCGGGAGAACGCGCTGCGCAACCCGCGCCGCACCGCGGCCACCGCCTCCGCGCTGACCATCGGCGTCACGCTGATCACCGCGCTCACCGTGGTCGGCGCCTCGGTCAACCAGGCCGTGGACAAGGCCGCCGGCAACGACCTGAAGGCCGACTTCGCGGTGACCATGCAGAACTACTCGTCGCTGGCCCCCGAGGTCGGCACCGAGATCGCGAAGACCCCGGGCGTCAGCGAGAGCAGCGTGCTGCGCCAGGTCCCGCTGGACCGCGGCGGCGACCGGACCAGCTGGCTCACCGGCGTCGATCCGCAGTCCATCGGCTCGCTGCTCACGCTGACCGCGACCGCCGGCTCGGCCGACGCGCTGAAGCAGGGACAGCTGCTGGCCTCCTCGGACTACGCGAAGAACCAGGGCCTCAAGGTCGGCGACAGCATCGACGGCACCTTCCCGGACGGCAGCACCGGCCACCTCACCGTCGGCGGCATCGTGGCGAGCAGCAGCGAGGTCACCGGGCTGTACGCGCCCGACGCGGCGATCGCCCCGCACGGCGAGGGCCTCGGCCCGGACAAGGTGCTGGTCAAGGGCGTGCACGGCGCCGACGCGGCGCTCAAGCAGGCGCTCAAGGACGCCACCGGCGGCAACCCGCTGATCGCGGTCAAGGGCCAGGCGGACCTGAAGAAGGAGAGCCGCCAGATGGTCACCGCGATGCTCAACATCATGTACGGCCTGCTCGGGATGTCCGTGGTGATCGCGGTGCTCGGCGTGGTCAACACGATGGCGATGTCGGTCTTCGAGCGCCGCCGCGAGATCGGCATGCTCCGCGCCGTCGGCCTGGGCCGCCGCGAGGTGCGCCGGATGGTCCGGCTGGAGTCCCTGCTGATCGCCCTGCTCGGCGGCCTGCTGGGCATCGGCCTCGGCATCCTGATCGCCTGGGCCGGCAACGGGGTGATCGCCAACAGCTTCAAGAGCCTGACCACGGTGATTCCCCCGTTCCAGATCCTCGGCTTCCTGGCGGCCGCCGCGGTGGTCGGCCTGCTCGCGGCGATCTGGCCGGCCCGCCGCGCGGCGCGGCTGGACATCCTGGACAGCATCAAGACGAGCTGACCCTGGTCACGCGAGTCACCGGAACGCCTTCGGGCCCACAGCGTCTCGACGCTGTGGGCCCGAAGGCGTATCGACTCGCCTACAGGGCACGGAGGTTGACGGACGGCAAGGGTCCGCGCAGGCATCCGTTCCGCGGTGTCGTGTTCCGGTCATGTCACGTTGCACTCTGGCATGCCTTTGTCAGGAAACTCTAAGGTTAGTCATACCGCGCTCCCAGCAACGCGGTTCACCTGCCGGCGGGCGGACCCCCACCCACATGCCGCCCTGCTGTGCCTCCCCCACGAGAGAAGGAACAGCACACGTGTCCAAGAAGACGATCAACCGGACCCGCGCCATCGCGGTCCTGGCGATAGCCGGCGCGGTCGGCGCCGTCGCCGCCCCCTCGGCCATGGCGGCCCCCACCGCCCCGGCCCACAGCCACCACCACTACGCACTCGGCGCGTTGCTCGGCCACGTGGCCCGTCACAGCCACGGCACCGCGTTGGCCCCGCACGCACTCCCGGCCTCGGTGCCCGCGAGCGTGGACCTCAGCAACTACCTTCCGCAGGTGGGCGACCAGGGCCAGGTCGGCTCCTGCGTGGCCTGGGCCATCGACTACTCGGCGATCGGCATCACGGAGGCCGAGCAGGGCATCAAGGGCGCTCCGCACGCCCCGATGTACACCTACGCCCAGATCGCACAGGGCAACGACCAGGGCAGCTACGCGAGCCAGCACTTCGACATCCTGACCAGCCAGGGCCTGGACACCAAGGCCGACTACTGGCAGGGCGACTTCGACTACACCACCCAGCCCGACTCCAACGAGACCGCGAACGCGGCGAACTGGGTGCTCTCCGGCTACACCGCACTGGACACCGGCAGCGCGCTCCAGAACGAGATCAAGAGCTCGCTCGCCCAGGGCGAGCCGGTGGTCTTCGCCTTCGAGGTGTACCAGAGCCTGGAGGACATCACCGCCTCCACCGCCGCCAACTACACCTACTACCCGACCAGCAGCGAGCTGCGCGGCCAGCCGCTGGGCGGCCACGAGGTGGCCATCGTCGGCTACAACTCCAAGGGCGTGAAGATCGCCAACTCCTGGGGCTCCTCCTGGGGTTCCAACGGCTACTTCACCGTGCCGTGGAAGTTCGTCACCAACCAGATCGAGGAGGCCGACGCGGTCGGCTCGATGACCGCCACCGGCAGCGGCGTCTCCTAGGAACCGCCGCGGGCCGCGCCCCTCGGGGGGCGCGGCCCGTGCGGCGCCGGCACGAACCGCCTGGTTCGTTCACCAGTATCGCCTCCCCTGCTGCTGTGGTCTCCTGGAGTCGAGGGGGGTATCACTCGGAGGTGGCGACCATGCAGCAAGCAGTGCATTTCGACTTGATCGTCCAAGACAGCCCAGGTCCGCGTCATGTTCAGGTCAGGATGAACGACGCCGTGATCTTCGACAACATCATGAAGGTCGCAGGGGAAGACCAGGCCATCAACATCACCGAACCGATCGCGGGGAGCGCGAGCGTTCAGGTGGGGATCGTCACGGATGACGGCAGTTTCCACGCCTGCGAATACAACAACGGCGCGTCTTCCGTCTCCCAATTCCCGTTCGAAATGGACCTCGACGCCAGCGGGCTCCTCCCGGAGAGCCCCGCCCACTTCGACACCGAGCGCACCACGGGCCTCCCACCCTTCGGCGGCGGGAGCTACGAACTCTTCTTCCTCGGAGCAACAGTCTGAGAAGCGATCCGCGAACGCGTCACAGGCCTTGGGGAGGACTCGGAGGGACGACACCGACCGCTGCCCCCGTTGCGGAGCAGCGGTGGCCGCAGGCGTCAAACGGTGCCGAACTCGCCGTCGCGGACGCCTGCGACGAACGTGGCGAAGGCGGTGGCGGTGAAGAGCAACGCGGGACCCTCAGGGTCCTTGGAGTCGCGGACCGGGGTGGTGCCGGCGAACTGACCGTCGGCCACCTCGATGCAGTTGCCCCCCTCATCAGTGCTGTACGACGACTTTCGCCACCGGGCGCCGGTCAGATCACTCATGCGTACAGCTCCTGCCTGACTTTGCGGATCAGCTCGACCGATGCATCCTGCGAGAGGGCTGCAATCTGGAGTAGAGCGTACCGGCGTTGATACTGCGCCAGAACGGTGGGCTTCCGCTCCAACGACCCGCGCCAGAGGGACTCCGTGTACCCGAGGACGACACCGTCCGGAAGGGTCAGCAGGGTCAACGGCGCACTCAGCGGCGCCCGCTCGCCGAGCGACATCGGTGCGACCTGCAACGCGACATTGGGGAGCGCCGCCAGCTCCAGCAGGTGGTCACACAGCTCGCGCATCACCTCCCTCCCGCCAACGGCCCGGTGCAGGGTGCTCTCGTCGATCACCGCGAAGACGAACGGTGGAGTCTCCGACGTCAGGATCTTCTGTCGGTCCAGCCGCAGCGCCAGCCGCTCCTCGACGGTGTCGGGCGTGTCGTCGCGCCGAATGCCACCAGCTTCCAGCAGGGCGCGGGCGTATGCCTCGGTCTGAAGCAGGCCCGGGATGTAGGTGGTCTCGAAGATCCTCATCTCGGACGCCTTGGACTCCTCCTCGACGAAGTCCATGAAGCCTTCGGGGAAGACGGCCTCCAGCCGCGCCAGGACGAACGGCATCAGGTACGCCAGCGCACCGCCGGTCTTCAGGTACTCGTCGCAGGCCACCGCGAGCTCGATCTTCGGCGCCCGAAAGCCGCACTCGACCCGGCTGATATGGCTGTTGTCGCAGAAGATCGCAGCCGCGAGCTGCGGCTGCGAGACACCTCTCAACTCCCGGAACATGCGCAGCATCCCGCCGAACAGGTTCTCGGTCGACGCGGCCGGGTCCAGGATCTTCTTGCGACCGGGCATCTCTGCTCCCCACCTCGATTGACGGCACGTCAGGCAGAAGCAGCTCCAGGCGACCACCAGGCTTCCGCTGCGGCCGACGATACGTCCGATCGGAAACTCATGTGTCCCAAAGTAACTGATTGACTACTGTCAGGTGCCATACCAACGACCGCCAGGCGCGCGGCAGCATCTCCTCTGGCTGAGCCGTCATCGGAACCGATGGCGGCCCACCCACGTTCGATGACCCAGCCGGACTCGAAGGAGCCACCGTGAACCGAAGGCGCGCCGCGCTCACCGCCGCCTCACTCGTCGTCGCCCTCAGCGCCATGGCCGCTTGCGCATCCACCCACGGGACCGTGGCAACGCCCGCCGGCACGGTCTCACCTACCGGCCGGGGCGACGCGATCACCTTCACTGCGCTTCAGGATCTTGAATCCGCTCTCGGCGACCAGGGGCGCGGGGCGTTCCAGGACGTCTTCGGCGACCTCGAACTGGATGATCACGCTGGTGTCGTCAGGCTCTTCGCTACCGACGAAGCGAAGGCTCGCAGCCTGGTCCGCGCCGCCCGAGCCTCCCACCCTGGCATCGATACCTCCAGGGTCGTCATCCTCAAGTGCAAGTACGCGCGGAAGGATATCGATCGCGCCATCGACAAGATCGCTAACGCGGGCCAGGCCAAAACGCTTCCCTACGTCCTCTACACGGCCGCGATGGCACCCCAGGCATCCGGCATCGAAGTGACCACGGATGCCGACGGAGCCGCGTCCGCTGCGATGAAGGGCGCCCTGACCGCCCTCGCCGATGGCATCCCCGTGACGGTCACCGAAGGACAGCAAGTTCACGGCCTGTCCGCCACATCCCAGCCTTTCCCCACCACCATGTCCCCGCGCACCTGACACGGAGTCATGCCCGGTCCCCGAACATCGCGCAGGCGCTTGCGCGCTCGTGCGGGTGGCACGTTGTGGCGGACGCGCCGCGAGGGTTGCCCTTTCGCTTGCAGACAATCGTGATCGGCTGTGCGAAGCTGCGGATCGGGCCTGACTGTGGCGCGGGGGGAGACCCGCGCAGGCCGCGTGTTGTACGGGGGGACGTTCTGCGATGACCGGACCGGAGGAGCCCGCCGCCCCCGAGGAGCCGCATGCTCGCGCCGCGCTGCGGCCCGCGCTGGCTGTGCTTGCGGTGGCCGGGCTGGCGTTCGGGGCGTTGGTGCTGCGGCCGGGGCATGGGCTGCTGGGGGGCAAGGGACCGCTGACCGATCAGTTCGGGCTGGTGATCGTGCTGTCGCTGGCCTGGCTGGTGACGGTCGGCCGGGTCTTCCAGTACTACCGTGCCGGGGCGCGCCACCGGATGGACCTGCCGCCGCGCGCCGACCGGCTCAAGGACGCCGCGCTGCGCCTGCTGCCCGGCGCCGCGCTCGTGATGCCCGTGTTGCTGGTCGTCGGCTACACCTGGCAGAACGCCAAGCAGCCGGACCTCCCGCCGGACGCAGGTCTGACGTCGTCCCCGACGCCGTCCCCGACGCCCTCGTTCACTGCCGGTCCCCGCCCGGAGCCCGCCGAGCGCCGGACCGACCTGGTGGCCCACCTGGCGCTGCTCATCGAGATCGGCGCGGTGCTCGCCGTGCTGGTGGCCGTCGTGCTGATCTGGCGCTCGCTGCGCCGGTACCGGCCACGGCACGGCGGCGGGCCGGTGGAGCGCGGGCGGCTGGACCGGCTCGGCGAGCAGGAGCTGGCCGAGGCGATCGCCTCGGCGCGCCGGGCGCTGCACGGGGACGACGCCCGCGCTGCCGTGATCGCCTGCTACGCCGCCATGGAGGACTCCCTCGCCGCCTCCGGCGTCGAACGCCTGATCGCCGACAGCCCCACCGACCTGCTGGAGCGCGCCGTCGCCACCGGCACCGTCCGCCCGAGCGACGCGGGCACGCTCACCGCGCTCTTCCGTGAGGCCCGCTTCTCCCGCCACCCGATGGGCGCCACCCACCTCAGCCGGGCCAGGGCGGCGCTCGACGCCATCGCCGAACACCTCGAACAGCGGGCGGCCGAGGAACCGACGGAGACGACGGAGGCGAGGGCCTGATGGACCGACGGTCGAGCCGCGCACTGAACCCGACCAGCTACGCAACCGCGCTGGGCACCCCGCAGGCGCACACCACCGGGGCGCTGGCCTCGGCAGGCGCGGACGATCGTCGTGCCGAAGGCACCGGCGGCCCGGAGGAGCGGCACGGCACGGCCCGGCACACCCTCACCGTGCTCGGCGGCGTCGCGCTGGCCGTCGAGATCGCACTGGGACTCTCGGCCGGCCTGTCCGGGCTCGCCGCCGGGGCCGCGCTGCTCGGCAGCACCGCCCTGCTCACCGGCCGGTACGTGTTCGGCGCCGGGGCCGAGGACGGCGGCTACCGGCGGCGCCCCCGGCTGATGGCGAGCCGGCACCCCGGACTCGGCGAGTGGTACTGGACCACCCGCAACGGCCTGGACAAGGACGGCTTCCAGCACCCGCTGCGCCCACAGCTCCAACGCCTGTACGCGGCCCGGCTCTCCGAGCGGTACGCCGTCTCGCTCTTCGCCGAGCCGGAGCGCGCCGCCGGGCTGGTCGGTCCGACGGCCTGGCCGTGGGTCGCCCCGGACCACCCGGCCCCCGCGCCCAGCATCACGCTGCCGGTGCTGACCATGCTGGTCGAGCGGCTCGAAGCACTCTGAGATGGCATCCGGTCCGTGGTTCCGCGCCTGCCGCCGTCGCCCTGGGTCCGGGGTGGCCGCGAGGCGAAACGTCTTGATACGAATTCTTGACGCCCCCCGCGCAGCCGTGGTCCCGGCCGCTGTGCCAAGCTCGCTCCTGGCGGGCCGTCACCATCATGCGGGCGGACCCGTATGGGGGGAGTGACACGAATGTCGGCATCGGACTCTTCGCAGGCGCAGCGTGCTCCGGAACCGGAGCCGTCGCCGTCCGGGGGTCATCCGGGCGGGGTGGACGGGAGAGCCGGGACGGCCGGCTTGCGCCGGTGGCTGCCGGTCGTCGCGGTGGCCGCGCTGGTCCTCGCCGCGCTCGTCCTGCACCCGGCCGGTGGTCGGCTGGCCGGCACCGGCGCGCCGCTGTACGGCAGGTTCGGCCTGGTGCTGCTGCTGGGCATCGGCTGGCTGTTCCTCGCCGAGCGGCAGTTCCGGTACTTCCGCGGCCAGGTCGGCCATCTGACCGGCCTGACGCCACGGGCCGAACGGCTGAAGGACGCCGCGCTGCGACTGCTCCCGGCGATGGCGGTGGGGGTGCCGCTCGCGATGCTGGCGCTGCAGCACGACTGGCGGTTCCATCCGCCCAAGGTGCACCTCGCCGGATCGCCGCCCGCCGCCCGTCAGCCGCTGCCGAAGGCCGGGGACGGAGTGCCGGGCGAGAACCTGCTGACCGTGATCGTCGAGGTGGCCGCGCTGCTGGCGCTGCTGGCCGGGCTGGTGGCGGTGCTGCTGGCGCTGCGTCGCCTGCTGCGCCGGCGGGCGGAGCAGACGCCGCCGCTCCTCGTGCCCCGGACCGGGCTCGGCGAGCAGGAGCTGGCCGAGGCGATCGCCTCCGCGCGCCGGGCGCTGCACGGGGACGACGCCCGCGCCGCCGTGATCGCCTGCTACGCCGCCATGGAGGACTCCCTCGCCGCCTCCGGCATCGAACGCCTGATCGCCGACAGCCCCACCGACCTGCTGGAGCGCGCCGTCGCCACCGGCACCGTCCGCCCGAGCGACGCCGGCACACTCACCGCACTCTTCCGCGAAGCCCGCTTCTCCCGCCACCCCATGGGCGCCACCCACCTCAGCCGCGCCCGCGCCGCACTCGACGCCATCGCCGAGCACCTCGAACAGCGAGCGGCCGAGGAACCGACGGAAACGACGGAGGCGAGGGCCTGATGAGCCGGAACTCGAGTCTCACCACCCCGGCAGCGGAGCCGAGCACACCACCGGCGCAGCCCGGTTCGGTGCGCCATGTGCTGGTCACGCTCGGCCAGTTGGTCCCGATCGCGCTGGTGCTGCTGGCCCTGGCGGGCGGCTGGCCCGGACTCGGCGTCGGCCTCGCGCTGTTCGGCGGCGCCGCGCTGCTGACCGCGCGGTACGTGGCCGGCGCCGGCGCCGAGGACCGCACCACCCGGCGGCGCAGCAAGCTGCTGACCAGCCGCGAGCCGAGCCTGGCCGACTGGTACTGGACCGTCCGCAACGGCCTGAACGGCGAGGACCCGCCGCACCCGCTGCGTCCACGACTGCGCCGCCTCTACGCCGCCAAGCTCTCCGAGCGCCACGACGTCTCGCTGTTCACCCAGCCCGACCGGGCCGCCGCACTCGTCGGCCCCGAGGTCTGGCCGTGGCTGGATCCGGACGCGCCCGGCGCCGGGGACGCGCTGTCGCCGCCGGTGCTGGCCATGCTGGTCGACCGGCTCGAAGCGCTCTGACCGACCTGACGAACGACCTTGTCTATCTGATCCCATCCCTTCTGTGAGGCCCCTGTGACGACCGAGACGAACGAGACGGCCGAGACCCTGACACCGCAGCAGGCCGGCACGCTCGCCCGCGACGTGCTCGACGAGATCGGGCGGGCCGTGGTCGGCAAGCCCGAGGCGCTCGAACTCGTGATGCTCGGCGTGCTGGCCGGCGGGCACATCCTGATCGAGGACCTGCCCGGGCTCGGCAAGACGCTGCTGGCCCGCTCCTTCGCCGGCGCGCTCGGGCTGGAGTTCCGGCGGATCCAGTTCACCCCCGACCTGCTGCCCTCGGACGTCTCCGGCGCGCCGATCTACGACCAGCGCAGCGGCGAGATGGTGTTCCGGCCCGGTCCGATCTTCACCCACCTGCTGCTCGCCGACGAGATCAACCGGACGCCGCCGAAGACGCAGGCCGCGCTGCTGGAGGCGATGGCCGAGGCCCAGGTCTCGATCGACGGCACCACCCGGAAGCTGCCCGACCCGTTCGTGGTGATCGCCACCGCCAACCCGATCGAGTACGAGGGCACCTACTCGCTGCCCGAAGCGCAGCTGGACCGGTTCCTGCTGCGGGTCCGGATGGGCTACCTGGCACCGGAGTTGGAGTCTTCGATGCTCCGCGCCCGGCTCGACCGGGCGACGCCCGAGCCGACCGTGCGCGCGCTCTCCACGCCGGCCCGGGTCCTTGCGATGCGCGCCGCGCTGGAGCAGGTGGAGGTGGCCGACGACCTGGTCGAGTACATCATCGCGCTGATCACCGCGACCCGCACGCACCCGCAGATCGAGGTCGGCGCCTCGCCGCGCGGCGGTCTGGCGCTGGTCCAACTCGCCCGGGCCCGCGCCGTGCTGGACGGCCGCGACTACCTGACGCCGGAGGACGTCAAGTCGGTCGCGGTGCCCGCGCTGGCGCACCGGGTGACGCTCAAGCCGGAGCTCTGGGTGCGCCAGGTGGCGGCGGACGACGTGCTGGCCCGGCTGGTGGCGGAGGTTCCGACGCCGCAGACGGTGCCACGGGCCGCGCAGCCGTCGGCGGCAGCTGCGACGTCAGCGACACCTGCGACGTCAGGGGCGCCTGCGGCGCAGACCGTGCCGGCTGACGTCCGCTCATGACCGCGTCGTCACCCCTCAGCGCGCCGTCCACCCCGAAGTCCGTGGCCGACCCGGAGTCCGTGGCCGACCCGGCGGACGTCACCCCGCCGGTGCCCGGCTGGCGGGCCGGCGAGCGGACGCTGCGGCTGCTGACCGTCGCGGTGGTGGCCGCCGCGGCCGCGCTGCTCAGCGGCGAGCCGTGGCTGCTCGCGGTGGCGGCCGGCCCGGTGGTGCTGCTCGCGCTCGCCGCTCCCGGGCGCAGCCGTCCGACCGAGGTGGTGGCCGAGGCGGACGCCGCGCCGCGCCGCTGCTTCGAGGGCGACCTGATCACCGTGCGGGCCACCGTGCGGCACGACGGCGAGATCGGACGGCTGGAGCCCCGGTTCGTCCCCGGCCCCGGGCTGCGGCTGGTCGCCGAGCGGGTCGGCCCGGACGCGGTCGAGCTGGACCTGGCGGCCGACCGCTGGGGCCGCTGGAGCCTGGGCACGCTCGACCTCGACGTCTACGACACCGGCGGCCTGAGCCGGCGCACCGAGCGGGTCGCGCTCGGCGAGGCCGAGGTGTTCCCGGTGCCGACCGGCTCCACGCTCTCGCCGATCCCGGTCCGGCTGCCCGCGCGGCTCGGCGAGCACGCAACCCGGCAGAGCGGCGAGGGGGTCGAGGTGGTCGGGGTCCGCCCGCACGTCTTCGGCGAGCGCCAGCGCCGGATCCACTGGCCGTCCACCACGCGGCGCGGCAGCATCCAGCTCAACGAGTTCACCGCCGAGCGGGCCGCCGACACGGTGATGCTGATCGACGCGCTCGGCGACTTCCGCGACCCGGTCAGCGGCGCGTCCACGCTGGACGAGACGGTTCGGGCCGCGGCCGGCCTGACCCGCGCCTACCTGCGCCTGCACGACCGGATCGGTGTCGTGTCGATCGGCGGCAGCACCCGGTGGCTGCGCGCCGGGACCGGCGAGCGGCAGTTCTACCGGATCGTGGAAAGCGTGCTGGAGGTCCGCAAGGACCTCGGCTACCGCACTCCCGACCTGCAACGGCTGCCACCGGCGGCGCTGCCCACCGGCGCGCTGGTCTACGCGTTCACGCCGCTGGCCGACCAGCGGGTGCTGGACGTGCTCGCCGACCTGGCCGACCGGGGCAGCGCGCTCGTCGTGGTGGAGGTCCCGACCGGCGATCCGGACGTCGAACCGGACGACCAGGTGGGCCAGTTGGCGTTGCGACTGTGGCGCGCGGACCGGGACGCGATGCGCTTCGCGCTGCGCAACCGGGGCATCCCGGTGGTGACCCACACCCCTGGCGAGTCGCTGGACCTGGCGCTCGCTCCGCTGCTGCGCAGCCGGATCCATGGGAGGACTCGTTGACCAGCTCCACCACAGCGCCCGGCGCGGGCACGTCGTCCGAGTCGCCTGCGCCGACCGCGCCGCCCGCACCGACCACACTGGCCTCGCGGGTGCGCGGGTGGTCGCTGCCGGAGCGCGCGTTCGGGATCGCGCTCGCGGCGGTCGCCTGCGGGCCGGTGCGCCACGGCGGCGCCGCGCTGGACGCGGTGCCGCTCGTGCTCGCCGCCGGCTTCGGCTGCTGGGCCGGGCCGCCGGTGACCGATCCGTGGAAGATGACCTCCGCCCGGCTGCTCGTCCGGCTCTCCCGCCACCGCAACACCGCGCTCGCCGTCGTCGCCGTGGTGCTGGGCGCGCTCGGCCGGCCCTCGGGCTGGGCGGCCGCGGCGGACGTCACGCTGCTGCTCGGCTACCTGCTCTACGTGGACGCACGTGGCACCGCCCGGGGCACCCGGCTGGCCGGCCCGCGCGCCGCGCTCGCGGCCTGCGCCGCGTCGGCGCTGGTGCTGGCCGCGGCGCTGCTGCCCGGCCACAGCTCGGACGCGGCCCGGCTGCTGGCCACAGTCGGGGTGGCGGTGGCCGCGCTCGCGGTGGGCGTGACGCTCTGGGAGCGGCGGCCGGAGGCGCCCGACAGGTCCTGACAAGACGCTTCGCCCGGGCCGCAGTTGAACATGGCGGGCCCCGCTACCACAGGCCAGTACCATCGGGGCCGGATCCTCGCGATCCGGCCCCGATGTCGTACCCCGGCCGTAGCGTGGTCGCAACGCACCGCCGGGTTCAGCCAGTTGAGCGAAGGGTCTGCCAGCAGCATGGAACCGCCGCACCATCCCACCACGCCGTCGCTCCACCCGCTCCCCCGCGATCCGGCCCACTGGGACGACTACAACACCGCGCAGCGCGACCGCGCCGTCCGGCCGCTCTGCGAGGAGGTCCTGCTGCTGGCCGGCCCCGGCGACGGGCGCACGGCCATCGACCTCGGCTGTGGCATCGGCCGGGAGACCGACGCCATGCTGCGCGCCGGATGGTGGACGCACGCGGTGGACTTCGCCCCCGACACCGCGGGCCGGGTGCGCGCCAACACCCGCCCACAGGACCATGATCGGCTCACCGTCGAGACGGCCTCGTTCACCGACCTGTGCTCGGTGCCGCACGCGGACCTGATCCACGCCGGCTTCTCGCTGCCGTACATCGGGCCGGACGAATTCGCCAGGCTCTGGGGGCTGCTGCGGCTCGCGCTGCGTCCCGGCGGCTGGATCGCGGTCAACCTCTTCGGGGTCCGCGACTCCTGGGCCGACCAGCCCGGCCACACCTTCCTGACCGTCGATGCGGCACGCCAACTCTTCGACGGCCTGCAGCTGTTGCGCTTCAGCGAGATCGAGATGGACGGCCCGTCGTTCAGCGAGGAGCAGAAGCACTGGCACCGGTTCGACGCGATCGCCCGCCGTCCGGTCTGAGTCCCCGCAGCCGCCGCTACTCCGCAGCGGCCCAGGTGGCAGCCGGCTCCGGTCCGGCGAAGCAGTGCACGGGCACCAGCCGGCCCGGCCCCCACCGCTGATCGACCGTCACGAACCGCTGCCACCCGAGGCGTTCATAGAGTCCGATCGCCTCCGCGCCGGTCGTCACGACGTCGAGCACCGGCTGCAGCCGCCAGGCGTGCGCCTGCCGGACGGCCGCCGCGAGCAGGCGGGCGCCGAGCCGGTGCCCGCGCGCGGCGGGTGCGACGAAGAGCCGACCGACCGCGCCGGCCTGGTCCGCCGTACGCCCCTCGGCGAGGCCGGCCCACTCCTCGCCCGCCGAGGAGCCCGAGCCGCGGCAGAGCAGCACATGCCCGACCACGGCACCGGCGCCGTCCGTACTCTCCACCGCCACCCAGCCGGCCAGCTGATCCGAGTCCGTCAGCCAGCGGACCGGGTCGGCCGGCCACTCCTGCGGGTAGCCGTCGGCCCGGTGGACGGCGCGCAGCGCGTCCGCGCATGCCTCGAGATCGGCCGACCGGCGTCGTCGTACGGTGAATTCGCGCATGGTCGCAGCCTGCTTGCTCCCCCGCATCCGGTCAACCACGCAGGGCGAGGTCGAGCAGGCCCGGGAACCGCGCGTCCACCTCGGCGCGGCGCAGCCGGTTCACCCGTCTGGGTCCGGCGTCACGCTGCTCGATCAGCCCCGCCGACCGCAGCACCGCGAAGTGGTGGCTCAGCGCCGCCTTCCCGACCGGGACGTCGAAGCTGCCGCAGGTGCGCTCCCAGTCCGCCGACGCGGCCAGCTGACGGACGATCATGAGCCGCACCGGATCGGCGAGGGCGGTGAACACCTCCTGCACCGACACGTGCTGCGGATGGGTGTGCTCGGGCTCCGCGCGGTGGCTTCGCCGGCCCTGGCTCTGGTCCTGCTGACTCTGCTGGTTCTGCTGGTTCTGCTGCTCGTCCACGATCGTCGGCTCCCGATCTCCCCTTGCCCAATGTACGAGTTTCTTCGTACTATCAAAGTGTTCGGTCTGCATTGAACAGTCGAACACAGCTGACACTCTACGAGGGATGGCCATCATGCGCGCGATCGTGGTGAACGAGTTCGGCGGCCCCGAGGTCCTGAAGCCGACCGAGGTGGCGGCGCCCGAGCCGGGGCCGGGCCAGGTGTCCATCGATGTCGCGTACGCCGGCGTCAACTTCGCCGAGATCAAGGCCCGCGCCGGTGGCTACCGGGTGGAGTCGCTGCCGTTCGTCCCCGGCCTGGAGGTCTCGGGGCGGATCCGCGCCGTCGGCGCCGGCGTGGACGAGCGGTCCGGGCTGCGCGTCGGCCGGCCGGTCACCGCGTTCACCGGCTTCGGCGGGTACGCCGAGGTCGCCGTCGCCGATGCCACCACCGTCTTCGTGCTCGACGACGCCATCTCGCTGCGCACCGCCGCCGCGCTGCCGACCGTGCTGCCCACCGCGCACGCGCTGCTGCACGAGGTCGGCCGACTGCGCGCCGGCGAGAGCGTGCTGGTCCAGGGCGCGGCCGGCGGCGTCGGCGGAGTGGTCGGCCAGCTCGCCCGGCTGGCCGGTGCGGGGCGGGTGTTCGGCGTCGTCTCCAGCGAGGCGAAGGCCGAGTACGCGCTGAAGCACGGGTACGACGAGGTCTTCGTCGGCGACGACTTCAGCACGCCCGTCCGGCTGGCCACCGCCGGGCGGGGCGTCGATCTCGTGCTGGACGCGGTCGGCGGCGAGACCCACCGGCAGAGCCTCGCCTCACTGGCCACCTTCGGCCGCCAGATCTCCTTCGGCAACGCGAGCGGCGACGCCCCCTGGCAGGTCGGCCAGGCCGACCTGATGCCGGGCCACTCGGTCGCCGGCCTCTCGGTCTTCAGCCTCGCCGCCACCGACCCGCAGGCCCTGCGCGACATCGCCGAGCGCGCCTTCGCCCTGGTCGCGAACGGCGAGGTGGACCCGCTGATCAGCGCCGAACTCCCGCTCACCGAGGCGGCCGAGGCCCACCGCCTGATCGAGAGCCGGGGCACCACCGGCAAGCTGCTGCTGCGCGTCGCGGGCGAGTGACGGCACCTCAGCTCCCGGTCTGACGCCGGAGCGCCGCGAGCAGCATCCGCAGCACGGCCCGCGCGGCACTGCGCCGCGCGGGCTGCCGCGACCAGACGGCGGGCAACACCACGCCGAGCAGCACGGTGGTGACGACGAGGGCGGAGAGCAGGAGCAGCACGACGGCCTCCGGGATGTGCGACCTGGACGAGACAGGTCGAATCTGCCGGATCCCGTGTTCACCGGTGTTCGACTGAACGATGATGAACGCGTGGATCAACTCTCCCTGAGCGCACGGGCGGCACTGACCCTGCTGGGCGAGCAGCTACAGCGACTGCGCACGCAGCGCGATCTGAGCGTCGATCAGCTGGTCGCGAGGACGGCGCTCAGCCGGACCACCGTCAGCCAGGCCCTCAACGGCTCGGCCATCCCGTCCGAGCGCACGCTGACGCTGCTGGCCCAGACCCTGCGGACGCCCGTCGAGCCGCTGCTGCGGCTGCACCGGATCGTCGTCGCGAAGCCCGCCGGCCCGGCCGGCGCCGACGCCGAGTTCGAGGCCCGCTACCTGCGGTACGTGGTCAACCGGCACAACCGGCTCGACATCATCGGCCTGGACCTCAGCCGCCCCGACCGGGCCCGCTGGCCGCTCGACACGGCGTATCTGAGCCTGGAGCTTGCGACGGCACCGGAGTTCGGCCCACACGGCGATCACGGGGAAGAGCTGACCTCCGTCCGGGTCCAGCGCGCGGAGGAGGCGATCGCAGGGCGGGAGAGAGTGCTGGTCCGTGGCCTGGCCGGCAGCGGGAAGAGCACCCTTTTGCAGTGGCTCGCATGCTGCGCCGCCGACAACGAACTCCCGCCCGAGCTTGAGCATCTGAACGGGCGCATTCCCTTCCTGCTGCCACTGCGCACCCTGACCCGACGCAGCACGCTTCCCGCCGCCGAAGACTTCCTCGGCAGTCTCGACAGCCCGCTCGCCCTGACCCAGCCTGCGGGTTGGGCCGACCGGGTGCTCGCCGACGGCCGGGGCATGATCCTGCTCGACGGCGTCGATGAGGTGCCACAGACCGAACAGGCCCGCACATACCGCTGGTTGGAGGAGCTGCTTGCGGCGTATCCACGCGCCTTCTACGCGATCACCACGCGTCCGTCCGCCGTCGAGGAGGGTTGGCTGACCAGCGACCGCTTCATCGAGCTGACGGTACGTCCGATGAACACTCGCGACGTCGCCGTCTTCGTGGAGCGCTGGCACGAGGCGGCGCGTGCCGATGCCAGTCGCGAAGAGGCTGTGCGCCTGGACGAGTTGGAGGAGCAGCTCAAGGACACCGTGCGCGCCCAGCGCGACCTCGCCCAGCTCGCCACCACTCCGTTGCTCTGCGCCCTGGTCTGCGCGCTCAACCGGGACCGCCGTGGCCACCTGCCGCACGGCCGGATGGCGCTCTATGCGGCAGCGCTTTCGATGCTGATGATCCGACGCGACCACGAACGGGACATCCGAGCCCCCGAGGGCGTCACGCTGGACGAGCGGCAGAGCATCCAGCTCCTGCAACGCCTCGCCTGGTGGATGATCCGCAACGGCCAGACCGAAGCCGAGCGCGCGGACGCCGAGCACGAGATCGCCGCCGCGCTGCCGGCGATGCCGGCCGTGGCCGCACAGGGGGATGCCGGCCCGGTGCTGGACCACCTGATCGCGCGCACCGGCCTGCTGCGCCAACCGACCGCCGAGACAGTTGACTTCGTCCACCGCACCTTCCAGGACTACCTCGGCGCGAAGGCCGCGGTGGAGTCCCGCGACTTCGGGCTGCTCGGCAAGCACGCGAGCGACGAGCAGTGGGAGGACGTGCTGCGGATCGCCGTCGCCCACGCCCGGCCGGACGAAGCGGCACGGATCGTAAGGAAGTTGCTGGACCGGGGTGACAAGGTCGCCAAGCACCGCACCCGGTTGCACCTGCTGGCGGCGGCCGGCCTGGGGCTGGCAACGGAGATGGAGCCGGGGGTGCGGGCGGAGGTCGAAGAGCGCCTGGCAGCACTGCTCCCGCCCCGGTCACTCCGGCAGGCAGAGCAGTTGGCGGCCTGCGGGCCGATCGTGCTCGATCTGCTGCCCGGACCCGCGGGGCTCACCGACCGGGAGATGAGCTACGTCGCACGCACGGCACTCATGATCGGCGGTGAACCGGCCCTGCCGTTCCTGAAGCGGTTCCGTGACCTGCCGGGTGCGGCGCTCTGGAGTCAGCTCGGCTACGGGATGGAGGTACAGCTTCTCGACCCGGCCGAGTACTCCCGCGAGATCCTGGCCCACTGTCCCGGAGACGGCAGAGTCTTCGTGAGCAACGTCGAACAGCTACGCGCCATCCCTGCTGCGCGGAACTTCCCGGCCGTAACCCTCGGCGGAGCGTTCGAGGCTGCGGAGATCCTCGAAACCCCGCAGCTACAGCTGAGAACCGACCTGCACATATACAACAACCCAGCGCTCACCGATATCGACTTCCTCAACCAGTGCCCCCAGCTCACCAGCCTCGGCATCGTCGAGTGCGACCAGGTCACGGACCTTTCCCCACTGCGCAAGCCCCCGCTCACGAGGCTCAATCTGAGCCTCCACGAGTCTGTCGACCTGTCGGTTCTCCAGCTCCTGAACGGCCTCACCCAGCTGATCCTGCAGCGACCGATCGCGTACCCGGAGCTGCGCCGACTGCCGGTCACGGATGACCTCACCGAGATCCACCTGCTGTCGGACTCCCTGGAACGGACCAGCCTCGACGGCATCAGTCGCTGGCAGCAGCTCCACAGCCTCTCCCTTCCGCTGGAGTGCACGCAGGACCTCACGGAACTCAAGTCTCTCCCGCGCCTTCGGAACCTCTCGCTGGGCATCCCTCAGAGCCGTCTTGTGAGTTGTTTCCCCAGCATCACGTCCCTCAGCCTCTACCGAGCCACCGAGGACCTGGAACTCGCCCACATCCCGAAGCTCTTCCCGGCCCTGCGCAAGCTCACCATCAGCTATCTCCTCCCCACCGACACCGCCGACCTCTCCCCCCTCGCCGCCCTCCCCGACCTCACCATCGAGGTCTGGGGCGACTGCACCGTCCTCGGCACCGATGCGTTCGCCCCAGGCCAGGTGAAGCACTACCCCTGACGCGGCTCCAGGCCCGTCAGCATCTCCGGCAGGTCGCGGCTGTGAATGACCCCGAGGCTCTTCGTCGCACGCGTGAGTGCGACGTAGAGGTCGTTCACGCCGCGGGTGTGCGCCGCGAGGATCTCGGTGGGCTCCACGACGAGGACGGCGTCGAACTCGAGTCCCTTCGCCTGCGCGGCCGTCATCAGGACGACCGGCGAGTCCAGCGCCGACGGGCCGTCGGCGAGGGTGGCGACGCCGGCCAACCCGGCCAGCTCGTCGGCCAGTTCCTCCGGCCAGGCCGGTGCGTGGATGACCGCCAGCCGGCCGCCGTCCAGTGCCGCGATCTCCTTCTCGACGGCGGCCCGCAGCGCCGGGCCTCGGCCGTCCTCCGGGATCCGCAGGCTCCAGGGGGTGACTGTGCCGCTGCGCACTGCGGTCGGGGCGCTGAGCGCCGGGTCGACGGCCCGCAGGACGCCCTCGGTGACCCGCATGATCTCGGCCGGGGTCCGGTAGTTGATGGTGAGCTCCACCGTGCGCCAGCGGCCCGCCGTGTACTCGTCGAGCGCCTCGCTCCAGGAGCTCAGCCCGGCCGGCGCGCCGGTCTGCGCGAGGTCGCCGACGATCGTCATGGACCGGCCCGGGCAGCGGCGGGTCAGCAACCGCCAGTCCATGGCGGAGAGTTCCTGCGCCTCGTCCACGATCACATGCCCGAAGCCCCAGGTCCGGTCCTCGACCGCGCGCTCGGCCAGCGGCCGGAGCGCCTCCTCGCCGCGGTACTGGCGTGCCAGCATCTGCGCGTCCATCTCGGCCAGCCCGACACCGAAGTCGTCGAGGACGATCTTCGCGAACTCCAACTCAGCCGCTTCGGCGGCGCGTTCGGCCCGGCGGGAGGCGGAGCCGCCGGGCAGCGGGCCGAGCAGTTCGGCGGCCTCGTCGAGCAGCGGAACGTCCGCGGTGGTCCAGACGGCAGCTGCCTGCTGGGCGCCGCCCGGCTGTTCGCGCTGCAGGGTGGCGCGCTGCAGGGTCGCACGCTCGGCCTCGGTGAAGTCCGGCATGGCGCTCGCCCGCAGCTCCGGGGAGGTGAACAGTGCGGTGACCAGCTGCTCCGGGGTCAGCCGCGGCCACAGCTTCTCGACCACGGCCTGGAAGTCGGGCTCCTCGACGAGCCCGTCGGCGATGATCACCACGTCGTCCAGGTCCATGTCCGCGTCCCGGTCGCGGGCGATCCGCAGCGCCAGCTCCGAGGAGAGCCGCTCGACCAGTGCGGCCCGGGCCTGGTGGTGGGGCTCGCCGCTCTTGTGCGCGGCGCGGTGCGCCCGCTCGCAGAGCGCCCGGCTGAGCAGGAGCTCCTCCCGGTGGGCCGACCTCCGGCCCACCGTGATGGTCCACTCGGTCTCCGGCAGCTGCCGGTGTCCCTCCAGCGCGGCGGCGAGCACCTGCGCCATCCGGGCATCGCCCTTGACGGCGGCCGCCTCGGGCGTCTCCGTGTCGGTGCCGGTGACGCCCGGGTAGAGCTCGCCGATGCTGCTCAGCACGACCTCGCTCTCGCCGAGCGCGGGGAGCACCTGGTCGATGTAGCGCAGGAACGCCGTGTTCGGCCCGATCACCAGCACGCCGCGCTTGGCCAGCCGGTCACGGTGGGTGTAGAGCAGGTACGCGGCGCGATGCAGGGCGACCACGGTCTTTCCGGTGCCCGGACCGCCCTGCACCACCAGCACGCCGCCGAGCTCGGAGCGGATCACCCGGTCCTGCTCGGCCTGGATGGTGGAGACGATGTCGCCCATCCGTCCGGTCCGGGCCGCCGTCAGTGAGGCGAGCAGCGCGCCCTCGCCACTGAGGTGAGAGCCGGCGCCGGCGCCGGACCCTGAGCCCTCCCCGCCCTGCGACGCGCTCACGCCGAAGGCGTCGTCATCGAAGTCGACGACGGTCCGGCCCTTGCTGCGCAGGTGCCGGCGCGCCGCCACGCCGCCCGGCTCGGCGGGGGTCGCCCGGTAGAACGGCTCGGCGGCCGGCGCGCGCCAGTCGGTCAGCACCGGCTCGTACTCCTCGTCCGCCAGGGCGATCCGGCCGATGTACCGCCGCTCGCCGTCGGCGTCGTCGATCCGGCCGAAGCAGAGCCCGTACTCGGCGGCGTGCAGCTCCGAGAGCCGGCGGACGTAGTGGATCTCCAGCGTGTCGCGCTCCATCCGGGACTGGCTCGTGCCGCCCCTGTCCTGCCGGTGCAGCTCGCGCAGCCGGGCCGTCGCGAGTGCGCGCTGCGCTTCGAGGCGGTCGTACAGCTCGCCGACGTACGCGTTCTCCGCTCGCAGCTCCGCGCTCCGCCAGTCGTTGAGTTCGGACGAGGACGTGGGGACCATGAGTTACTCCATTGACTCAGAAATCTCAATTACTCGAACAATTGAGCGCAGCGGTAGAACGAACCCTATGCGCAGCAGGCGCCCGGACCCGACCACCGCTGGTGTTTCACGGCATTTCCCGGCCCGACCCCCATCTCTCATTTCCGCAGGCTCCGGCCCTCGGCCGACAATTCTGCGGCACCACCAGGGCCTTGCCACAAGCCCCCCGGTGCGCTATATGGTGGAAGTGGCGGGGGGTGCTTTTTCTGCTTTCCCTCGAATCCCGCGAAGCCGGCTCGATGCCAGGCGCTGCCAGGCGCTGCCAGGCGCTGCCAGGCGACGGCGGCCGATGGCAGGAATCGTCAGGTGTCTGTCATTGCGGCCATGATCCAGCACAGACCACGATGGACGGGTGACCGCCCGACGCATCGTCTTCGCCATCTACCCGGACTTCCAGATCCTCGATCTGACCGGGCCGCACGAGGTTTTCACGCAGGTCGCGCGCCGGGTCGGCGGGCTGGTCATCGAGACGGTGGCTGCGGCGCCGGGGCCGGTCGGCTCGACCGGGGGGCTCGCGGTCTCGCCCACCAGGACCATCGAGGAGGCCGGCGGGGCCATCGACACGCTGATCGCCGTCGGTGGCCAGGGCGTGCTGCGGGCGTGTGAGGACGAGCGCTTCCTCGCGTGGTTCCGGCAGGCGGCCGGCCGCGCACGGCGGACTGCCTCGGTCTGCAGCGGGGCGTTCCTGCTCGCCGAGGCCGGGCTGCTGGACGGACGGCGCGCGGCCACCCACTGGGCCCGGTGCGCGGAGCTCGCGCAGCGGTATCCGCGGGTCACGGTCGATCCGGACCCGATCTTCATCCGGGACGGCGACGTCTGGACCTCCGCCGGGATCACCGCCGGCCTCGACCTGGCCCTCGCGATGGCCGAGGCGGACCACGGACCCGAACTCTCCCGCGAGGTCGCCCGGCAGCTCGTCATGTTCGTCCAACGGCCCGGCGGTCAGGAGCAGTTCAGCCGACAGCTGGCCGCCCAGCGGCCGGCCCGGGCGCCACTGCGCGAGCTCCAGGACTGGATCACCGACCATCTCGACGCCGACCTCAGCGTGCCGGCACTGGCTGGGCGGGCCGCGATGAGCGAGCGCAACTTCGCCCGGGTGTTCCGGGCCGAGACCGGCTGCACCCCGGCCGCGTACGTGGAGCGGGCGCGGATCGAGGCCGCGCGCCGGCTGCTGGAGACGACCGGCTCCGGGGTCGAGTCGGTGGCGCGCAACTGCGGGTTCGGCACGGTCGAGACCCTGCACCGCAGCTTCAAACGGATCGTCCGGGTCACGCCGGCCGAGTACCGGACCCGGTTCTCTTCAAGAATGCCAAGGAAGAAGGAAGACTGACATGCGTATCGCCATCCCGCTCTTCGACGACTTCACCGCCCTCGATGCCGTCGGGCCCTACGAGGTGCTGCGCCGGCTGCCGGAGGCCGAGGTCGTCTTCACCGCCGCCAGCACCGGTGTGGTCCGCGGCGGGGCCGGATCGCTCGGGCTCACCGCGGACGCTGCGTTCGCGGAAGTCGGCTCGGCCGACGTCCTGCTCGTCCCCGGCGGCTACGGAACGCAGCGGCACACGGCCGACGAGGAACTGCTCGACTGGATCCGCCGGATCCACGCGACGGCCGAATGGACCACCTCGGTGTGCACCGGTTCGCTGCTGCTCGGCGCGGCCGGGCTGCTCGACGGCCTGCGGGCCACCACGCACTGGGCCAGCGTCGGGCTGCTGGAGGCCTACGGCGCCACCTACACCGCCGAGCGGGTCGTGGTGCAGGGCCGGACGATCACCGCGGCCGGGGTCTCGGCCGGGATCGACATGGCGCTCACGCTGGCCGAGCTGATCGCCGGACGCACGGTCGCGGAGGCGATCCAGCTGCAGATCGAGTACGACCCGCAGCCGCCGTTCGACTCCGGCTCGTACGCGAAGGCCTCGCAGGCGGCCAAGGACTACCTGGCCGGCCAGCGGCCCTAGTCAGACCGTCGGGACGCCGTCCGGGCGGCCGGCCAGCAGGGCGGCGAGGTGGTCCGCGCAGCTCAGGGCGGCCGTCAGCATCGCACCGCGGGTCATGCCGGCCACGTGCGGGGTGAGCAGGGCGTTCGGCAGGCCGAAGAGCGGGGAGCGGAAGGCCGCGTGCTCGTGGGCGAAGGTGTCGATGGCGGCCGCAGCGAGCGGGTGGGCGGGGTCGGCGAGCGCCTCGGCCAGCGCGGTCTCGTCCACGATGCCGCCGCGCGCGGTGTTCAGCAGGATCGCCCCCGGGCGCATCAGCGCCAGCTCGGCGCGGCCGAGCAGGCCCCGGGTCCGCTCGGTGAGCGGGACGTGCAGCGAGACCACGTCGCTGGTGGCGAGCAGGGTGGCCAGCGAGTCGACCGAGCGGAGGTCCGCGGGCGGGCGACGGGCCTGCGAGGTACGGGCGAGCGCCTGGACGGACATGCCCAGCGCGCCGGCCCGGTCGGCGAACGCGCGGCCGATCCGGCCCAACCCGACCACGCCCACGGCGAGTTCGGCGAGCGAGCGGGACGGCCCTGGGCTCTGCCAGTGACCCGCGTGGCAGGCGGAGTCGAGGCTCGGCAGGTCCCGAACGAGGGCCAGCAGCTGGGCCAGCGCGAACTCGGCGACGGCGACGGCGTTGGAGCCCGGCGTGTGGGTGACCAGAACGCCGCGGCGGGCGGCCGCGGGCAGCTCGACGTGGTCCGTCCCGGCGCCCGCGCGGCCGACCACCCGCAGCGGGTGCGCCAGAGCCGGCGAGGTGGCCGCGGCGAGGAAGCCGTCGCGCAGCGGGTAGCCGCCGCGGGACTTGACGGCGTCGTAGCCGATCCCGTCGCGGACCACGGCCGCGGTCAACTCCGGCTCGGCGAAGGGGTCGAAGTCGGTGAAGGCGACCCGTCCGGACCAGGCGGCGCGCACCCGGCCGCGATCGGCGTCCGGGGTCCGGCGCAGGTTCAGCGTGACGGCCAGTCCGTGGCCGAGCAGCCGGGCCAGCTCCTGGTCCAGCAGGTCGTCGGGCGCGGCGTCCAGCAGCAGTACGCGCGGTGCGACCGTGCCGCTGCTGGACGCCGTCGTCATCGGGCCGCTCAGCCCTCGACCGGCGCGGGCGCGACCGAGGCGAGGTAGGCGCCGGCCTTCTCCGGGTCGTAGAACCAGTTCTCGAAGTCCGCCGGGTTGTCGAAGCCGTTCGCGAACCGGTTGGCGACGGGCGGCAGTTGGCCGGCGGCACCGATCAGGTTCAGCACGTGCTCCGGCGGCGGCGCGAGCATCGCGTTGGTCCACTTGGTGACGTGCTGGGCGGAGTCCCAGTAGCGGTCGAAGGCGGCCTGCATGAAGGCGCGGTCGAAGGGCTGGTCGCCGTGCGCCAGGATCGCCTGGAGGTAGACGGCGGCGCACTTCGCGGCGTTGTTGGACCCCTGGCCGGTGATCGGGTCGTTCGCGACCACCACGTCGGCGACGCCCAGCACCAGCCCGCCGCTGGGGAGTTCACCGATCGGGTAGCGCACGACGGGGGCGTAGCGGCCGGCCAGCGTGGCGCCGGCGTCGGTGAGCTCGACGCCCGCGCGGGTGCGGTCGTACTCCCAGGGGGTGAAGGTCTTCATCAGGTCCAGCGTGACCCGCAGGTGCTCGACCGGGTCCTTGACGTCGCCGAAGGCGTCCAGCGGGCCGCCGGGGATGCCCTCCCAGAAGAGGATGTCGCAGTCGCCGCTGGTGGTCAGCGCGGGGATCACAAAGAGCTCGCCGACACCGGGCACCAGGTTGCAGCGCACCGCGCGGAACTCGTGCTCCGGGCGCGGGGCGAGGCCGTGCACGTAGGAGACGGCGAGCGCGCGCTGCGGCGTCTCGTACGGCGAGCGGGAGGCGTCGCGGCCGAACATCGAGACCAGCTCGCCCTTGCCGGCGGCGACCAGCACGAGGTCGTAGGTGCGGGCGAAGTAGTCCAGGTCGGAGACGGCCACGCCGTGCACCACGACCTGGCCGCCGCGCTGCGCGAAGGTCTCCAGCCAGCCGGACATCTTGACCCGCTGGTCCACCGACTGCGCGTAGCCGTCGAGGCGGCCGACCCAGTCGATCACTCTGGCCGATTCGGGCCCGGTGACCGAGACGCCGAGGCCCTCGACCTTCGGCGCCTCGTCCTCCCAGAAGTTGAGGTCCAGCGCGCGCTCGTGGCCCAGCGCGGTGTCGAACATGCACTGGGTGGAGAGGACCCGGCCGCCGCGGATCTCGTCGGCGGTGCGGTTGGTCATCACCGTGACGTCGTAGCCGTTGGCCTGAAGGCCCAGTGCGAGCTGGAGCCCGGCCTGTCCGGCGCCGACTATCAGAATCTTGCGCATCGCTGCTGCCTGCCTTCTTGCTAGTGAACTCAGCCGAGCCGAGGGTGGGGTGATGATGGATCAGACGGCCGTGACGGCCGGCTCGGCGGCCAGCGCGTGCAGCACGAGCGCGGTGAGCACCTCGACGGTGGAGGCGCGCTGCCGGGCGTCGCAGAGCAGGACCGGGATGTGCTCCGGGATGGCGAGCGAGTCGCGGACGGCCTCGGCCGAGTAGACCGGTGCGCCGTCGAACTGGTTGACGGCGATCACGAACGGCAGCCCGCTGCCCTCGAAGTAGTCCAGGGCGGGGAACGAGTCGGCCAGTCGGCGGGTGTCGGCTAGCACCACCGCACCGACCGCGCCGCGCACCAGGTCGTCCCACATGAACCAGAACCGGCCCTGGCCGGGCGTGCCGAACAGGTAGAGCACCAGGTCGGATTCGAGGCTGATCCGGCCGAAGTCCATCGCCACCGTGGTGGAGGTCTTGGCCGGGACCGCGGCGGTGTCGTCGATGCCGACGCTCGCCTCGGTCATCACCGCCTCGGTGGTGAGCGGCGGGATCTCGGAGACCGAGCGGACGAACGTGGTCTTGCCCACGCCGAAGCCGCCCGCCACCACGATCTTGGTCGAGGTGGCGGAACCGGCGACCAGCGGGACACCGGGGGGAATGACCGTGTTGCCAGACATGTGTGACGATCCATCAGATATGCTGCTACGGGAGCTGCTGTCGTGCCGGGGTCCGGGCTGGGACCCACCGTGCCGGGCCCCCTGCGGAGGGCCGAGCTCGGCGGGACCGTGCTCAGAGCTTGCGAAGTCCACCCAGCACCCTCTCCAGCAGCACCCGCTTGGCCCCCGGCAGCTCGTCGAGCGAGGACTCGTCGGCCGAGTCCGCGCCGTGCACCCGGATCCGGCCCTGGTCGGCGAGGTCGCTGACCAGCACCTTGACCACTCCGAGCGGGATCCGCAGCAGCGCCGAGATCTCCGCGATCGAGCGCATCTGGCCACGGCAGACGTCGCAGATCGCGGCCAGCTCCGGCAGCGTGCGGTCGGCCGGGTCGGCCGGCCGGTTCAGCGCCGACACCAGGGTCTCGACCAGCAGCACGCGGCCGAACCTGGTCCGGCCACGGGTGATCGCGTACGGGCGCACCCGGGAGGAACGCCCCTGGCCGGGGCGGGCGGCGTCGGTCCGCCGGCTGTGCCGGGCGGTACCGGGAGCGGTCGCTCCACCGGAACTCAGGCTGATGCCGGCGGTGCCGGACATGCTTCCCACCTCCACGAGGTCATTGGACAGGTTGGGCGAGCGGTCAGTGCGTAGCGGGTCGGCGTGCAGCGGGTCGGCGTGCAGTGCGTCGTCAGGGGTCATCGGACGGCCATCGCGCGGTGCAGCTCGCTGCGCACCTGGGGTGTCAGCGCATGGCCGGCGCGCTCGACGAGCAGCGCCATCTGGTAGGCGAGGACGCCCAGATCGCAGCTGAGCGCGGCGTAGACGCCGAGGCAGGAGCCGTCGCTGATGGCCATCACGACCAGGTGGCCGTCGTTCATGGTCACCATGGTCTGCTTGACGCCGCCGTACTCGATCGCCCGGGCCAGGCCGCCCGCGAGGCTGGTCAGCGCCGAGACGATGGCGGAGAGCTCCTCGGCGCGCCTGCCCTGCTGGGAGTCGGCCAGCAGCAGGCCGTCCGAGGAGACCACCACGGCGTCCTCGACGCCGGCGACCGAGCCGAGGAAGTCGCCGAGCAGCCAGCGGACGTTCATCGCCCCCTGGCTGGCCGGTGCCTGCACGGGGGCCGCCGCGGTGCCGGTGACGGCCGGCGGGGTCGCGAAACCGCCCTGCGATACGGGCGACCCGGCGTCACCGGGGTTGCGCCAGGCGGAGCTGGAGTCGAAGTCGGTCATCGGTCCTGTCCCTCGGCGGACTCGCGGGCCGCCTGGCGCAGCCCGCTCTGGAAGCCACCGAGTCTGCGGCGCAGCTCCTCGGCGGAGGTACGGGAGCGGGGCGCGGTGGGGGCGGCGGTGGGGGCGGGCGTGGCGGGGTCCGCACTGGCGGCGGGCCCGGCCGTCTGGCTGGGTATGGCACGGAGCATCACGGTGTCCGAGGACTCGGCGGCGATCCGGCGCAGGCCGGAGGTCGGCGCCTCCCCGGTGCCCGGCAGCCCGCCGCCGCTCGGCACCCGGCGCGGCAGGCCGAGCTCGGTGACCGGGCCGGCGGGCGCGGCAGGCACCGGACCGGTGGCCGCCGCGTCGGGGGCGGGCGCAGGGACGGGCGCAGGGACGGGCGCAGGGACGGGGGCGGAAGGCTCGGCAACCGGGGCGGGTGCGGCAACCGGCGCAGACTCGGCGTCAGTTGCCGCAGCCGCGCCCGCCGGCTTACGCCGGGGCAGCGCGGGCAGCGCCGCATCCGGGGCCACCTCGCCCCGCCACGCCTGCTGTGCCGACGGCCGGCCACCGTCCCGGCCGCCGTCGCGCTGCGGGGGCAGCACCGCGGCCGCCTCGGCAGCCTCCGCCGCCTGCTCCGCCGCGAGCCGGGCCTGCTCGGCGGCCTGCGCCGCCGTCCGCTCGGCCCGGCGCTGGTCGTCCAGGTCCGTTGTGGTGACGCCGTCCTGGTGCAGCGCCTCGCGCGGCAGCACCACCATCGCGGTGATGCCGCCGCCCTGGGCGTTCTCCCGCAGCTGCACCCGGATGTCGTGCCGACGGGCCAGCCGGGCCACCACGAACAGGCCCATGCTGCGCCCGCTGAGCGCGCCGGCCAGCAGCGCGTCGCGCCGGTCGGCGCTCGGCTCGGCCGGCTCGGAGAGCTGGTCGTTGAGCGCGCGCAGCCGCTCGGCCGGCAGGCCGATGCCGCGGTCGGTGACCGAGACCATCACCTCGCCGTTGTCCAGCAGCCAGCCGCCGATCTCGACCTGCTCCTGCGGCGGCGAGAACGCGGTGGCGTTCTCCAGCAGTTCCGCGAGCAGGTGGCTGCTGTCGTCGGCGACCGCGCCGCTGAGGCGGACGGCGGCCAGGAACCCGAGCTTGACCCGCTCGTAGCGCTCGATCTCGGAGACCGCGGCGCGCACGACGTCCAGCAGCGTGACGGTCTTGCGGCTGCGCTGGCTGTTCTCCAGCCCCGCGAGCAGCAGCATGTTCTCGCTGTTGCGGCGCATCCGGGTGGCCAGGTGGTCGAGCCGGAACAGGCTCTCCAGCTGCGCCGAGTCGGACTCGCGGCCCTCCAGCGCCTCGATCAGCACGAGTTGGCGCTCGACCAGGGTCAGCGTGCGCATCGCGAGGTTGACGAAGGTGGCGTCCACGCTGCCGACCAGCTCGTCGCGCTCCTTGGCCAGACCGTCCCGCTCGGCGAGCAACAGCTCGCACTCGCGCAGCAGTTCCTCCATCCGCTGGGCGCTTTGGCCCTGGGCGGAGCCGAGTTCGCTCCACTCGCGGGTCAACTCAAGGTGCTGGCGCTGGAGTTCCTCGTGCTGGCGGGCCAGCAGCTGGCGCTCGACGAGCTGCGCCTGCGCCTTGTCGGCTTGCGCGTCGCGCTCGGCGACCAGCGCGTTGCGCTCCTCCAGCAGCCCGGCGCGCTCGTCCAGCAGCGCCGCGAGGTTGCGGGTGGCGAGGTCACGGGCCTGCTCCAGCGGACGGGCGGTGACCCGGCGGACCACCACCGCGGTACCGCCGAGCAGCACCACGCCTGCGGCGGCACCGGCGGCCCAGAACCCACCGGCGCTGCCGTTGGCGGCATTGCCGCAGAGCGCGGTCAGCGCCGGCAGCGTGATCAGGGGTCCGGCGAGGCGGCGCGGGAGCCGGCCGGCCGGCACCCGGACCGGGCGGCGGCGCGCGGGCTTCTGACGCGCGATCCTTCTACGCAACGGTGCTCTCAATCTCGTCGCCTCAAGCAACCGAGCCCGATCCTGGCCCCGGTTCTTACTCTCTGGAAGACGGCCGCACCCCGTTCCGCCGCTCACACGGAACAAGAGTGAATCGCAGATCACGCCCCAAAAACAAGATCAACTATAATCGCTGCATTGTCGGATCATCCACACCAGGTTCAGCCCGGCCCACATCTCCGCAGGTCACCAATGCATCACTGACCGTCAAGCGGCGACTGCGGAGATCGGAATGTGACGGAGATCTCAGATATCCCGAGCCGGATAATTCCCGAATAGTGGAACGCCGTTGGCTTCCCTTACGCACCCTTGACGGATACTCACCAGTAACAATTGGCGAAGCCAACCGGTGGCGCCGACCAGCGGGCCCAGGGGGGGGGGGGGGGGAGGGAAAAAAAAGAGAGAAAGGGAAGTCGCGACAACGACAAGTACTCGCCG
>NZ_JBWXUE010000006.1:115544-172685 GCF_057158765.1 Kitasatospora sp. NEAU-69
AGAAAAAGGGGGGGGGGGAAAGAAAGGGGGGCCCAGGGGGGGATTAACCCCCCCCCCCCCCGGGGCCCGATGCGTCATCACGACGGCTGCGGCTAGCGGCAGTCCTCGACCTCGTCCCGGGTCAGGTAGCCGTGGTCCGAGACCAGCTCGTGTTCATAGCAACCGCCGCCGGGCGTACGGCCCTTGTACTTCTCCTGCGAGCTGCCGTCGGCCTGCACCTCGGTGCCGTTCTGCCGCTGGAGGACGCCCTGCGCCGACAGCTCGTCGTCGGTGCTCGCCGTCTCGTTCCAGTGCTGCCCCTGGCGCGTCGCGTCCACCAGCTTGCGGGCCACCGTGACCTGACCGCTCGCCAGGAAGCTGTCCGAGCCGGTGCCGGGGGTGTACGTACTGGTCACGTCGATCGGATACGACCAGCTGCTCCGGGTCGCGTCCGAGTGGCCGTGGCCGCGGTCGGTGGTGGTGACGGTCCAGCCGCTGTCGCGCTGCGAAGTGACCTGCTTCTGGCCCTGGTCGGCGATCGTGTCGGTGTTGCTGTACGCACCATGGTGCTCGACCGTGGTGCTGATCCGGCCCTTCGAGGTGTCGACGTACCCGGCGAGCGTCCAGTCCCGCCCGGTCGTCGCGGTGATCAGGTCGCTGCCGTCGGGCTGCGTGCTCTCGACCGTGTCGATCTGCGGCGCGGCGGTGACGGTGTCGGCGGTGACGGCGCCACCGGTCTGCGCGAGCAGCGGGTCGGTGCTCAGGAACAGGCTGCCGTCCAGCGTCCAGCCGTCGCTGATGCCGGCCGGCGGGACCAGCGTGACGGTGTGCGGCTTGCCGTCGGTGAGCGTGCCGGCGAACGGGGTCAGGTCGACGTCGTACGGCTGGGTGCGGAACGCGTCGATGCTCGGGATCGGCCGCCACATCAGCGGGCTGATCCCGCCGGTGTAGATCGCCGGGAACGGCTGCACGGTGCCGGCGAGCCGGCCGTCCACCAGCACCTGGACCTCGCGGTAGGTGCCGCCGCCGCAGAGCCCGTAGCCGGGGTGCGCGGCGGCGTAGTCGTCCGGCACGTTGGAGTACCAGAACTCCTCGCAGCCACCGCCACGGGCGTAGACCTGGAGCCGGGCGGCCGTGAGGTTCCGCGGGAAGTCGAGGGTCGCGGTGGCGGTCTGGCCCTTGGTCAGCGTCCACCAGCCGGGCGCGGTGGTGGACTGCGAGACCGGGAGCACCTGGTCGGCGGTCTGGGCGGCCGGGTGGTGGCGGTCAGCCTGGTAGTACGTGACCGTCATGGCCATGTGGTAGACGCCGGTGTACGTCGAGTTGACGATGTTTCCGAGGTCCACCACGAGCGGCTGCGGGGTGCGCAGCAGCGGGATGTAGCTGCTCAGGTCCTGGTCGACGTGCCAGCTGATGCCCGCCGCGTCCGGCTCGGGCGTGCTGGTGCGGAACACCTCGGAGCCGCCGATCCAGACGCCGGCCAGCCGGTCGTACTGGCGGCCCGCGACGCTGCCGGACCAGTCGAGCACCACCTTCGTCCACGGGCCCGGGCAGTTCGCCGGCGGGGCGAGCGTGCCGGTGAACGGCTGGCCGTAGCTGTTCGCGAAGTCGTGCTGCATCGCGGTGACCGTGCAGTGCGGCGTGTCCGGACGGCTGACCGGCGGCAACGCCGTGGTCGGGTTGCCGTAGTTCGTCTCGATGTACCCCGCCCCGGGCGCGGCGGCGGCAGCAGCCGGAGCGCGGACGGCGGCCCGGGCGGCGGCCACCCCGGCGGCGGGAGCGGACGCGGCGGGGGCGGGTGCGAGGGGGGCGGCGGAGGCGGCGGCCGTCGGGAGGCAGAGCGCGGCGGCCAGCGCGAGCACCACGGCGGGTACGCCGGCGGCGGCCCGGCGGGCGCGGAAGCCGGCGTGGAGGCCGGCGTGGAGGCCGGCGCGGGCGCGGGCGCGGAGGGGTGAGGGTATCGGCACGGTTGGCATGTACTCACGGGCCGTCGAGCAGTGTCAAGGCTCCCGACAACACCCGTCCCACCCGTGCTCTGACGCACCATCGGACAGCACTGCGGGGAGGACCCGGCGGTTGCCGTGTCCTCCCCGCATCACCCCTGCGTCACCCCCTGCATCGCCCCCGGATCGCCGTTGCGGAGCTCAGCGCCGGTCGTGCGGCGGCTCAGAGCCGGTCGTGCAGCTGGGCCGACAGGCTGCGGCACCAGCGCGCGAGCTCCTCGCGCCGGCCGGTCTCGCCCTCGCAGAGCGCGCTGACCTGCGCATCGGTGAGCCGGTTGGGGCCACCGGCGGCCAGCAGGTGGCCGATCTCGTCCAGCAGCACGGCGAGGCGCTGGGCATCGGTGTGTTCGACAGTCGCCATGGTCTCGGCGTGGTGGCCGATCGTGACGGAACCAGGCATCACGGACTCCATTCGTTCACTCGTCCCGTCTCCACCGTACGACCGGCGGCCGCCACCCGCGCGGCGCGCGACTACGGGCGGTGACGGCAGGTCCGAGGAGCCCAGGGCCTCAGCGGCGCCGTTCCGTGCTCACCACGACACCGACCGCCGCGACCACGATCGCCCCGCCGATCAGCTCGCTGAGGTTCAGCCGCTCGGCCAGCACCAGCCAGCCCAGGAAGACCGCCACCACCGGGTTCACGTACGCGTAGGTGGCGACCAGCCCGAGCGGCGCGTACTGCAGCAGCCAGGCGTACGCGCTGAACGCGACGACCGAGCCGATCAGCACCAGGTACGCCAGCGCGAGCCAGGAGCGGGTACTGACCGCCCCCAGGTCCAGCCCGTGCTGCTCGCCGCGGGCCAGCGAGACGAGCAGGCAGCCCAGCCCGCCCGCGAGCATCTCGTAGCCACTGGCGACCAGCGGGTTGCCCGGCATCGGCAGCCGGGAGGAGATGAAGGAGCCGACCGACCAGGAGATCGAACCGGCGATCAGCAGCAGCACCCCGCCGAGCGACGCGCCGCCGCTGAGCCCCGGCAGCGCGAGCACCACGAGCCCGCCGAGGCCGAGCAGCACGCCGAGCAGCCGCGCGCCGCCCGGCCGCTCGCCGGCGAAGGTCTTCAGCAGCACCACCCAGAGCGGCACCATCGCGATCAGCAGCGCGGTCAGGCCGGACGGCAGCTCGCGCTCCGCGATCGTCACCAGCCCGTTCCCGCCGAGCAGCAGCAGCACGCCGACCAGCGCCGCCGAGCCGAGCTGGCGCCGGGTCACCCGCAGCGCGGCCGGCCCCTGCCGCACCGCGAGCAGGCCGAGCAGCAGCAGACCGGCGGCCAGGAACCGGATCGCGGCGGAGAGCAGCGAGGGCATGGTCTCCACCACGACCCGGATGCCCAGGTAGGTGGACCCCCAGACGATGTAGACCACGCCGAGCGCGGCCCAGACGGCGCCGGAGATCCGGGGGCCGCCGGCGGCCGGACCGTCTCCTGGGCCCGCCCCCTGCGCCGGTATCGACCCTGGGGACGGCGGCCCTGCTGGCTGCTGGGTTCCGGCGGATGTCACGGGCATCTCCCTGGGTTGCTGCTGTACAGTGCGAGGCCATCAGAGCGCATCGGAGCCCCGGGGCGCCAGCCCGTTTCGGCGAACGGAACGGACCCGACCCGTCGGCGCCGAGGGTGCCACCGGGCGGAGGAGAAGGAGGAGGACGCCGTGCCGGACCAGCTCGCCACTCCCCCGCTGCCGTTCTTCGTCTACGGCACGCTGCGCCCCGGGCTGCACAACCACGCGCGTCATCTGGCCGGCCGCTGCCTCGCGGCCCGGCCCGCCGTGCTGGCGGGCGCGGCGCTGCACGACGGCCCCGGCTACCCTTACGCCGTGCCGGACCCCGGGCGGCAGGTGCACGGGGAGCTGCTGACCGTCCGGCCCGGACACTTCGCCCAGGTGCTCGCCGAGCTGGACGAGCTGGAGGAGTGCCGCCCGGACGGCACCGGGCTGTACGTCCGGGTCCGGCTGCCGGTCCTGCTCGGCGCCACCGCCGCCACCCCCACCACGGCCGCTACCGCCGCTACCGCCGCACGATCGGACGCGCCGAGCGAGGACGCCTGGGTCTACCTGGCCGGCCCGGCGCAGAGCGCCCGGCTGCGCGCGTACCCCGCGCTGATCCCCAGCGGCGACTGGACCGACCGTCAGGGCCGGGCGGGCACGCGTCTCACACCTTGACGGCGTGCAGCAGCTGGTCGCGACCGGCGAAGAGCGTCCGGCCGTCCGTGCTGACCGACCAGACGTCGGTGCCCGGCTTGCCGTCGTGGAAGGTCCACAGCGGCACGCCCGTCCGGGTGTCCAGCGCGACCACGCCGTTCGCGGACGGGCCGGGGACGAAGAGCGTGCCGTTCAGCAGCAGCGGGCGGGTGCGGCTGTCCAGCCGGAACGGCAGCTGGAACTTCCACTTCGGCGTGGCGTCCGCGCCGGCGACGGCCTTGACCACGCCGCTGTCGGTGAACAGGTAGAGCATGCCGCCGCCGGCCACCATGGCGAGGTACCGCCAGGTCTCGGTGCTGGTCGGGCCGACCGTCCACTGCTTTCGGCCGTCGTCCAGGCTCGCCGCGTAGGCGCCGCCGTCGGTCAGACCGAAGTACTGGTGATCGTCGGCAGCGCAGCAGCCCAGTTGCGGCACGGTGGGCGAGGCGCCGGTGGCGACGGTCCAGAGCTGCCGGCCGTCGGCCGTCGAGAGCGCCGTCAGGCTCCCGTCGGTCGCGGGGAGCAGCAGCCGGCCGCCGGGCGCCGGGTGACCCCGGAGGACGAGCCGACCGGCGGCCAGGCCCGCCGACCAGAGCACGTGCCGGGTCGCGAGCGAGACGGCCACGATCTTGACCGACTGGTCGCTGCCACTACCGGTGTACGGCTTCGTGGCGGTGCAGTAGAGCGCGGTGCCGTCGCTGCCGATCGGCTCCAGCACCCAGCCCCGCAGGTCCGCCGCGCCGGAGCCGGACGAGCCGGTGGCCGGGGCGTTGGCCAGGTCGTTGGAGTCGCGCAAGCTGGGGTCAGGGGCGCTCGGGTCCGGGGCGGTCGAAGCGCCGTCCGGGCCCAGCCGCCAGGCGACGTTGCCGGTGGTCAGGTCGTAGGCGGTGATCGGGCTCGGGCCCGGCGCCGACTCGATGGCGTACGTCATCAGCAGGCTGCCGCTGACCAGCAGCGGGCTCTGACCCGGCAGCGGGATCCGGACCGGGGCCGCGCCGCTGTCCGGGTCGAGCGCGACCAGCGCGTCGGGCGTCACGAAGAGCGGCAGCCCGGCGCTGCCCACCAGCTGTTCGAGGCTGAGCGGGCCCGGGCCGAGGTAGGTCCAGAGCGGCTTCGGTCCGACGGCGCGCGGGGCGGGCCCGAGCGGGCCGTTCGGACCGTTCTGGTCCGGCTGGTCGGCATCGGGCGCGGGCTTCGAGCCGCCGGAGGGACGGCTCAGCTCCCAGGCGGCGCCCGCCGCCAGCACGATGCCCGCGCCCGCGCCGAGCAGCAGCTGCCGGCGGGTCGGCCGGGAGCGCGGCGGCTCGGGCTCGGGGCCACTGCCCACGGTGTCGGTGCGCGTGCGGGCGTCGGCGTCAGCGTGAGCGTTGCTGTCGGCGTCAGCGTGGGTGGAGCGAACCGGTGCCGCGGCGGCCGCCGTGCTGCCCCCGTCCGCCTCCAGCTCACCGATGAACCCGACCGGCCCAGGCCCGTGCTCGCCGATCTGATCATCACTCTGGTCCGCAAAGCGCCTGGCCACGATCCGCTGCTCCCCCCGTCCCACTCCGAACGATCCGCCGAGCCTACCTCGCGGTGCGCTGCGGGCAGCCGGGGTGTAAAGAGGAGGGGTGCCCGTGCGACAGCGTTCCGATGCTCTCCACCGGCCTCGGCGGTCCGGCCGTGCCCTGGTGCTCCTGCCGCTTGTGCTGATCGTGGTGATCACCACAGTGGACATACTCTCGCCGCCGAACATCCACCTGGGCCCGCTGCTGGTGGTGGCGCCGGCGATCACCGCGTCATTCGCGGGCACCCGGCTCACCGCCGTGGTCAGCCTGATCGCGGTGGCGGCGCTCTTCATCATCGGGATCATGCGGGACGGGTTGACCACCTCGAACCACGAGACGCAGATAGCCGCTCTGGTTGCCGTCTCCGCGATCGTGGTGGGCTTCTGCGCGCTGCGGGACCGGCATGCCCGGGAACTGGTGCAGGTGCGGTCCGTCTCGGAGGCGGCGCAGCGCGTCCTGCTGCGCCCGTTGCCGAGCCGGATCGGCTCACTGCGGCTCGCCTCGGTCTACCTGGCCGCCGAGGCCGAGGCGCAGATCGGCGGCGACCTGTACGCGACGGCCCGCACCGCGAGCGGGACCAGGCTGCTCGTCGGCGACGTCCGGGGCAAGGGGCTGACCTCGCTCGGCGAGGCGGCGCTGCTGCTCGGCGCGTTCCGGGCGGCCGCGCACCTGCAGGCCGCGCTGCCGGAGCTGGCCTCCTACCTGGACGGCAGCGTGAGCTGGGACCTGGACGCGGAGCTGGAGCTGCCGGCGGTGGAGCCGGCGCGGTCGGCGGACATCGGCGGCCGCGGGCCGGGTCCGGGCTCCGGCACGGGCCCTGATGCAGGCCCTGGCGCGGCTCTCGGCTCCGGCTCCACGTCGGCGGCCTACGGTTCCGGCTCCGGCTCCGGCTCCGGTGACGAGGAGGCCGTCGGCGGCATCAGCCCGGAGGCCGGCGAGTCGTTCATCACCGCGGTGATCCTGGACATCCCGGACGACGGCACGGAGATCCAGATCATCAACTGCGGCCACCCGCCGCCACTGCTGCTGCGCGACGGCCAGGTGCTGACGCTGGACGCCCGTCACCCGGCGCCACCGCTGGGCCTGGGCGGGCTGCTGCTCGACTCCGGTTACGAGGTCGAGGTCTTCCCATTCACGGCCGGCGACCGGCTGCTGATCTACACCGACGGCGTGATCGAGGCGCGCGATGCCGACCGCGCGTTCTACCCGCTCACCGACCGGGTCCAGGCCTGGGCCTCCGAGAGCCCCGGCTCGCTGCTCCAGCACCTGCGCCGCGACCTGCTCAGCCACGCGGGCGGCCGGCTCGGCGACGACGCGGCGATGGTCGCGGTCGAGCGGGTGGAGAAGGCCGGACGGGTGGGCCGCAACGGCCGGACGGGTGCGGTGGAGCAGGCCCGGCGGCTCGGCCAGGCGGCGCGGGCGGAGCTCGGCGGGCCGCTGGAATCGGCCGATCGGGTGGCCGACCGGGTGAAGCGGACGGGCTGAGCAGCGGCCGCGGGCGGCCCGGCCCCGAGCGACTGAGCGAGGGGCGGGGTCTGACGACAGGCCCTTGGGCGGGCCCTATCGTTGCGGTCATGGACGTCACCGCCGACTTCACCCCCGAGCAACTCGCCCGCGGCCGGGCGCTGCGGCGGGCCCAGGTGCCCTGGGTGCTCGGCGGGCGGGCGGCCGGGCTGGCGCTCAGCCTGCTGCTCGGGCTGACCCCGGCCGGCGCGCACCTGGTCGGCTGGGCGGGCGGGCTGTTCGGCGGCTCGCGCAGCGCGCAGGTGCTGGCCGGCGCTGCGGCGCTGGTGCTGCTCGGACAGCTGCTCGGGCTGCCGTTCGGCGCCCGGGCGCGCAGCGTGCGGCGCGGGTACGGGCTGGTGACCCAGGGCGTCGGTGGCTGGCTGCTCGACCAGCTGCGCGGGCTCGCGCTCACCCTCGCCCTCGCGCTGCCCGTCGCGCTCGGCGTCTACGCGCTGACCGGGTGGTCGGCGAGCCACTGGTGGCTGCCGGCCGCCGCGGCGGCCGCGCTGCTCACGGTCGCGATGTCGTTCCTCTTCCCGCTGGTGATCGAGCCGGTCTTCAACCGCTTCACGCCGATGGCGGACGGTGAGCTGCGCGGCGCGCTGCTCGGCCTGGCCCGGCGGGACGGCGTCCGGGTGCGCGAAGTCCTGGTGGCCGACGCCTCGCGCCGCACGACCGCGCTCAACGCGTACGTCTCGGGCTTCGGTGCGACCCGGCGGATCGTCGCCTACGACACGCTGCTGCACACGGCCACCCCGCGCGAGGTCGAGCTGGTGGTGGCGCACGAGCTCGGACACGTGAAGCACCGCGACGTTCCGACCGGCACCGCGCTCGGCGCAGTCGGCGCGGCGGCGGTCGTCGCGCTGCTCGGGCTGCTGCTCTCGCTGCACCCGTTGCTCGCCGCCGCCGGGGTGCCGTCGGTGGCCGACCCGCGCTCGCTGCCGCTGCTCGCCGCCTGCGCCGCCGTCCTCGGCGCGCTCGGCGGGCCGCCGCAGGCCGCCGTCAGCCGCCGGATCGAGGCCAGGGCCGATCGACACGCCCTCGAACTCACCGATGACCCCGAGCAGTTCATCGCGATGCAACGCAGGCTCGCGCTGGCCAACGTGGCCGACGTGGACCCGCCGCGGGCACTCGAACTGCTCTTCGCCAGCCACCCGAGCACCGCCCGCCGGATCACCGCCGCCCGCAGCTGGGCCGCCCGCGGCGCGACTCACTGAGCGCGAAGCCTTCCTGACCGTACGTCAGTTCTCCGTCTACCCTGGTGACCCCGGCAGCTCCGGAGAGGACCCGATTCGCATGGCCCACCAGCCCTTCCAGACCTGGCAGTTCGCGCAGACCAGCGTGGTGCCCGCGCCCGACGGCGCATCGGTGCGACTGCTCGGGGAACTGCCCGAGGTGGCCGGGCTGGCCCGGTTCGAGCTGGCACCCGGCGCGGTGACCCGGGCCGTCTCCCACCGCACGGTCCAGGAGATCTGGCATGTGGTGGCGGGCTCGGGGCAGCTCTGGCGGCGCCAGCAGCAGGCGCTCGGGGTGCACGAGAGCGTGACGCCGCTGGTGGTCGGCACCACGGTCAGCATCCCACTCGGCACCGCCTTCCAGTTCCGCGCCGACGACACCGCAGGCCCCGACGGTGCGCCCGCGACGCCGCTGGTGGTCGTCGCCACCACCGTCCCCGCCTGGCCGGGGGACGCCGAGGCCCTTCCGGAGACCGGCCACTGGGCTCCACGCCTGCCGTGAGCCCCTGCCGTGAGCGGCCGCCGTGAGCCCCTGCCGTGAAACCCGTTCGCACCCGGTGATCCACAGGCGGCAGAATCGGGCCCATGACACGACCTGGGCTGGACGAACACGGGCAGATCATCCGCGAGGGCTCGCTGAGCCTGATCACCGCGGAGTTCGCCCCCGTCGCCGCGGCCGCCCGGACCCGGATCGCGGAGCTCTTCGGCCCGGACCGGCTGCACAGCGGCTACATCTACGGCAGCATCACGCGCGGCACGGCGATCGCCGGCCGCTCCGACCTCGACCTGCTGCTGGCGCTGCACCGGCCGCCGACCGCCGCCGACCGGGCCGACGCCGACCGGCTGACCGCCGGGCTGGACGCCGACTTCCCGCAGATCGACGGCGCGAGCGTGCTGCTCTACGCCACCGAGACGCTGCTGAGCGAACTCGAGCGCCATGACATGGGCTGGTTCATCGCCTGCATCTGCACCCCGCTGCTCGGCCCGGACCTCGCGGAGCGGCTCCCCCGCTACCGCCCCGACACGCTGCTGGCCCGCGAGACCAACGGCGATCTGCCCCGGCTGCTCCCCCGCTGGCGCGAGCGCGCGGCCGCCGCCGCGAGTGCCGAGACCGACGTCGAGACCGACGCCGCCGAGCAGGCTCGCCGGAAGCTGATCCGCGGCGCCGCACGGACCATCGTGCGTACCGGGTTCACCCTGGTGATGCCGCGCTGGAACGGCTGGACCAGCGAACTGGATCTGTCCGCCGAGGTGTTCGGCCAGTACTACGCCGAGCGCGCCGAGCAGATGCGCACGGCCGCCGCCGCGACCCGGTCGGGCACGGCCGACCCGGCCGTGCTGGCACTGCTGCTCGACGACCTCGGCCCGTGGCTCGCGGCGGAGTACACCGCCGTCCACGGGCCGAAGACGCCGCGCCCGGCGACCACTTGACGCCAGGTCAGCCGAAGTAGCTCTCGAAGTTCTTCGAGAACTCGTTCCCGTTGTACTGGTCCCAGTTGATCGACCAGGTCATCAGCCCGCGCAGGTCCGGCTGCTTGCCGCTGCGCGGCTGGTAGGAGCCGCAGTTGACCGCCTTGGTCAGGCAGTCCAGCGCCTGGTCCACCACGCTCGGCGCGACATACCCGTTGCCCGCATAGGAGTTGGCGGGCATGCCGATCGCCACCTGGGAGGGGGCGAGTGGCGGGAACATGTTGCTGGTGTTGCCCGCGACCGGGAACCCGGTGAGCAGCATGTCGGTCATCGCCTCATGGAAGTCGGCGCCGCCCATCGAGTGGTACTGGTTGTCCAGGCCCATGATGGAGCCGGAGTTGTAGTCCTGGACGGTCAGCAGCGTCAGGTCGTCGCGCAGCGCGTAGATCACCGGCAGGAACGCGCCGGCCCGTGGGTCCTGGCCGCCGAACGGTCCCGATCCGTAGAACTGGTAGCCGAGTTGGACGAAGAACGTCTCCGGCGCCATGGTCAGCACGAAGCGGCTGCCGTACTTCGCCTTCAGCGAGTGCAGCGCCGAGATGAGGTTGACGATGGCCGGCGTGGTCGGGTTCTTGAAGTCGGTGTCACCGGTGTTGAGCGAGAGCGACTGGTTCTCGAAGTCGACGTCGAGGCCGTCGAGGCCCCACTGGTCGATGATCGCGGAGACCGAGCTGACGAAGGTGTCGCGGGCCGCGGTGGTGGTGAGCTGGACCTCGCCGTTCTGGCCGCCGATCGACAGCAGCACCTTCTTGCCCTGGGCCTGCTTGGCCGCGATCGCCGCCTTGAAGTCGGCGTCGGACTCGGCGGTCGGGCAGTCGGTGACCGAACAGCGGTTGAACCGGATGTCACCGGAGGTCACCGAGGTCGGCTCGCCGAACGCGAGGTCGATGACGTTCCAGGAGGCGGGGACGTCGGACATCTTCAGGTAGCCGGCGCCGTTGGCGAAGCTCTCGTGCAGGTAGCCGACCAGCGCGTGCGGCGGCAGGCCACCACCGGGTGGGGTGGGCGTACCGGTGGGCGTCCCCGTCGGAGTGCCGGTCGGGGTGCCCGTGGGGCTGCCGGTCGGGGTCGGTGTCGGGGTCGGGCTGGGTCCGCCGGGCCCGCTGAGCGAGACGTCGTCCGCGTAGTACGTGCCCTCCCCGTACCAACCGTGCAGGTACACGGTCGCACTGGTCTGGCTCGCGCCGGTGGTGAAGCCGACCGAGAGCTGCTGGTAGGCACCGCCGGTGCTCGGCGTCCAGGTACTGGCGGTGGTGCCGCCGTCGACGCCCAGGTAGACGTACGCGCCGTTGACGTACGCGCTCAGGGTGTACGCGGTGTTCGGCTGGACCGCGACGGTCTGCGCGCACTGTGCGTCGTCGCTCGCCGTCGCCGCCCCGGCCAGCGCGTAAGTCCCGCTGTGGGCATGGCCGGTGACGACGCTGCCGGTGCTGCCGGAGCAGCTCCAGGGGCTCAGCGCACCGGATTCGAAGCCGCCGTTGGCGAGGAACTCGCCGGCCGTCGCACTCGGTGCCAGGCCGACGGTGATACCGGCCGCCGCCGCTGCGGCGACCGTCCAGGCGACACAGGCGGCGGCGAGTCTGCGGGTGCCGGTGCGTGGACCGGCGTGCCGGCCGGGCGCCGAATCCGGGCGCGCGGAACGGGCTCTGCGGAGACTGTGCATGTGGGGGGATGCTCCTGCCTCGGCTACCAGGGACATGGGAGGTCCGCGTGGTGCCGACGGCAGGGAGCGACCCGGCCGGACGCCCCCGCTGGACTAGACCACTGAAGCGGGCCGGGCCTGCCCTGTCAATGGCCGCGGGGGCACCCGGCCGACAGGCCGTCAGTTCGCCGGGTCGTCACATCCTGCGTCAGGAGGACTTGCTGCGCGCGTAGTGGCGGGACGCCTTCGCGCGGTTCCCGCAGCCGGCCATCGAGCACCAGCGGCGGGTGCCGTTCTTCGAGGTGTCGTAGAAGTGCAGCACGCAGTCGGGGTGCGCACAGGAGCGGATCCGGCCGGGCGCCTCGGCGAGCAGGCGCAGGTAGTCGTCGGCGGCGATCCAGGCGGGCAGCCAGGCGGGGTCGTCGGCGTGCGCCCGGTCGATCGGACCGTCGGGGCCGAGCGTGCGGCCGATCCAGCCGTGCGCGAGCACCGCATTCAGCGCCGCACGCGCCTGCTCGGCGCCCTCGCCATCGGCACCCTCACCATCGTCGGCCGTTCCCGCGGCCACGAGTCCGGCGATCGCCGCGCGGGTGACGTGCAGGGCGTCCAGCGTGGCGCGGTCGGCGGTGGCGCGGTCGGCGAGGCCGTTCAGCGAGAGCCAGGTCTCCAGCCCGGCAAGGGAGTCGAGCAGATCGCGGGGACTTCCGCCACCGTTCCAGCGGGTGTTGAGCAGATCCAGGCCGAGCGGCTCCCCCGGCAGCGGGCGCGGATCATCGACCGGCGGCACCTGCTCGGACATCGGCTCTCTCCCTGCGACTCGCGACTGACTTCCGTCTCATTCTAACCGCTATCCATGCGGTCAGTGGTTGACGCCCACCTGCCTAACTCTCATACTCATAAACAGAGGTTAGCCAGTAGCCATTCCCAGCCAGGAGGCCGTCACCATGCCCGAGACCACCGCGACAACCGAGATCGGCGAGACCCCGCAGAGCTCCAGCCCGATCACGAGCCTCAAGACCGGCCACATCGGCCTCAACGTCACCGACCTCGACCGCTCGCGCGCCTTCTACCAGCAGGTATTCGGCTTCGAGGTGCTCGCCCGGAGCACCGAGCCCGAGCGCCCGTGGCTCTTCCTCGGCCGTGACGGACAGCTGGTGATCACGCTCTGGCAGCAGAGCGAGGGCCGCTTCGCCGCAGGCTCCCCCGGCCTGCACCACCTCTCCTTCGAGGTGGCGGACGTGGCGCAGGTGCGGGCCGCCGAGCAGGTGCTGCGCTCACTGGGCGCCGAGTTCGCCTACGACGGCGTCGTGCCGCACCGCGAGGGCGCCGGCTCCGGCGGCATCTTCTTCACCGACCCGGACGGCACCCGCCTGGAGATCTACACCGCCGCCGCCACCGGCTCCGGCGCCGCCCCGAGCGGCGAGGCCCCCACCTGCGGCTTCTTCTGACCCTCCCTTCTCCCCCCGTCCGTCCCGTCCCGGGAGGCCCCCGTGAACGTCCTCTCCGAACACCCGCGCACCACCGACCAGCCCTCCGGCGAGGAGCTGATCCGCCGCCGGGCCGGGACCCGCCCCGGCTATGCCGGGCCGTCCAGGCCCCGGCGGATCCCCGCCATCGCGGCGGAGTTCCTCACGGCCCAGCCGATGCTGGTGATCGGCGCCGCCGACGCCGAGGGCCGGATCTGGGCGAGCCTGCTCACCGGTCACCCCGGCTTCCTGGCCGCGGAGACTGCCGAGCCCACCACCACCGACCCACTCCCTGACGCACTCGCGATCGCGGCACGGCCGACGGCCGCCGACCCACTGGCGGCCACCCTCGCCGCGCCCGCCGAGGTCGGCATGATCGCCCTGGAACCGGCACAGCGGCGCCGGATGCGGATGAACGGCCGGGCCACGCCGAGCCGGACGGGCCTGCGCGTCGAACTGGACGAGGTCTTCGCCAACTGCCCGAAGTACATCCAGAGCCGGGATTTCCACTTCGCCGACGCCGCCGTCACTCAAGAACTCCAGCCACCAGCACCTTGCCTGACGACTCGTCTACAACTGTCGATCAGCACCGCCGACACCTTCTTCATCGCCACCGCCGACCACCGCGGCCGGCTCGACGCCTCGCACCGCGGCGGCAACCCGGGCTTCGTCCAGGTCCTCGGCCCCGACCGGCTGCGCTGGCCGGACTACTCCGGCAGCGCGATGTTCGCCACGCTCGGCAACCTGCTGGAGAACCCGGCCGCCGGGCTGCTCTTCGTGGACTGGGAGACCGGCGGCACCCTCCAGCTCACCGGCACCGCCCGGACCGACTGGGACAGCTCGCAGATCGGCGAAGTCCCCGGCGCCCAGCGCCTGGTGGACTTCACCGTGACGAACGTGGTGGAACTCCGCGCCGCCCACCGACTGCGCTGGAGCGACCCCGAGTACTCCCGCTTCAATCCACCCGTGCGCTGACGGACCCGAGCACGCCCGCAGGAAATCCAGTGGCTCCGCGCCCGCCCGCTGGTACCCTCGGCAACATGATCGCCATCGCGTCCAGCTGCGCACCGCGTCGGATGATGCCCCGCCACCGGGGCTGCTGACAGCGGACGTTCGACGTTCCCAAGGCCCTGGATCTCCGGGGCCTTTGACGTTTTCACAGCCTCGGATCCGGGTTCTCCCACCCACCCACTTCCGAGGAGCCACCGTGACACCGGCGCACAGCTACCTGACCACCACCATCCCCTACGTCAACGCCCGCCCGCACCTGGGCTTCGCGCTCGAACTCGTGCAGGCCGACGTGCTGGCCCGGCATCGGCGGGCGCGCGGCGAGGCGGTCCGCCTGCTCAGCGGGACGGACGACAACTCGCTGAAGAACGTCCTCGCCGCCGAGGCCGCCGGCACCGACGTGCGCAGCTTCGTGGACGGCAACGCGGCCGCGTTCGAGGCGCTGCGCGGGCCGCTGTCGCTGAGCTTCGACGACTTCATCCGGACCAGCAGCGATCCGCGCCACCGCGCCGGGGTCGAGGAACTGTGGCGGCGCTGCGCGGCGGCCGGCGACCTCTACCGCAAGCGGTACGAGGGGCTGTACTGCATCGGCTGCGAGCAGTTCTACACACCGGAGGAGCTGACCGACGGCCGGTGCCCCGAGCACGGCACAAAACCGCAGCTGATCGCCGAGGAGAACTGGTTCTTCCGCCTCTCCCGGTACGCGGACGCGCTGCACGCCGCGATCACCGAGGGCCGGCTGCGGATCGAGCCGGCCGCCCGTCGCAACGAGGTGCTCGGGCTGATCGCGGGCGGGCTGCACGACTTCTCGGTCTCGCGCTCGCACACCCGCGCCCGGGGCTGGGGCATCCCGGTGCCGGACGACCCGGACCAGGTGGTCTACGTCTGGTGGGACGCGCTCGGCAACTACGTCACCAGTCTGGGCCTCGGCCCGGCGCCGGAAGTCGCCACCCCCGACTTCCGGCGCTGGTGGGTGGAGAGCGAGCGGCGCGTCCACCTGCTGGGCAAGGGCGTGCTGCGGTTCCACGCGGTGTACTGGCCGGCCATGCTGCTCTCCGCCGGCCTCCCGCTGCCCACCGACCTGCTGGTGCACGACTACCTCACGGTGGACGGCCGCAAGATCAGCAAGTCCAGCGGCACGGCCGTCGATCCGAGCGACCTGGTCGAACGGTTCGGCACTGATGCCGTGCGCTGGTGGCTGCTGCGCGAAGTCCCGAAAGTCGGCGACGCCGACTTCACGGAAGAACGGCTGATCGCCCGCGCCAACGCCGACCTGGCGGGCGGCCTGGGCAACCTGGTCAACCGGGTGGTCACCATGGTCCACCGGTACCGCGACGGCCTGGTCCCGGACGCCGGGCCGGCCGAAGACGAGCTCTCCGCCCTCTGCCGCACCGTCCCGGCCGCCATCGCGGCGGAAGTCGATGCCTACGACTTCCGCCGCGCGACCGCCGCGCTCTGGACGCTGGTCGAGGAGGCGAACCGCCACATCGACCGCACCCGCCCCTGGCAGCTCGCCCGCACCGCCGACGACACCCGACTCGACGCGGTACTCGCCGCGCTCGTCCACACCTGCCGCACCCTCGCCCGGCAGCTCACCCCGTTCCTGCCCGACGCAGCGGCCCGGATCCGCACCCAGTGCACCCCCGGGCCGGACGGTCGGCTACCGGCGGCCCAGCCACTCTTCCCCCGGATCACCGACGCACCCTAGGGAGGTTCACTCGAAGGGGTGGGGACAGCGGTGCTCCGTCGCGAACGGCGTGACAGGCTCCGGTGGCGGCAATTCGGCGCGGCGGCAATCCGCGTGGGCCGCGGCTCCGAACACCGTGTGCCGTCCCCCACTCCAGGAGGTCCCCGACATGCCAGCAGCCGCCCGCAGCACGGCGGTCACCCGGTGAACACGGTCGTGCACCTCACCGGTCCGCAACGGCGCGGGCCGGATCTCAAGGAGCTGATCGCCCGGGTCACCTTCGGCGACCAGGACGCGTTCGGCGAGCTCTACGACGCGGTGGCCGGACCGGTGCTCGGCCTGGTCCGCCGGGTGCTGCGCGATCCGGCGCAGTCGGAGGAGGTGGCCCAGGAGGTGATGCTGGAGCTCTGGCGCACCGCCGCCCGCTACCGCCCGGAGCGCGGCGAAGTGCTGCCCTGGGTGCTGACCATGGCCCACCGCCGGGCCGTGGACCGGGTGCGCTCGGCGCAGGCCGCCGCCGACCGCGACCAGCGGGCCGCGGCCGCCGCGCAGCACCCTGCCTTCGACGAGGTCGCCGAACAGGTCGAGGGCCGGCTGGAGCGCGAGCAGGTGCGGCGCTGCCTGCAGTCGCTGACCGAGGTCCAGCGCGAGTCGGTGACGCTCGCCTACTACCGCGGCTACTCGTACCGTGAGGTGGCCGAACTGCTCGGCAAGCCGCTGGGCACCGTCAAGACCCGCCTGCGCGACGCCCTGATCCGTCTGCGCGACTGCCTCGGAGTGGAGTCAGTGGAGTCATGAGCATGGTTGCCGACCTGCACACGCTCAGCGGCGCCTATGCCGCGCACGCACTGTCCGAGCCGGAGCGCCGGGAGTTCGAGCGGCACCTGGCCGACTGCCCGTCCTGCACCCAGGAGGTCCGGGAGTTCACCGCCACGCTGGCCCGGCTCGGCGCGGCCGAGGCGGTGGCCCCGCCGCCGGAGCTGAAGTCGCGGGTGCTGTCGCTGATCGGCGACGTGCGCCAGGTGGCACCGGAGGCGTCGGACCCCAGCCGTAACAGTTCGCCGCCGCCCGGTTCGCGTGGCGGCTGGGCGCGGCGCGGCCGGTGGCTGGCGCTCGCCGCGTCCGTCCTGCTCGCGGCCTCGTTCGGCGGGCTCGCCGTCCAGCAGCACGCGCAGACCGAACAGGCCCGCTCGCAGGTCAGCGCGCTCCAGGAGCAGCAGGCCAGGTTCGCCACGCTGCTCACCGCGCCGGACGCCCGCACCAGCACCGGCACCGGCACCGGCAGCGCCGCGGCGGCGGTCGGCACCGTGGTGTGGTCGCCCTCGCGCAACCAGGCCGGCTTCCTCGCCACCGGCCTGCCGGCGCCGGGCAGCGGCCGGACGTACCAGCTGTGGTTCAGCGACGCGGGCACCATGCGCCCGGCCGGCCTGCTGCCCGGCGCGGGCGGCTCGCTGCTGCTCACCGGCGGCGTGAACGGCGCGGCCGGCGTCGGCCTCACGCTGGAGCCGGCGGGTGGCTCCGCGCACCCGACGAGCGCACCACTGATGCTGCTGCCGATCACCTGACCCGGCCGCCCCTCGGCCACCGCGGGCAGATCTGACGGCGGGTCAGAGAGGGTTCCCCGGGCCCGGCCCGCCCCCGTACGGTGGACTCCGATTCGGTCCACCGTACGGGGGCGGCATGAACGGTACGAGACAGTACGGCGCATCCGCCGCACTGGACCCCGCCGACGCGAGCGGCACGAGCGGCACGAGCAGCACGAGCGACGCGGTCGAGTGGCCCGGCTGGGCGATCGACGCGGCGCCGCGCCGGACGACGGTCCGCGAACGGGCCACCGCTCTGCTGCTCACCGCCCTCGCGGCCGCCGCGCTCGCCGTCCCGCTGCTGGCGATCCGCCGGGCGTACCGGCACGCCGTCCGGCTCGCCACCCCCGCCGACTGGCAGGCCCGGCACACGGCTCGCCAGGAACTGCTGCTCGCCTGCGTGGTGGTCGGCGGCGCGGCGCTGCTCGGCGCGTTCCTCGGCGCACTGGCCCGGCTCTCGGCGCCACCGCTGCGACGCTGGACCGCGATGGCCGGCGGCGCGTTCGCCGCGCTGCTGGTGCTCCAGGCGCTCGGCTGGCTCGCGCTCAGCGCGCTCTCGGGCCTGGCATCGGACTTCTGATTCGCCGTCCGGTCCTGGGAGACTGATCACCATGCGCTCTCGCCCGGACACCCCCGCCGACACCGCCGACGACCCTGCCGACGACCCCGCGCTCGCCTACGCACTGCGGCAGCTGCGGTGGTACGAGAGGTCGGCCAGGGGTTCGCGACTGGTGCACCAGATCGGTGAGCTGCTCGCGCTGCTCAGCACCGCGGCCACCGTGGTGGTCTCCGCGCTGCACGCGCCTGCGGCCGTCACCGCCTCGTTCGCCGCGCTGACGCTCTTCCTGACCGGCTTCCGCCAGATCTTCAAGCCGAACGAACGCTGGGTCAGCACCGCCTCGGCCCGGCTCTCACTGGATCACGAGACGACTCGCTACCTGTTGCGCCCGGCAGCCGAACGCGACGCCGCCGCGCAGCGGGAGCTGCTGGAGCGGGCGATAGCGATCGTCAGCGCGGAGAGCCACGAGTGGGCCGACCAACGCCTGACCCAGACAGCCCAGCCGGGCCAGCCAGCCCAGTCGGCCCACTCGGCTCAGCCGCCCCTGCCGGCCCCGGGCGCCCCGTAGCACGATGTGTCGCGGCTCGCAGTGAGCAAGTCGTGCTTGCCCACCTGCCGTGCCGCTGCGGAGACTGGCCCCCGTGGACGAATCGACCCCCGCCCCCGCGCCGCCCGCCCGGCCTGCCGCGCTGCACTTCGCCGATCTGGTCCTCGACCACGGCTCGTTCCGCAGTTGGGACGCCCCGCCCCGGCACCCGGCCGACGGGCAGTACGCCGCGGACCTGGCCCGGGCCCGGGCCCGCAGCGGGGCCGACGAGGCCGCGCTGACCGGGGAGGGCCGGATCGCCGGCCACCGGGTCGCCGTGCTGCTCAGCGAGTTCACCTTCCTGGCCGGATCGATCGGCACCTGCACCGCCGAACGACTGCTGCACGCCGTGCAGCGGGCCACGGCCGAACGGCTGCCCCTGCTCGCCTTCCCGGCCTCCGGCGGCACCCGGATGCAGGAGGGCACCCCGGCGTTCGTGCGGATGGTCGCGATCGCGAACGCGGTGACCGCGCACAAGGCCGCCGGGCTGCCGTACCTGGTCCATCTGCGGCACCCCACCACCGGCGGCGTGCTCGCCTCCTGGGGCTCGCTCGGCCAGCTGACCACCGCCGAACCAGGCGCGCTGGTGGGCTTCCTGGGCCCGCGGGTCTACCAGGCGCTGTACGGCGAGGCGTTCCCGGAGGGCGTGCAGCGGGCCGAACACCTCGCGCAGCACGGGACGGTGGACGCCGTCCTGGCACCGGACGAGCTGCGCAAGCGGCTCACCGACGCGCTGGATGTGCTGGACGTACGTGATGCACCGGACGCGGCCGAGACGGACTCCGACAGTCCCGACGCGGCGTCAGAACCCGTGCCGGTGTGGCGGTCCGTCGGGCTCACCCGGGAGCCGCGACGCCCCGGACTGGCCGAACTGCTCGCGGTGGCCGACACCTTGGTGCCGCTCTCCGGCACCGGCGCGGGCGAGCGGGACGACGTGCTGCGCCTCGCGCTGGCCCGGTTCGGCGGCACCAGGTGCGTGGTGATCGGCCACGACCGTGCGGCGGCGGCCGTGCACGGGCCGGTCGGCCCGGGCGGGCTGCGCACCGCACGGCGCGGCATGCGGCTCGCCGCGGAGCTGCGACTGCCGCTGCTGACCGTGATCGACACGCATGGTGCGCTGCTCAGCGTGTCGGCGGAGGAGGGCGCGCTGGCGGGCGAGATCGCGCGCTGTGTCGCGGAGTTGAGCACGCTGCCGGTTCCGGTGGTGAGCCTGCTGCTGGGCGAGGGCGCGGGCGGCGCGGCGCTCGCCCTGCTGCCCGCGGACCGGACGGTCGCGGCCGAGCACGCCTGGCTCTCGCCGCTGCCGCCCGAGGGCGCCTCGGTGATCCTGCACCGCACGCCCGACCTGGCCCCGCAACTGGCCGAGCAGCAGCGGATCGGCGCCGCCGAGCTGCTCCGCGAGGGCGTGGTCGACCGGATCCTGCCCGAGCCGGTGCCGGCCTCGGCGGAACCGGCCGCCTTCGTCCGCCGGGCCGTCCGGATGCTCACCGCCGAACTCGCCACCGCGGCATCCCTCGCCCCACCGACGGCCCGCCTGGAGCGCTTCCAGACTCTCGGCAGCACCACCTGACACACCGGCTCGTGTACCCCGGCCGGGGTGCCGACCGGGAGCCACCAGACCGCCCGCGCCGGGCGGGGGCCGGCGCGGACGGGCGGGGGTGAAGCATGCCGGCGGTGCGGAACGTGCCCGGGGGCAGGGCGGCAGGCTCAGGTGGGCTCAGGCGCCGACCGATTCACCCGCCCCGACGCCCTCACCCACCCCGACCCGCTGAAGAGCGGCGAACAGCCGACCGCGCGCCTCGGTCTGGGCGGCGATCCGCCGATCGAAGACGGCCAGCCGGTCCCGGGCCACCTCCAGTGCCCGAGCCGACGGCGGCGCGGCAGCGAGGTCGCCGTCCAGGCAGGGCAGGAAGACCCGCACGTCGTCGAGGGTGAGGCCGGCGGCGAGCAGGTGGCGGATGTTCTGCACCCGGCGGACCGCATGCGCGTCGTAGCGGCGGTAGCCGTTCTCGGCCCGGACGGAGTCGATCAGGCCGGCCTGCTCGTAGTGCCGCAGCGCCCGCGCCGTCGCACCCGTCCGCGCCGCCAGCTCGCCGATCCGCACGCGCACCTCCGTCGTCTCCCCCGACTCCCCCGGCATCCCCGTCGTCGCCGCCCGGGGCCCCTCCGGCTGACAGTTCATCACGCGACCACCGCTCCGCCGTCCACCGGGAGCACCACGCCCGTGACGAACCCGGCCTCGGGCGCCGCCAGCGCCGCGATCGCCCACGCCACCTCGTGCGGCTCGGCGATCCGCCGCAGCGGGGTGTGCGCGAGCTGCCAACTGCGGACGGCGGCCCGCTGCGCGGGGGTCAGGCCCTGGTGCTCGCCGATCGGGGTGTCCACCGCGCCGGGCGCGACCGCGACGACCCGGATGCCGCGCGGCGCGAGCTCCACCGCCCAGCTGCGGGTGAGCAGTTCGAGGGCGGTCTTGGTCGCGGCGTAGACCGCGTTGCCCGGCCAGGCGCGCTGACCGACCGAGGTGCTGACGTTGACGATCACGCCCGCGGCGGCCTCCAGCGCGGGAAGGGCGGCCTGGGCCAGCAGGATCGGGGCGACCAGGTTGGTGGCGAGCAGCGGGTCGATCAGCTCCGCCGTGTAGCTGCCGAGCGAGCCGCGACCGAGCGTCGCCGCGTTGTTGACCAGCACATCCAGCCTGCCGTGCAGCCGCTGGGCGGCCTCGACGAGGCGCTCGGGCTCGCCGGGTGCGGTGATGTCGGCGGGCAACGGGGTGATCCGGTCGGAGCCGGCCGCGGTCTCGTGCAGCGGCTCGGCGCGGCGGCCGACGGCGATGACGTGGGCGCCCTGCGCCGCGAAGGCGTGGGCGGTGGCGCGGCCGATGCCGGTGCCGGCGCCGGTGATCAGGACGGTGCGGGTGGGGTGCGTGGTCATGCGGAGGACTCTGCAAGCCTGCCGCCAGCGTCAGGGTCAAGGGCTTGGCCCAGCACGAGGGAAGCATTGCTCGAATGAGTGCGAAACTGCTATGAAATACGCATCATCAAGCAGAATCTGCGCAGGAAGGCCACCCCGTTGGCAACAGCAGCCGTCCTCACCGTCACGCTGAACGCCGCGCTCGACGTCACCTATCGCGTGCCGGGAGTGCGGTTGGACCACAGCAACCGGGTCCGCGAGGTGAGCGCCCGGGCGGGTGGCAAGGGGATCAACGTGGCCCGGGTGCTCGCCGCGCTCGGACGGCTGGCGGTGGTGACCGGGCTGGTCGGCGGCGCCACCGGGCTGGCGCTGCGCGAGGAGCTGGCGAGGTCCGCACCGGTGGACGCGATATCGGCGGACGCGCTGCCGGTGGACGCCCTGCTGGAGATCGGTGGCGAGACCCGGCGGACCGTCGCCGTGGTGGACGAGCAGCCAGGACAGGCAGGACAGGCAGCGCAGGCCGGGCAGGTCACCATGTTCAACGAGCCGGGACCGCTGGTCGGCGCCGCCGAGTGGGCCGCGTTCCGCACCCACTACGGGCGGCTGCTGGACGGCTGCGCTGCCGTGGTGCTGGCCGGCAGCCTGCCGCCCGGCTTGCCGCAGGACGCCTACGCCGTGCTCGTCGCCGCCGCCCGTGACCGTGGAGTGCCGGTGGTGCTGGACACCTCGGGGCCGTGGCTGCTGCCCGCGCTCGCGGCCGGGCCCGACCTGGTGAAGCCGAACGCCGACGAGCTGCGCGAGGCGACCGGCCTGGCCGACCCCCGGCAGGCGGCGCGTGCGCTGCTCGCGAACCAGGGCGGCTCCGGCGTCCGCGCCGTCGTCGCCTCGCTGGGGCCGGACGGGCTGCTCGCCGTCACCCGGGACGGCAGCTGGCTGGCCACCCCGCCGCAGGCGCTGGCCGGGAACCCGACCGGCGCCGGCGACTCGGCGGTGGCCGCGCTGACGCTCGGTCTGGTGGACGGCGAGCCGTGGCCGCAGCGGCTCGCCCGCGCGGTCGCACTCTCCGCCGCGACCGTACTGAGCCCGCTGGCCGGATCGTTCGACGCGGCGGCCTACCGCCAGCTGCTGCCGCGCGTGACGGTCGAACAGATCGCCTAGGGCTCGTCCAGGCCCTGGCTGACCAGCCGAAATTCAGCTGAACCGAGGTCCCTTTGCTGGGATGATCACGCCATGATCACCCGCACTCAGCACTCCGCCGGCTCGGACGAACGCGCCGTCCTCACCACCTACCTCGACTACGCCCGGGCCACCGTGCGCGCCAAGTGCGAGGGCCTCGCCGAGGAGCACGCCCGGCTCGCGCTGCTGCCCGGCTCGCCCGACATGACCTTCGCGGGCATAGTCAGCCACCTGCACTGGGTCGAGCGCGCCTGGTTCGAGGGCATCGTGCTCGGCGACGAGGCGGAGGACCGCCGGATCGACGCCGAGCCGGAGGCCGGCATGCGGCCGGCCGCCGACGTGCCGCTCGCGGAGCTGCTGGACGCGTACGAGACGCAGTCGGAGCGGTACCGCGCGATCGTCGCCGAGCGCGACCTCGACACGCTCTCCAAGGGCAACATGGGCAGCGCCGGCGCGGTCACGCTGCGCTGGATCATCTGCCACCTGATCGACGAGATCGCCCGGCACAACGGCCACCTGGACATCCTGCGCGAGCTGGCGGACGGCACCAAGGGGCTCTGAGGAGCCGCCGGACACCGACGGCGGAAACAGTCGAGGCCTGGAGGGTGCACCCTCCAGGCCTCACCCACGCTCCCCCCACACTCCCCGGCCCCGCGGACCACGTGCTCCACGCGCTCACTGGCTCAGCGCGACCTCGACGATCTTGATGACCACCAGGACCATCGCGACCAGCAGGTAGCTGCGCAGCGCACCCATGCCGATCTTGCGGCCGCTGGACATGACCGGCCGGGTCAGCGTCTCCAGCGCCGGCATCCGCCAGTCGTCGCGACCCGTGCGGTCGATCGGGTCCTCCTTGGTGGCGGTGCGCCGGCGGGTGAAGGCGTAACCGGCGGCGAGCACTCCGACGACGCCGCAGCCGGCCATGATGTCGATGATCGCCTGTGCGCTGATCTTCGGGAAGAGCACCGAGGCGGTCAGGATGATCGAGAGCGTGACCAGCACGCCGACCACGGCGGCCGTGAAGGCGTTGGTCTTCGGGCCGTTCACCCACGGGCCGAGCACCTGCTTGTCGTTGCAGAGCAGCAGCAGGAAGACCGAGGCGGACGGCAGCAGCACGCCGGCCAGCGTCTGCACGCCCTCGGTGAGCAGGCCCAGCGGCGAGCCGGGGATCAGCACGATGACCGCCGCCATGGCGACCAGGCCGGCGTAGACCGCGTAGAAGCCCTTGGCGCCCTCCACACCGCGGTGCAGCGAGTGCTTGATGCCGAAGACGTCACCGATCGCGTACGCGGTGGAGAGCGAGACGGCGAACGCGCCGATGATCGAGGCGTCCAGCAGCGCGATCGCGAAGAGCACGCCCACCAGCTTCCCCGCGTGCGCCTCCAGGCCCTTGGCCACGCCGGCCGCGTCGGTGAAGTTGCCGAAGCCGTCGGTGTGGGCGAACGCGACCGCGGTGAAGCCCATCATCGCCGCGGCGCCGATCACCACGACCAGGATGCCCAGCCAGAGGTCGGCCTTCTCGTACTTCATGAAGCGCGGGGTGATCCGCTTGTCGATCACGTACGACTGCTGGAAGAACAGCTGCCACGGCGCGACGGTGGTGCCCACGATGCCGATGATCAGCAGCATCACGGTGGAGAGCTGGCCCGAGCCGCCCGGCATGTTCGGCACCACGAAGTCGTGGGCCATCTGCGAGGTCTTCGGGTGGACCATGAAGTAGATCGGGATCAGCAGCAGGGACCCTGCGCAGAGCGCGATCGCGACCCGCTCGAAGCGCTGGAACGAGCCGGTGAACGCCGAGGCGATGATGACGGCCGCCGCGAGCACGACCGAGGCGACCTTCGGCAGGCCGAGGTAGCCAGCCGCGAGCGTGACGCCGATGAACTCGGTGACCAGCGTCAGCGCGTTCAGCAGGAACAGGTCGATGACGCTGAAGGCGCCCCAGAACTTGCCGAAGCGCTCCAGGATGAGCCGGGCGTGGCCGACACCGGTGACCGCGCCCAGGCGCAGCACCATCTCCTGGTTGATGTAGAGGACCGGGACGAGCAGCAGCAGCGTCCACAGCAGGTGGGTGCCGTAGTTCTGGCCGGCCTGGCCGTAGGTGGCGAAGGCGCCGGCGTCGTTGTCGCCGACCATCACGATCAGGCCGGGGCCGATGATCGCGAGCAGCGTCTTGAGCTTGGCGGAGAGACCGTGGCGCGGCGCGGTGTCGTCCAGCCGGATGGTGCCGAGCGCGCCCTTGATGTCGCCGAGGTGCGCCTCGTCGAGCACGGCGGGGCCGGAGGCGGCTACCTGCGCCGCGGGGACCTTCGGGTCGGTGATGACGTCGGTCATGACGAACCTCCCTTACCCCCTCGGTGGGGGAGTTCGGAGGCAAGCAGCAGCAATCAACCCTGCGTGCACGCACCAGTGATCCGCAAACGGCGTCAGGAATCGTGCGCACAACGGAAGTTGACGCCGAGACGGGAGACCGCTCCGGAGCTGAGGATGCGTTACTGAAACGCGCAGGGAAGGTTGTTACCGCATGCCGGTGGAGTGCGAGGACAAGCGGATGTGGGGCCGTTTGTGGCCCGGACTACTGCAACTCGAATCCATGTCTCTCGCCTCCTTCCGGCCGGGGCGCACCGAGTGGTGCGCGTCATCGACGCGGCAAGGAGCGGACCAACACGCCGAAAGGCTGCTGGTTCACCCCAACTCGTCAGAGCTTTGGCACTCCACGGCGTGATCCAGCTCGCGAGCTGGAAGCCACTTGGGATCAACCCTTAGGTCGGGAAGATCTGTCCTGATCCGGAGCGTCTCTCGACGGTTGGGATCAGTGGCCTATGTCCGTGAAGACGCCTCACCGAACGAGGTGCCCTCTTCAAACCTCGACAAGCATAGCCCCACGCTTGCGGCACTCAGCAACCGTTTACCGAAACTTGACCTTCGGATCCGGAACTTCTCGGAGGGGGGCCTGATCACACCTCCTCCACCTGGTTCGAACATGTCACCACCCGCATCGAACACGCAGCGCAGCGAGCCGAACACGAGGAGCATTCAGGTGAACATCCGAACCATGAACACCCCTGCCACCAAAGGGACATGACGGAGTGTCCGCGATCTCGTTCACGATCGGCCCGTTGTTCCGCCACACTCACTAGGGTCCTGCATTGTTGATTCACACAAGGAAACACGGGGGCCCCGCAGTTACAGGCGGCGGACCCGGATCCCCCCAGTGCGGTGCACCCTTGGTCGTCGGCACACGAACGCGTGTCAGGGGGTCCGGAGAACAGCCGCGTGATCCTGGTCACCGGTTCGGTCCCGGCTTTACCGGCAATACAATTGACGACCTGTCATTTTCTGGTTCAGGTACCTGCCGACGAGGAGTAGTTCGTGATCGTGGCCACCGGCGCCCCCGACGAATCGCTGGGGCGGCGCCCGCGCCGGCTGGTGGTGGGGATCAGCGGAGCAACCGGGATCGCTTACGGCATACGGGTGTTGGAGCTGGCCCGGAAGGCCGGCGTGGAGACGCACCTGGTCGTCACCCCGGCCGGGCAGCAGACCCGGGCGTACGAGACCGAGCTCGGCGCCCGCGAGCTGGCCGAACTCGCCGACGTCAGCTACCGGCCGGCCGACATCGGCGCCGCGATCGCCTCCGGCTCGTTCCGGACCGACGGCATGATCGTGGCGCCCTGCTCGATCCGCACCCTCTCCGCCATCGCGCACGCCGGCGGGGACAACCTGCTCACCCGCGCGGCCGACGTGACGCTCAAGGAGCGCCGACGGCTGGTCCTGATGGTCCGGGAGACCCCGCTGACCCTGGGCCACCTGCGTTCGATGACCGCGGTCACCGAGATGGGCGGCATCATCATGCCCCCGGTGCCCGCCTTCTATCTGCGCCCCGGCACGGTCGAGGAGATCATCGACCACACCGCCGGACGCGCGCTCGACCTGCTCGGCATCGAGGTGCCAGAGCTACCCCGCTGGGGCGAATAACGCCTCGCTGAACCGGCCTCCCCGGCGTCCGAGTTCTCACGAAACCCGAGCTCTCAGTCATTTCGAGCGCTCAGTCATTCGAGCACTCAGTCATTTCGAGCGCTCCGTCATTCGAGCACTCAGTCATCCGACTCCTCAGACAAGGGACCCCCATGAAGCATCTGCGCAGTCTGCGCGAGTTCATCGAGGAACTGGCCACGATCGGCGAGGTCCAGGAGATCGACGCCGAGGTGGACTGGAAGCTGGAGATCGGCGCGGTCATCCGCCGCTCCTACGACCTCAAGGCACCGGCGCCGCTCTTCAACACGATCACCGGCTACGAGGGCACCGGCCTGCGGGTGCTCGGCGCGCCGGGCGGCGTCTCCGGCCCCAGCCACCCGCTCGCCCGGATCTCGCTCGCGCTCGGCCTGCCGGCCACCGCGACCGGCCAGGAGATCATGGACGCGGTGGCCGACGCGCGCTCGCGCCCCGGCATCGCGCCGGTGGTCGTCGCCGCCGACCAGGCACCGTGCAAGCAGAACATCCAAATCGGTGACGAGATCGACCTGTTCACGTTCCCGACGCCGCTGATCCACGGCAACGACGGCGGCCGGTACATCCAGACCTTCGGCATGAACATCGTCAAGACGCCGGACGGGTCCTGGACCAACTGGTCGGTCAACCGGATGATGATCTCCGACAAGGACAGCCTGGCCTGTCTGATCCCCGGCCCGCAGCACCTGGGCATCATCCGCGACAAGTGGTCGGCGCTCGGCCAGTCGATGCCGATCGTGCTCGCGCTCGGCGTCGAGCCGGCGCTGCCGTACGTCGGCGGCATGCCGCTGCCGGAGGGCGACGACGAGAGCCACTTCCTCGGCGCGTACTTCGGCGAAGGCCTGGAGGTCGTCCCGGCCGAGACGGTCGACCTCATGGTGCCGGCCACCGCGGAGATCGTCATCGAGGGCCACATCGTCTACAACGAGACGGTGTCCGAGGGCCCGATGGACGAGTACCCCGGCTACCGGGCGTACCAGGCGACGCCGAAGGCGCACTTCAAGGTGAGCGCCGTGACCTACCGGGACGGCGCGATCCTGCCGGTCGTCGCGGCCGGCCCGCCGGTCGAGGAGAACCACACCGGCATCGGCACCATGCACGCCGCCGAGATCCTCTACCAGCTGCGCGAGGCCGGCCTGCCGGCCGCTTCGGCCTGGTTCTCCTTCGAGTCGGCGCTGCACTGGCTGATCATCTCGGTCAAGCCGGACTGGGCCGACGGCATGGACCTCAGCACGGTCGACGCCTGTCACTCGGGCGAACTGTGCCGCAGGATCGGCGAGGTGGTCTTCGAGGGCAAGGCCGGCTTCGGCGTGCCGAAGGTGCTGGTGGTCGAGGACGACATCGACATCACCGACGTCAACGAGATCGTCTGGGCGTTCGCGACCCGCACCCACCCCGAGCACGGCGAGGTGATCTTCCCCGCGAAGCCGACGGCCGCGCTCTCGGTCTACCTCTCCGAGCAGGAGCAGCACACCTACTCGGCCGGCAAGGTGGTCTACAACTGCCTGCTCGCCGACCGGTTCCCGAAGGAGCACCGCCCGGTCAAGGGCGACCTGCAGCACGCCTGGCCCACCGAGGTGGGCGAGAAGGTGCTGAAGAACTGGGAGTCGGTGTACGGCTACCCGCAGGCGTAGTCGCCGCAAGCCGGGCGGCGCGGCAGCCGTGCCGCCCGGCCTCACCGCTCAGAGCACGCCGGCCGCCCGGTCCGTCTGCTCGTACAGCACCCGGCGGCTGGTCCGCCGCTTGGTGATCAGCCCGGCCCGGTGCAGGATCCCCAGGTGGTGCGAGACGGTGCTGTTCGCCAGGAAGTGCCGGTCGGCCAGCTCGCCGGTGCTCCGCGGCGCGTCCAGGTCCGCGAGCAGCATCGCCCGGGTCGCGCCGAGCAGTTCCTGGGCGGGCGCGGCGGGCGAGCGGCTCGCCTCCGGATCCGGACCGGGCAGCGCCGGGTAGCAGAACATCGGCCGGCGCGGCTCCTCGCCCGGGACCGGGTCCAGTCGCAGGTGCACGTCGGACTGGTAGAGCGACGGCGTCAGCACCAGCGCGGTGGTCCCCGCGATGCTGTCCCGGCGATCGCTCAGCAGCCGGACCTGGTCGTCGCTCCACATGATCCGCGGGTGCAGCTCGGCGATCATCCCCGCCATCCCGTGCCGCGCGATGGCGTGCGCGCGGCACGCGATGTCCGCCTCCATCCTGGCCCGCAGCATCGCCCACTGCTGCGCCATCAACGCGTCCCACAGCCGCGCCAGTTCGGCGGCCAGCTGCTCGGCCAGCTCCCGCTCGCCCCGGTCCAGCGCCTCCACCAGCGCCCGCGCCCAGGGCCCACCGGACGGCCCGGCCGACGGCCCGCCGTCCGGTCCAGCGGCGGGGCAGCCGTCGAGCAGCGACTCGATCTCCGCCCGCAGCCGTTCGACCGGCACGGTGGCCACCGCGTGCAGTTCGGACTGCAACTCCTCCTGGTAGCGCGCCGGCGGCGGGGTCATGAAGTCCGGGAGGCCCGCCCAGGGCCCCTGGAACAGCGCCGCGAGCAGCGTCAGCCCGTTCTCCCGGATCACCTGCCCGACGTGTTCGCGCTGCGAGCGCCGCCCCGGCAGCGGTCGCGGGCGCAGCGAGCAGAGCCGATCGACCATGGTGTGCAGCGGCGACATCACGAAACGGGTGTTGGCCAGCGCACCGGCGTCCATGTCGATGACCAGCACGTCTCCCCCCTTCGAGCCATCAGTTCGAGGCTGATCGAATCATTCGATTCCGGGGCGCCGATCCGGTTTCCTGGAGCCGGGTCGGCCGCGGGAAACGGGGGAAGCCAACGGGGGCGGTGGGCAGGGCGCATCCGGCAGGGGCGCCCACCCCACTGTGCCTGCGGCCGACTCGCCCCCTCCACCCGCGCCCCCTTCACCCGCGCATCCCGCACAGGCTCCCAGGACGGCAGTATCCGGGTGGCAGGGGCGGCTGTCAGGAGCCGACCGGGCTGCCCACGGTACTCACGTCAACGGCCGCCGACATCGCGTGATGTCGGCGGCCGTTGACGTACGTACCGCGCTGTTGGCGTGCGTACCGCGCCGTTGACGTGAGTGGCGCGTCAGCAGCTGCCGCTGCCCGGCCCGCCCAGGCGGAACGAGGTGTCGTGGACCGCGCCCGCGTCGTACAGCGCCGGGCTGGTCGCGGTCACCGTGAGCTTGGACGGGTCGGTGGCCCCGAGCAGGTGGTAGTCCGAGATCCAGCCCGAGCCGCGCTGCGAGCCGAACCGCCCGTCGCCCATCGCCTCGCAGGTGGAGCCGGTCGCGTGGGCGACCTCACCGAAGGCCGTGACCACCTGGGTCCGGGTGTAGTTGCCGGCCCAGAGCGAACCGGGGAAGTAGCCGACGGCGTGCTCGTTGTAGAAGATCCACCAGTCGCCGGCCACGTTCTGGATGCTGAACCGGGCCGCGGTGCCGGCCCGCACCGCCATGCCGGGCTTCACCGTGCGGTCCACCTGGACGAAGCCGCAGGCGTTGTAGCAGCTCTCGGCGCCGTCCACCCAGTGGTAGACGAACAGGTGCGGCAGGACGTCGCCGTTGAGGCCCAGGTCGACCGTCCAGCCGACCTCGACGGTGGACTTGCGGTCGGTCGACTGCACGGCCAGCTCCTGGAGCGAGTGCGAGTCGGTGTCGCCGGGCTTGATCCCGGGGTCGGCCTGCAGCATCCGCACGGTCGCGCCGGATGCGTCGGTGATCTGACGGCCCGACACGTAGTCGTAGCAGGCGCCGAACCAGCAGACCGGGCCGGTGCCGTCCGCGGTGGCCGCCAGCGAGCGGGCCGCCGCTGCGCCGGGCGGCGGCGCGGTGACCGGCAGCGGACGCGGCGGCAGGGGTGCGGCCGGGGTGGCGGCCACGGCCGCGGTCGAGAGGCCGAATACCGCGGTGGCAGCCGTCAGGCCGCTGATGATCGTCCGTGCCAGGCGCATGGGGGTGCTCCGTTGCAGTGCCGGTGGTGGGGGTCGAGCCGTGCGATCGAGTCGTGGAGTTAAGTGCTGACATAAGTTCACTTAACTTGGCGGTTAAGCTAGCGCCGTCGCCACCGGCCACGCAATACCTCGCGCGGCAATAATCTGGGCGCGACGCACGCAGAACGGAGCGCGACCCGATGGCGAAGAAGACGGTGACGGACGAGGCGGACCCGGCCGGGGTCGGCCGCCGGCTGCTCGCGCTGCGGACCGAACGCGGCCTGACCCAGAAGGCACTGGCCCACCCCGACTACACCGCCGCGTACATCTCCACGGTGGAGTCCGGCAAGGTCCGCCCGTCCGAGACGGCGCTGCGCTTCCTCGCCGAACGGCTGGGCATCGAGGTCGAGCAGCTGACCACCGGGCGCCCGCCGCACCTGGCCACCGAGCTACGGGTACGGCTGACCGAGGCCCGCCAGGCGCTGGCCGACGGCGACCCGACCACCGCCCGCGCCCGGTACGCCGAACTCGCCGCCGACGCCGAGCGGTACGGGCTGCCGCTGGAGCAGGCGGCCGCGCTGACCGGGCTCGGCGACTGCGCCACCGAGGCCGGCGAACTCGAGCTGGCGATCAGCCGGTTCAGCGCGGCCGAGGAGCTGCTGGCCGGCGAGCCACTGCCGCAGCGGGTGCCGGCGCTGCGCGGCCGGGCGGTCGCCCACCTGCTCGCGGGCGACCTGCGCTACTCCTGCTACCTGCTGGAGAGCGCGATCGACCAGCTCAACGCGACCGGGCTGCCGGATCCGAACGCGCTGCTGCTGCTCTACTCGGCGGTGATCGCGCCGTACATGGACCTGGGCGCGCACCACCGCGCCGCGCAGGCGGCCGAACTCGCCCTGGCGCTGGCACCCCGGGTGGACGATCCGGCACTGGTCGCCCGGCTGCACCGCGGGGTGGCCCGCACGCTGCTCGCCGAGGGCCGCGCCGCCGAGGCGGACGCCGCGCTGGCCCGGGCTCAGGAGCTCTACCAGCAGCTGCAGATCGGCAGCGAACTCGCGCACTGCCACTGGATGCGCGGCTACCTGCGGGCCCAGGAGGGCGACCTGGTCCGGGCCGAGGCCGAACTGCGCACCGCCCGCGACCTGCTCGCGGCACGCCGGGCCACCCTGTACACGCATCAGGTGGACGTCGAACTGGCCGACGTCCTGCGCCGCGCCGGCCGCGCCGAGGAGGCCGTCGGCCTGCTCGCCGACCTGCTGGACGCCCGGCGCCCGGGCCTCACCGGCGTCCACGCGGGCGCGGCGCACCGGCTGCTCGGCCTGATCGCCGAGGAGCGCGGCGAACTCGACGCCGCCGAATCCCACTACCGCAGCGCGCTCTCCGTGCTGGAGCAGGCCGGCGCGGCCGCCGACCTCGCCGACCTGTGCCGGCTGCTGGGCGACCTGCTGCGCCGCACCGGCCGCACCGAAGACGCCCTGGACACCTACCGCCGCGGCCTCGGCCACCAGGCCACCCCGGGCACCACCACCCTCGGCCCCGCCCCGGCCCGCCCGCCGTTCTAGGACCTGTCCGCCGTGCGGCGGCGGATGCGCTCGTGGGTCTCGGCCGGCAGCGCGTCCGCCGCCGACAGGCTCGGCAGCAGCTCGGATTCGAGGGTCAGTGCGCGGAAGGTGAGCGCGATCGTCACCTCGTGCGCGGGCCGGTGCACGATCTCCACCGCATCGCCGGCCCGCAACTCGCCCGGCTCGATCACCCGCAGGTATGCGCCCGGCAGGGCGGCCACCGTGAAGCGCCGGCTCCAGCCGGTCTGCTCCAGCCAGCCCTGGAACGTCGAGCAGGGGATCCTCGGGCAGGAGACCTCCAGCAGCAGCCGCGGCCCGATCCGCCAGCGCTCACCGATCAGCGCGCCGTTGACGTCCACCCCGAGCGTGGTGAGGTTCTCGCCGAAGACGCCGTTCGCGAGCGGGCGGTCCAGCTCGCCCTGCCAGCCGTCCAGGTCCTCCCGGGCGTAGGCGTACACGGCCTGGTCGTCCCCGCCGTGGTGACGCAGGTCGTACACCCGGTCGCCGGCCAGCCCGACCGCCCCCGTTCCCTTGGGCCCGGGAGCCGTGACCGCCACCGGCCCGTCGACCGGGCGCTTGTCGATCCCGGTCAGCGACTCGCCGCCGCCCGGCGCCGCCTTCCACGGGTTCGGCCGGGGCCGGCCGACGTTCACCGAAAGGACCTTCACGCTCCGCTCCTCTGCTGCCGACCGGTCTGCCGCACTTCCTCGACCGGGTGGGTGACTTTCGCGCCGCAGTTCGCGCAGCGGAACACAGACATGTGCCCATCATCGCCCGGGGCCGCACAGCGCGGCCAACGGTTTGCCTTCCTTGCCCCTGATACCCTACGGGGGTATGGTTTCACCGAGGATGAAGCGAAGATGAAGAGCCTGCTCAGCCGAGGACCCCGACGGGAGATGAAGCGATGAGCTCCGCAACACAGGACCGGACCCGCCCGGTGGGTGACCCGCCCGGTGGCGAGCAGATCGAGCTGCTGATCGGCGGGATGACCTGCGCCTCCTGCGCCGCCCGGATCGAGAAGCGGCTGAACCGGATGGACGGCGTGCAGGCCACCGTCAACTACGCCACCGAGAAGGCCAGGGTCCACTACGACCCGGCGATCGCCCCGGACGATCTGGTCGCCGCGGTCGAGAAGGCCGGCTACACCGCCACGCTGCCGCTGCCCCCGGTGCCCGCGCCGGACGCCCCCGAGGCGGGCACCGGCGCCGAGGGCGCGGCGAGCGACGAGCTCCGGCAGCGCCTGCTGATCTCCGCCGTGCTGTCACTGCCGGTCGTGCTGCTCGCCATGGTGCCGGCGCTGCAGTTCACCAACTGGCAGTGGCTCTCGCTCACCCTCGCCGCGCCCGTGGTCGCGTACGGCGCCTGGCCGTTCCACCGGGCCGCCTGGACCAACCTGCGGCACGGCGCGGCCACCATGGACACGCTGATCTCGGTCGGCACGCTCGCCGCGCTCGGCTGGTCGCTGTACGCGCTCTTCTTCGGCACCGCCGGGATCCCCGGGATGACCCACCCGTTCGAGCTGACCGTCGGCCGCACCGACGGCGCGGGCGAGATCTACCTGGAGGCCGCCGCCGGCGTCACCAGCTTCATCCTGGCCGGCCGCTACTTCGAGCAGCGCTCCAAGCGCCGGGCCGGCGCCGCGCTGCGCGCGCTGCTGGACCTCGGCTCGAAGGAGGTCTCGGTGCTGCGGGACGGCCGCGAGCAGCGGATCGTGATCGGCGAGCTGACCGTCGGCGAGCTGTTCGTGGTCCGGCCCGGCGAGCAGGTGGCCACCGACGGCGTGGTCACCGAGGGCACCTCGGCGGTGGACGCGAGCATGCTGACCGGCGAGTCCATCCCGGTCGAGGTCGGTCCGGGCGACCCGGTGGCGGGCGCGACGGTGAACGCCGGCGGACGGCTGCTGGTGCGCGCGACCCGGGTCGGCGCGGACACCCAGCTGGCCCGGATCGCCCGGCTGGTCGAGGAGGCGCAGAACGGCAAGGCACAGGTCCAGCGGCTGGCCGACCGGATCTCCGGGATCTTCGTGCCGGTGGTCATCCTGCTCGCGCTCGGCACGCTGGCGGGCTGGCTGCTGGCCACCGGCGACGCGGGCGAGGCGTTCACCGCGGCCGTCGCCGTGCTGATCATCGCCTGCCCGTGCGCACTCGGCCTGGCCACCCCGACCGCGCTGATGGTCGGCACCGGGCGCGGCGCGCAGCTGGGGATCCTGATCAAGGGCCCGGAGGTGCTGGAGTCGGCGCACGGGATCGACACCGTGGTGCTGGACAAGACCGGCACCGTGACCAGCGGCCGGATGGCACTGGTCGGGGTGCACCCGGCGGCGGGCGTGTCGCCCGAGCGGCTGCTGCGCCTGGCCGGGGCCCTGGAGCACGCCTCCGAACACCCGATCGCCCGCGCGATCGCGCTCGCCGCCGCCGAGCGGGTGGGCCCGCTGCCGGCCGTCGAGGGCTTCGAGAACCTGCCCGGACTCGGCGTCCAGGGTCTGGTGGCCGACACCAGCAGCGACAGCGACACGGGCACCGACACCGGCACGACGGCCGTGCTGGTCGGGCGCGAGCGGCTGCTGACCGACTGGCAGCAGCCACTGACCGCCGAGCTGGCGGCCGCCAAGGCCGCGGCCGAGCAGGCCGGGCGGACGGCCGTCGTGGTCGGCTGGGACGGCGCGGCGCGCGGCGTGCTGGTGGTCGCGGACACGGTCAAGGAGGGCTCGGCGGAGGCGGTCGGCCGGCTGCGTGCGCTGGGCCTGCGCCCGGTCCTGCTCACCGGGGACAACGCCGCGGTGGCGCGCTCGGTGGCCGCCGAGGTCGGCATCGCGCCCGAGGACGTGATCGCCGAGGTGCTGCCCGAGCAGAAGGCCGAGGTGGTCCGCCGGCTCCAGGCCGAGGGACGGCGGGTGGCGATGGTCGGCGACGGCGTCAACGACGCGGCCGCGCTGGCCCAGGCCGACCTCGGGCTCGCGATGGGCACCGGCACCGACGCGGCGATCGAGGCGGCCGACCTGACGCTGGTCCGCGGCGACCTGCGGGTGGCGGCGGACGCGATCCGGCTCGCCCGGCGCACCCTGGCCACCATCAAGGGCAACCTGTTCTGGGCCTTCGCCTACAACGTGGCCGCGCTGCCGCTGGCGGCGGCCGGACTGCTCAACCCGATGATCGCGGGAGCCGCCATGGCGCTCTCCTCGGTCTTCGTGGTCTCCAACAGCCTGCGACTGCGCGGCTTCACCGCACAGCCGTAACCGATGATCACACCGAATACCGATCACACCGATCCCACCGAAGACACCGAAACGATGATGAGGAGCCCCACCATGACCGAGACGACCTACCAGGTGGACGGCATGACCTGCGGCCACTGCGTCAGCGCGGTCACCGCCGAGCTGACCAAGCTGGCCGGCGTCAGCGAGGTGCAGGTCGACCTGGCCGGCGGCCGGGTCACCGTGGCCAGCAGCGTGCCACTGGCCCACGACGCGGTCGCCGCCGCGATCGACGAGGCGGGCTACGAGCTGGCCGGCCCGGCGTAACACCCGGCGCATACCCCCAGGGGGAATACCGGTGGCCCGGTCCTCGTTGCAGCGGAGCACCGCGCGAGGGCGGGGCCACCGTCGCATCCACGGGCTCGGAGGCAAGCCATGACCGGCTACGGCAAGCAGCAGGACGACGTGCTCAAGCGGCTGCGCCGGATCGAGGGCCAGGTGCGCGGGCTGCAGCGGATGGTCGAGCAGGACACCTACTGCATCGACGTGCTGACCCAGGTCTCGGCCACCACCCGGGCCCTGCAGTCCTTCGCGCTCCAGCTGCTCGACCAGCACCTGGCCGGCTGCGTGCGCGAGGCGGTCGCCCAGGGCGGGCCCGAGGCGGCGGCCAAGCTCCAGGAGGCCAACGAGGCGATAGCCCGGCTGGTCCGCTCCTGATCCGACCCGCCGTCAGAACGCCCGTCCGGTACGACGCGCGAGCCCTCACCTGAACGGGTGAGGGCTCGCGCGCTTCGCCGGGTCGGCGGGTAACGTCGTTGGTCACCATGGCCCGTCCCGTCCGCCCCGCCCGCCCTGCCGGCCGCGCCCGGCACTGGAGCGTCACCGCGCTGTTCGCGGTGCTGCTGGTGCTGCTCGCGCTGCCGCCGCAGTGCGCGCGGGCGCAGGCCGAGGCCCGGAGCGGCACGGTGCCCACTGCGACGGCCGCCATGGCGATGGGTGAAGCAGCGGCAGAGCCCGCACCCGCGGTGGCCCACTGCGCCGCCGCCGACGACTGCTGCCTCGACGCCGAGCAGCCGCCGCTGCGTCTGTCCACCGGAGGCGCCGGCCGGAGCGGACCACCGCCCGCCGCGCCCGTTCCCGCCGGGCCGGCCGAGGACGAGGCACCGTCCCCGGCCGGCCCCGGCGCCGCCCGCCCGGCCCACGGCGCTCCGCCGACGCGGCACTCGGGGCAGGCGAGGCTGCTCGACCTCTGCGTCAGCCGGACCTGAGCACAGGGCCTGTCGTCAGGCCCCGCCCCGACCGAGCCCGCGCACGCCCTCTCGCACCGGAGCACCGCCATGTCCATCGACCTCGCACCCTCGCACGCCCGCACCCTCACTCCCACAAACCCGCTCAGCGCCCCGCTGACCACTCCCCTGACCACCCGCTGCGCCCAGCTCGCCGCCCGCCGGGCGCACGCCTGCGTCGGCATCAGCCCGTTCAACGGCTACTACCACGCCCAGCGGATCGCCGAGCTGGCCCACTGGGCGGTGAACTCCTTCACCGAGGTGCACTTCTTCATCCCGGACACGCTCGCCGCGCACACCCTGGAGGCGATCGGCTACCCGCCCGACCGGGCTGCCTGGAAGGCCCGCCGGCAGGGCCAGCACATGTGCAACAAGGTGACCGCCGCCCTCGCCGCGCTGGGTGTGCCGGACCCCGGCCGGCTGGTGCTCAACGGTTCGGCGCTCGCGGGCAACGAGCGGTACCGCATGCTGCTCGCCCAGGTGCAGCAGCGCTACCAGGCCGAGCCGGCCTTCCGCGCGGCCTGCCTGGCGGCGGCCGACTGGGTGCTGGAGCGCCGGCTGCCACCGGGGACGGCACCGAGCGCCGGGCAGCGTGCCACCGCGAGCCGCTACCTGCTCGGCGAACTGCCGCTCTTCCTGGACACGCCGGGGATCGCGGGCGTGCCGGAGTCGGTCTTCTGCTACCACCAGACGCCACTCTTCCTGCGCCGCCTCTTCGGCGGTGAACTCGGCTGCCGGCCGGTCCCCGCACAGGGGTACCTGGAGGTACGACCGCACTGATGCACCCGATCACGCACGCGATCCTGCACGCTCTGTCCATCACCGGCGCGATGGCCTGGGAGATCACCTGGGCGCTGATCCTGGGCTTCGCGCTCTCCGCGGTCGTGCAGGCCGTGGTGCGCAAACCGACCGTCGTCCGGCTGCTCGGCGACGACCGGCCGCGCACGCTCGGCGTCGCCGCGCTGCTCGGCGCGGCGTCCTCGTCCTGTTCGTACGCGGCCGTGGCGCTCGCGCGCTCACTGTTCCGCAAGGGCGCGGACTTCACCGCCGCGATGGCCTTCGAGATCGCCTCCACCAACCTGGTGATCGAGCTCGGTGTGATCCTGGCGCTGCTGCTGGGCTGGCAGTTCACGCTCGCCGAGTTCGTCGGCGGGCCGGTGATGATCCTGCTGCTCGCGCTGCTGTTCCGGCGGTTCCTGCGGGAGCCGCTGCTGCGCGAGGCGCGCGAGCAGGCCGAGCGCGGCGTGCCCGGATCGATGGAGGGGCACGCCGCGATGGACATGTCGGTGCGGCGCGCGGGCTCGTTCCGGCGCCGGCTGCTCTCCGCCGAGGGCTACACCGCGACCTCGCACGTCTTCGTGATGGAGTGGGCCGCGATCCTGCGCGACGTGGTGCTCGGGCTGCTGATCGCCGGCGCGATCGCGGCCTGGGTGCCGGACGCGTTCTGGCACGCCTTCTTCTTCGCCGGCCACCCGCTTGCCGCCAAGCTCTGGGGACCGCTGATCGGCCCGCTGGTCGCGCTGCTCTCGTTCGTCTGCTCGATCGGCAACGTGCCGCTCGCCGTGGTGCTCCGGCAGGGCGGGATCAGCTTCGGCGGGGTGATCGCGTTCATCTTCGCGGATCTGCTGATCCTGCCGATTCTGAACATCTATCGAAAGTACTATGGCAAGCGGATGGCGCTCTTCCTCTTGGTAACCTGCTACCTCGCGATGGCCGGGGCGGGTTACGTGGTCGAGCTCCTGTTCGGCGCGCTCGGGCTGATCCCGAGTCAGGCGGCGGCCAGGATCCCGATGGAAGGCGTCACCTGGAACTACACGACCTGGCTGAACATCGTGTTCCTGCTACTGGCAGGCGCGCTGTCGGTGCGCTTCCTGCGAACCGGCGGATTGGCCATGCTCCGAATGATGGACCACTGACAAATCACTGACGCATCACCGACGCACGCCCGGCTCACCCAGGAAGCGCTCAGCTCACTCGGATACGCTCTCCCCCACCTCGGGAGCGCGCGCCACGGGAGTGCGCTCCGAAATGCGGACGCAATCCACCGATTACCCACACTCTTCCATAAGCCATATGGAAAGCAGCTAATCTGACCTGCCGTGAGGTGCTACCCGCGCCCTCGCACCATCAGATCATGTTCACGGCGGGAGGCCCGGTGCGTACCGGGCAGGGGGCCAGGGGTTGCCAGAGTGGGGATAGTCACGCATGCCCGGATACGGGCGGCGAGAGGCAGGGGTTGGGCGGCCGTACTCGCCCTCGTGCTGGCGGCAGCGCCGATGAGCGCGATGGCCGGCAAGGCGCACGCCGACGTGGTGACCGTGGACACGGACACACTGCGGACCGGCTGGGACAGTCACGAACCGGGCCTGAGCCCGTCCTCCGTGCAGTCCTCGGACTTCGGACAGCTCTTCAACACACAGCTGGACGGGCAGGTATACGCCCAGCCGCTGTCGGTGAACGGCACGCTGATCGCCAACACCGAGAACGACAAGGTCTACGGGCTCGACCCGGTCACCGGCGCGATCAAGTGGACCGACAACCTCGGCCCGACCTGGCCGTCCTCCGCGATCAACTGCGGTGACCTGGCGCCCAACGTCGGCTCCACCTCGACCGCGGTCTACGACCCGGCGAGCAACGCCGTCTACCTGACCACCAAGGTCAACGACGGCCCCGACCTCCAGCACCCGCACTGGTACATGCACGCGCTCAACCCGGCCACCGGTGCCGAGCGTCCGGGCTGGCCGGTCACCATCCAGGGCGCGCCGCCGGCCGACCCGAGCCGGGCGTTCGACCCGTACCGCGAGATGCAGCGCCCCGGGCTGCTGCTGATGAACGGCGTGGTCTACGCGGGCTTCGGCTCGCACTGCGACTTCGGCCCGTACCGCGGCTACGTCGTCGGAGTCAGCACCACGACCGCCTCGGTCTCCTCGATGTGGTCCTCCGAGACCGGCGCGAGCAACGACGGCGGCGGCATCTGGCAGGCCGGCGGCGGTCTGATGTCGGACGGCCCGGGGCGGATCTTCGTCACGACCGGCAACGGCATCAGCCCGGCCCCCGGCCCCGGCACCACGCCGCAGGGCACGCTCTCCGAGTCCGTGGTCCGGCTCCAGGTGAACGCCGACCAGAGCCTCTCCACCGCGGACTTCTTCGCCCCCTCGAACGCCCCGACGCTGGACCAGAACGACACCGACTTCGCCTCCGGCGGCCCGATGGGCCTGCCGGACAGCTTCGGCACGCCCGCTCACCCGCACCTGATGGTGCAGCAGGGCAAGGACGGCCGGGTCTTCGTGCTGGACCGCGACAGCCTCGGCGGCCGCTCCCAGGGCCCCGGCGGGACCGACGCGGCGCTCAGCGTCACCGGCCCCTACCAGGGCCAGTGGGGCCACCCCGCGGTCTGGGGCGGCGACGGCGGCTACGTCTACCTGGTCGGCAACGGCGGGCCGCTGCGCGCGCTGAAGTCCGGCGTGACCGGCGCCGGCCTGCCCGCGCTCACGCTCGCCGGCACCAGCAAGGACACCTTCAACTACACCAGCGGCTCGCCGGTGGTCACCTCGGACGGCTCCACCTCCGGCAGCGCCGTGGTCTGGGTGGTCTGGTCGAGCGGCCCGAGCGGCGCCAACGCGACGCTGCGCGGCTACAACGCCGTGCCGGACGCCAACGGCGTGCTCCAGCAGATCTACTCCGCGCCGATCGGCAACGCCGTGAAGTTCGCCGTCCCGGCGACCGACGGCAACCGGCTCTACGTCGGCACCCGGGACGGCAACCTGATCGGCTACGGCCGGCCGGCCCAGACCGTGCTGAACGGCCAGCCGGTGGACTTCGGCTCGGTCGCCGTCGGCAGCACCGGCACCGCGACCGCCGCCCTCACCGCGAGCGGCAACGCGACGGTGACCGGGATCAGCGCCGGCGCGCCGTTCGGCGCCACCGCGCCCACCCTGCCGGTCAGCCTGACCGCCGGCCAGCAGCTCTCGGTGCCGGTCTCCTTCACGCCGACCGCGGCCGGGGCGACCACCGGGACGCTGACCGTGCAGACCTCGACCGGCAGCTTCCTGCTGAGCCTGCACGGCGTCGGCACCAAGCCGGGCCTGGCGGCGGCGCCGACCACGGTCGGCTTCGCCGAGCAGCCGGCCGGCACTTCGGCGACCTTCAACGTGCAGGTCACCAACACCGGCACCGCGCCCGAGGTGATCGGCTCCAGCACCACCCCGGCGGCGCCGTTCAGCGTGGCCGGCATGCCGGCCAACGGCACCTCGATCGCGCCGGGCGGCTCGTTCGTCGCGACCGTGACGTACGCGCCGACGGCCGGCGGCACCAACAGCGACCAGATCACCGTGACCAGCACCTCCGGCACGCTGACCATCCCGATCAGCGGCACCGCGGTGGCCGGCGCCGGGCACCTGACCTTCAGCCCGCCGACGGTGTCGTTCGGCAACGTGCCGCTGGGCAGCTCGGCCACCTCCTCCTTCGACATCACCAACACCGGCAACGTGCCGGTCACGGTCTCCAAGGCGAAGGCGCCGAACGACGACTTCACCAGCACCAACCCGCTCGCCGAGGGCCTGGTGATCGGTCCCGACCAGACGGTCCACCAGAGCGTCACCTTCACCCCGACCCAGCCGGGCACCGAGAACTCCGCGTACGAGGTGACCGGCGACGCCGGCCAGGGCGCGATGTACGAGCAGCTGACCGGTGTCGGCACCGGCGCGCTGCCGGCCCCGGCCACCGGCACCTGGACGGCCAACGGATCGGCCACCCTGCCGGGTTCGGGCACCGTCCAGCTGACCGGGCAGACCCAGCAGCAGGCCGGCTCGGCGTTCTTCGTCAACCCGGTGCCGACCGACGGGCTGAAGGCGAACTTCACCGCCCAGCTCGGCCCGGGCACCGGCGGTGACGGGCTGAGCTTCAGCCTGCTGGACCCGACCAAGACCACTGCCTCGGCGGTCGGCGCGACCGGCGGCGGCCTCGGCTTCTCCGGTCTGCCGGGCGTCTCGGTCGACCTGGTCACCTCGTGGAACGGTCAGGCCGGCTCGGGCAACTTCGTCGCGGTGGCCCAGGGCCCCAACAGCGGCGCGGACAACCTGACCTACCTGGCCACCGCCAAGCTGCCGACCTCGCTGCGCACCGGCACCCACCAGGTGTCCGTGCAGGTCTCCGGCGGCCACCTGACGGTCGGCGTGGACGGCACGCAGTACCTGGACACCACGCCCACGCTGCCCACCTCGGCCTACGCCGGCTTCACCGCGGGCACCGGCTCCAGCGCGGACGCGCACACCGTCAGCGCGGTCTCGATCAGCAGCGGCGGCCAGGCCACCGGCCCGGCGCTGACGGCCGCGCCCACCTCGCTGGTCTTCGGTTCGGTGCCCACCGGCACCACCAAGAACCTGACCGTCCAGCTGACCAACACCGGCACCGCGCCGACCGGGATCAGCGCCGTCACCACGGCCACCGCCCCGTTCAGCGCGACCATGCCGGCCACCGGCACCACCCTCGCGGCGGGTGCCAGCGTGCAGATCCCGGTCACCTTCGCACCGGTCACCGCGGGCACCCAGACCGGGAGCCTCTCGGTGACCACCACCGGCGGCACCACCACGATGCCGCTGACCGGCACCGGGGCCCCGGTCGCGACCGGCGGCTCGACGCTGCCGGCCCCGACCGACCCGTCCTGGGACCGGAACGGGACGGCCGCGCTGAACGGCTCCGACCTGGTGCTGACCAAGGCCGGCGGCGGCTACGGCGCCGGATCCTCCTTCTACGGCACGGCCGTTCCCAGCAGCGGCCTGCACGCCACCTTCACCACCGAGCTGGACGGCGGCACCGGCGGCAACGGCCTGGCCTTCGGCCTGCTGGACCCGACGGCGGCCGACCCGACCACCGCGCTCGGCACCCCCGGCAGCGGCCTCGGCTTCGCCGGACTGCCCGGCACCGCGATCGGCTTCTCCACCAGCTGGAACAGCACGCTGAACTCGGGCAACTTCATCGGCGTCGCGACCTCGACCGCCGGGTCCGGTCCTGACCTGACGTACAGCAGCTCCAACACGTCGATCCCGTCACTGCGTGCCACCACGCACAACGTGACCGTCGACTACACCGCGGCCGGGCACCTGGTGGTCAAGCTGGACGGCACCCAAGTGCTCGACCAGGCGGTCCAGTTGCCGCCGAGCGTGCTGGTAGGGTTCACCGGGGCCAACGGCGGCAGCGACGACAACCACATCGTCCGCAACGTCTCCATCACGGCCGGTCAGCCCGCCATCAGCTCGCTGCCGGCGCTGGCCGACCCGAGCTGGACGGCGAACGGAACGACCGTGCTGGCGGGCAGCACCGCGACGCTGACGGCGGACGGCCAGAAGTTCTCGGCCGGTTCGCTGATCAACGGCACCGCGGTGCCGTCCAGCGGCCTGCACGTGACCTTCAACGAGCAGATCGGCGGGGCCGGCACGTCCGGCGCCGACGGGCTCGCGCTGGCGCTGCTCGACCCGGCCGGGGCGAACGCCAAGTCGGTCGGCGGCACCGGCGGCTCGCTGGGCGTCGGCGGCCTGCCGGCCACCTACCTGGGCTTCCAGACCTACCCGGGCGGCGGCGTCAACTCGTACAACTTCGCGTCGATCGGTACCACTTCGGCGGCCAACACGTCGCTGACCACCCTCAGCTCGACCACCGCGATCCCGACCCTGCGCGGGGCGACCCACGCGGTGGACGTCACGGTCACGGCGGCCGGCCACCTGGTGGTACTGATGGACGGGAACAAGATCATGGACACCGCGGTCACGCTGCCGCCCAAGGTGCTGGTCGGTTTCACCGGCGGCGCCGGCGGGCTCAGCGACAACCACGTGGTGAGCACGCCCACCGTCAGTTACGGAGGCTGACACTCGGTCAGATCCTTCGCCATTCAGGCGGATCGCTTGTTCGGGCTCCCTACACCACAGCGGGAGCCCGAACAAGCACAGCGTTAATTCGACGTGACGTTATCCGGATTGACGCGCTCAACAGGGCCATCAGATAGCAGGATGGTCGTCAGGGGAAATGAAGATCAGCACGAGCGCCCGGGGGCGCTCGGGGGGGACGGGCTGTGCGGACAGCACCGCCGCGCTGCGCTGCGCGCGAACGACACTGCAACGACGGGATTCCGAACGAGAACCTGAACTGGGGGTCGGCTCGGTGACCGCCCTGCTCGGACCGCCGCGGACTCCCGGCACTCCACCGAACCGCCGCGGTTCCTACGAAACCGCCCAGACCTCGGCCGGCCACACCGAGCCCGGCCGCTTCGCACTCTGGGCCGGGCGCGCCGCCGTCGCGATCTGCGCGGCCGGCATCGCCTGGTACCAGCCCGGACCACTGCTGCCGCTGGCCACCCTGCTGCTCGGCGTCGGCATCGCCTGGGTCGGCGGCTGGCACGGCCAGGCGCTGCGCACGATCGCGCTGGCACTGGCCGTCTACGTCAGTGCCGTCGACTACCTGGCCTGGCGCCTGTCGGTGCTCTCCTGGTCGGGCTGGTACCTCGGCCTGCCACTCTTCCTCGCCGAACTGCACGCCGCCGTCCACACGGTGGGCCTGCACGTCACCGTCTGGCCGCGCCGGGCCGAGCCCGCCCGGCAGGACCTCGACCCGTCCCGGCAGCCGGTCTACGTCTTCGTGCCGACCGTGGACGAGGGCGCCGAGATCGTCGGCGAGACGCTGGACGGCATCCGGGCCGCCCGCGACGCCTACCTGGCCGAGTTCCCGCACGCCCGGATCACCATCGTCGTCTGCAACGACGGTGGGGTGGCCGGCGCCGCGTGCAGCGACGAGATCATCGCGCTCTGCGAGAAGCTCGACGTGCTCTGCATCACCCGCGAGGTCGGCGGTGGCGCCAAGGCCGGCAACATCGAGAACGCCCGCCAGCTGCTCGGCGCGACCGGGGACGCCCTGCTGGTCGTCTTCGACGCCGACCAGATCCCGCGCGAGGAGTTCCTGCTGGCCACCCTCGCGCCGCTGGCGGACTCGCGGGTCGGCTGGGTGCAGTCCGGCCAGTTCTACGGCAACCGGGAGAACCCGGTCGCCCGCTGGGCCGACGACCAGCAGTCGCTCTTCTACCGGCTGCTCTGCCCCGGCAAGGCCAACTACAACTCCGCCTTCATCTGCGGCACCAACGTGGTACTGCGGGCCAGCGCGCTGGACGAGATCGGCGGCCTGCCGACCGACTCGGTCACCGAGGACTTCGCCGCCTCGATCCGGCTCGCCCCGCGCTGGCGCAGCGTCTACCTGCCCGAGGTGCTCGCGGTCGGGCTCGGCCCGGTCGACCTGCCCTCCTACCTCAAGCAGCAGGAGCGCTGGGCCCGCGGCACGCTCTCGGTGATCGGCAGCCACTGGCGCGACGTGCTGCTGCCGCGGCGCGGCGGGCTGAGCGCCCAGCAGCGGTTCCAGTACGGCCTGGCGATGACCCACTACCTGGCCGGCGTCCGGGACCTGGTCTTCCTGATCGCCCCGGTGGTCTACCTGGTGACCGGCGCGACCGGCGTGAAGGGTGCGACGCTCGGGCAGTTCCTCCAGCACTTCGTGCCGTACTACCTGCTGGCCACGGTGGCCTTCGCGCACGCCGCCTGGCGGACCACCAGCTGGCGCAGCATCGTGGTCGGCTTCGGCTCCTTCCCGGCGCTGCTCAAGGCCACCTGGATGACGGTCACGGGCAACCGCGGCCGGTTCACCATCACACCCAAGCAGCGCACCACCAACTCGCCCTGGCGCACCGCCCGCTGGCACCTGGTCTCGCTGGTGGCCTGCTTCGTCTCGCTGGTCCTCGCGGTCACCCTGCACCGCGAACCCGCCTACTACCTGGCCGCCTTCTGGCTGGCCTACCTGTGCGTGCTGATCTGCGTACACCTCTCGCTGGTCCGCCAGGACGTCAAGGCGGCCGCCGCCGCGGCGCCGGAGGCGGGCGCGGTGCGCGTGGTGCGCGGCGAGGAGCCGGACCGGCGCCTGCGCCCGGTCCGCGAGCGCAGGCAACAGCGCAGCGGCGTGCGGCGGTTCGCGCCGGCCGCGGCGCTGGCCTGCGCACTCGGGGCCGGCGCGGTGACCTTCACCGTCTCGGCGGCCGGCGGGGCCGTCACCCCGGTCGGCGGTCCGCCGCCGGCCGTCCGGTCCGGCCGGCCGCTGGGCGGCGTGAGTTCGATGACGGACAGTCAGACCTTCGCCGCACAGCAGTTGCTGGGCACCGGCTTCGGGCTGCGCGGGCGCACCGACGAGATCGAGGCGCAGTTCGACACCGGCTGGGCCGAGCGGGTGGCTGCGGGCGGTGGCGTCCCGTGGCTGACCCTGTCGCTCGCGCACCACGGCGCGGCCGGGCTGGACTCCTCACTGACCGCCGTGACGAACGGCGTGGACGACGGCCCGCTGCGCCGCTGGGCGCAGCAGATCGCCGCGTACGGCAAGCCGCTCTACCTGACCGTGCTGCCCGAGGCGGACCGCAACTACGCGGCCAGCTCGGCGGTCGCGAACGGCGGCATCCCGCAGGACGTGGCGCCGGCCTGGGCCCGGATCCGGCAGATCCTGCGCCAGGCCGGGGCAACCAACGCCGCGCTGGTCTGGGGCCCGGCCGACCCCGCGCGCGACCAGGCCTACACGCCGCCGGCCGGCGGCGTGGACGCGGTGGCCGTGACGCTCTTCGAGTACCCGCACACCACCTGGACCGATCCGGCCGCCGCGCTGGCCGGCGCGGCGGCCGCGCACCCGGGCAAGCCGCTGCTGGTCGCGGTCGCCACGGCCGGCGACCCGGCCGAGCGGGCCGCCTGGATCGACCGGCTGGGCAAGGCGGTGGCGGCGCGCACCGACGTGGCCGGCGTCGTCTACCAGGAGACCGGCCCGGAGGCCGACCCGCCGACCAGCGCGGCCCGCCCGTGGTCGCTCTCCGACGACCCGCAGACCGCCGCCGCGGTCAGCCGGCTGCTGCGCGGGCTCGCCGGCAACGCCGGTGCCGGCTCGAACGGAGAGGTGAACTGAGATGACCGACGTCCTCTCCCCCGCCGGCGGCCTCACCGCCGAGTCGGCCGACCCCGGGATCTACCGGGACGAGCGCTGGGGCGCGCAGCTGAAGGCCCGGGCGTACGAGTACTGGCCGGCCGTCCGGGCCCGCGGCCCGCTGATCTGCCTGCTGGTACTGCAGGGCGCGCTCAGCTGGCGGCTGAACAACAGCGCGTTCCAGGACGAGTCGCTGTACCTGTACGCCGGGCACCGGGAGACCGACTTCCTGCTGCACGGAACGCCGACCTTCGACAACTACTCGGCCTACTTCTCCGGTGCGCCGTTCCTCTACCCGGTGCTGGGCGCCGCGGCCGACAGGCTCGGCGGCCTGGACGGCGCCCGGGCGCTGAGCCTCTTCTTCATGCTCTGCACCACGCTGATGCTGCACGGGCTGACGAAGCGGCTGTTCGGCCGCCCGACGGCGCTGCTGGCGGCGGCCGTCTTCGCGGTGACCGGCCCGACGCTCTTCCTGGGCCGGCTCGCCACGTACGACGCGATGGCGCTCTGCCTGCTCGCGCTCGCCTCCTGGACCGCGGTGCGCACGGCCAGCCTGCCGAAGTGGACCGCGGCGCTGGTCGGCCCGCCGCTGGTGCTGGCCGCGCTGACCAAGTACGCGGCGGCGCTGTACGTACCGACCGTGGTGGTCCTGGTGGTGCTGGCCGCGCTGCCCGAACGCGGCCGCTGGCGGGCGCTGTTGCGCGGTCTGCTCGCCGTGGTCACCGCGATCGCCTGCGGGTACGGGCTGCTGCGCGCGGCCGGGCACGCCTTCATCGTCGGCGTGCAGGCCACCACGACCGCGCGGGCCGAGGGCACCGACCCGACCGGGGTGCTGGTGCGCTTCTCGGCCGAGTACGGCGGCGCGGTCTTCCTGCTCGCGATCGCCGGCGCGGTGCTGCTGGTGCGGGCGCACCACGGCTGGACCGGCAAGCGCGGCGGCGGGCGGCGCGGGCGGCTGCTGCTCGGCCTGCTGCTCACCGGCACCGCGCTGCTCGCACCGGCGTACCAGATCCACCTGCACACGCTCACCTCGCTGCACAAGCACGTCGGCTACGGCCTGTTCTTCGCGGCGCCGATGGCCGGGTACGCGCTCTCCCGGCTGCTCGGCGCCCGGCTGAACGACCCGCGCCGGCTGGTGCTGGCGCTCGGCATCTGCCTGGTGATCGCGGGCCTGGGCATCCAGCAGTCCGCGGACCTGTTCCGGCAGTGGCCGGACAGCACGCCGCTGGTCCAGGTGCTGCGCACCCAGGTCCGCCCGACCACCGGGCGCTACCTGGCGGAGGAGTCCGAGGTCCCGCGCTACTACCTGCGCGACCTGGTGCAGCCGTACCAGTGGTCGGGGACGTACTACTTCGAGTACACGAACAAGAAGGGCCAGCACTTCACCGGCGTCCCGGCGTACCAGGCGGCGATCGCGGACCGGTACTTCGACCTGGTGGTGCTGCGGTACGGCCCGACCGCCGGGCTGGACCGGCAGATCGACGGGGACCTGACGGCGGGCAAGGGGTACAAGCTGATCGCCAAGGTCAAGGCGGACAGCAGCTACGGCGCGGGGACCTGGTTCGTCTGGCGGGCCGAGGCGGGCTGAGCGGGCCGAGGTGGTGTCAGCGGGGGTGTAGGTCGGATTCCGGCCTACACCCCCGCTACGCTCCCGGCCATGACAGCGCGCTCCCCAGCCATTCCCTTCATCAGTGACGAGCAGCGCCGCGCCCGGCTCGGGCAGCGGCACCTGCTGGTGCCCGCCGCCCGGGCCGAGCGGGTGGAGCAGGTCGCGGACGCCTTGGTCGGCCTGCACGCGACCGACGCCGCGACGGTCTACCTCAGCGCCTGCGCCCGGCTCGCCCGGCCCTCGGCCGCGGAGGTCGAGCGGGCGCTGTACCAGGACGTCACGCTGGTGAAGCTGCTCTCGATGCGGCGCACGATCTTCGCGGTCACCGACTCGACCGCGCCGTACGTCAGTTCGTCGAGCGCGCGGGCGATCGCGGTCAAGGAGCGGCGCGCCCTGCTGAAGCACCTGACCGAGAACGCCGAGCAGCCCGGCAGCTGGGACGAGGCCCGGCTCGCCGCGACCGAGCGCGAGGTGCTGGCCGCGCTGGCCGCCCGCGGCGAGGCGACCACCGCGCAACTCGCGCAGGACGTACCGGCCTTGCGGGAAACCATGCTGATGTCGCCGGACAAGCCGTACGCGGCCCGGCAGAGCGTGGGCAGCCGGCTGCTGCGGCTGCTCGCCTCGGACGGCCACGTCCGCCGCTGCCGCCCGCTCGGCTCCTGGCTGAGCAGCAGCTACCCGTGGGCGCCGGTGGCGCAGTGGCCCGAGGTGCCGGTGCGCGAGGCGAAGGCGGAGCTGGTGCGGCGCTGGCTGGCGCGGTTCGGGCCGGCCACGGTCGAGGACGTCAAGTGGTGGACCGGGTGGACGCTCGGGGACGTCCGCAAGGCGCTCGCCGACGTCGCGGCGGTCGAGGTCCGGCTGACGGCCGGGCCGGGGGTCGCGCTGCCCGAGGACCTCGACCCGGTGCCCGAACCCGAGCCGTGGGCCGCGCTGCTGCCCGCACTGGACCCGAGCACCATGGGCTGGCGCGGGCGGGACTGGTACCTGCGCCCGGAGGACGTCCCCGCGCTCTTCGACCGGGCCGGCAACGCCGGGCCGACGCTCTGGTGGAACGGCCGGGTGGTCGGCGGCTGGGCGCAGCGGGCGGACGGCGAGGTGGTGTGGCGGCTGTTCGACGGGCTGGGCAGTCGCGAGCGCGCCGCGGTGGAGGCGGCGGTGGCGGTGCAGGCGCAGCGGCTGGCCGGGTGGCTCGGCGAGGTCCGGGTGACGCCGCGGTTCCGGACGCCGCTGGAGCGGGAGCTGACCGCCTGAACTGGTGGTGGCCTGACTGGTGGTGCCCGGGCACACGGGGGCCGGCCGCGCTGTGGGCCCGGGTGCCATAGGGCCCGGCGCGTCCGGTGCCTACCGTGGCGGGCATGGAGCGGACAGCTGAGCCTTCTGACGAGCCTTCCCATGAGCCTTCCGAGACGACCCCCGACGGATTCCTGGCCGGCCGCACCGCGCTGGTGACCGGCGCGGCGAGCGGCATCGGACGGGCCTGCGCGCTCGCCTTCGCGGCGGCCGGAGCCCGGGTGCACGTGGTCGACCTGGCGGCCGGGCCGGCCGCCGCCGTCGCCGAGCTGACCGGCGGCACCGCGCACGTGGTGGACCTGTCCGACCCGGCGGCGGTCGATGCGCTGCCGGCCGACGCCGACATCGTGGTCAACAACGCCGGCCTGCAACACGTCGCCCCCGTGCACGAGTTCCCGCCGGACCGGTTCGCGCTGATCCAGCGGGTGATGGTCGAGGCGCCGTTCCGGATCCTGCGCCGCACGCTGCCGCACATGTACCGGCGGGGCTGGGGCCGGGTGGTCAACATCTCCTCGGTGCACGGCCTGCGGGCCAGCCCGTACAAGGTCGCCTATGTGACCGCGAAGCACGGGCTGGAGGGGATGAGCAAGGTGGTCGCGCTGGAGGGTGCGGCGCACGGCGTGACCAGCAACTGCATCAACCCGGCCTACGTCCGCACGCCGCTGGTGGAGCGGCAGATCGCCGACCAGGCGCTCGCGCACGGGATCCCCGCCGAGCAGGTGGTCGAGCGGGTGATGCTGGAGCGCACCGCGATCAAGCGGCTGATCGAGCCGGACGAGGTGGCGCGCGCCGCGCTCTGGCTCTGCGCGCCGGACAGCGGTTACGTCACCGGCACGTCCATCGCCATGGACGGCGGCTGGACGGCGCACTGACCCGCTGACGCACCGACGCACCGACGCGAGAGGGGTGGCCACCAGGGCAAGTGCTCCGGTGACCACCCCTCTCCCGACGGGCCCTACTTCCGGCGCAGCCGGTGGCGCCGGTACAGCAGCGTGAGCGGGACGGCGCCGAGCAGGCCTGCCGCGGCCGGGCTGTTCAGCGGCACCGGCAGCGAGCTCGGCTGCACGGCGGCGGCCGGCTGCGCAGCGGCGGGCGCCGGCGTCGGTGCCCCGGCGGCCTGGGTGCCGATGCCCGGCTGCGAGAAGGTGTCCGGCAGCGGGAGCGTCTTCCAGTGCGTGACCGGCCAGGCGACGGCGACGGCGCGCCCGATCACGTCCTTGTCCGGCACCGAACCGCCGCCCGGCTCGTACATGTGGTAGCGGGAGTCGCTGGAGTCGTTGCGGTGGTCGCCCATCACCCAGATCGAGTCGGCCGGCACCTTGAACGGCCCGAAGTTGTGGTCGCCGCACGGCGTCGCACCCGGGTAGATGTACGGCTCGACCAGCGCCTTGCCGTTCACGTACACCGGCCCGGTGCCCTGGCAGCTGATGGTGTCCCCGCCGACCGCGATCACCCGCTTGATCAGGTCCTTCTCGTTGGCCGCCGGCAGCAGGCCGATCCAGCTCATCGCGTCCTGGAAGCCGCGCACCACGGCGTTGCTGCTCGGCTGCGGCGCCGGCTCGTCGGAGAGCCAGTCGTTCGGGTCGTGGAAGACCACCACCTCGCCGCGTGAGGGCTTGGCGCCGAAGCTCGGGGTCAGCTTGTCGACGAGCACCCGGTCGCCGATCTGGAGCGTGTTCTCCATCGAGCCGGACGGGATCGAGAAGGCCTGCACCAGGAAGGTCTTGATCACCAGCGACAGCACCAGGGCGATCACCAGCAGGATCGGCAGCTCCTGCCAGAACGGGCGCCGCTTCGCCGGACCGGACGGCCGCTTGGACCCGTTCCGCCGGCCCCAGCTGCGCCACCCGCCGGCCGTCTCCCCCGCGGTCTGCCCCGCGGTCTGCCCCGCCGGCGGTCCCGGCTCGTCCGGCGCGGAGACCGCGGTCCGGTTCCCCGAGTCCTCGGGCTCACCGGCACCAGCCATCACGTCCCGCACGTCGTCTCCCTGCTGTGATCTGTATGGGCGCGGCCGCCCACCTGTTCGGTTCTCATCATCGCGTGGTCAGGCTGTGGTCGGTGTAAGCAGGGTGAACCGGGCCGGGACTGCGTGGCATCTGCCCGGTAATGCCCTGAATTCACCGAATTTCCGCATCCCTTACCCGCGGTGTTTCTCATATCTCCCAACGCGGCCTCCTGCCGGGTCGTTCCCGTGCCGCCTGTGACTTTCCCCCTTCTCTTTATGACTTCCGGTCAGAGCTGCGATGACTCCATACTCCGAGGTCGCACCATTCGATGAGAGAAAGATGAGAGAAAGGCGAATGACATAAACGCGAATACCTCCGCTCGGCCCGCCCGACCCGACCAGCCCGAGCAGCCCGACCGGCCCGGCCGGCAGTCATGGCCGGTGGCCCGCGGCCTGCTGCTCGAACGCGGCCCGCGGCGCACTCTCGCCACGGCGACGTTCGTCAACCAGATCGGCAGCGGCGTCTTCATGATCAGCGCCGCGCTCTTCTTCACCAGGTCGGTCGGGCTGTCGGTGACGCGGGTCGGGCTGGGGCTCGGGATCGGCGCGCTGGTCGGGCTGCTCTCCGGCATGCCGATCGGACGGCTGGCCGACCGGCGCGGCCCGCGCGAGGTCTACCTGCTGACGCTGGCCGTCCAGGCCGTCGCGATGGCGGCGCTGGTCCTGGTGCACACGTTCTGGCTCTTCGTGGCCGTGGTCTCGCTGACCGAGCTCGCCGGGTCGGCGAGCTCGGCGGCCCGCGCCCCGCTGAACCGCGGCCTGGCCGGCGAGCGCCCGGCCCGGTTCCGGGCCTACCTGCGGGCGACCGTCAACCTCGCCTCGGGCATCGGCGCGCTGCTGGCCGCGCTCGTCGTCCAGGCGGACACCCACGCCGCGTACGTCTGCCTGGTGCTGGGCAACGCGCTCAGCTTCCTGGCGAGCGCGGCCGTGGTCAGCCGGCTGCCGTCCGTCCCGCCGGTGCCGGCGCCGCCGGGGAGCAGCCGCTGGCCGGCCCTGCGCGACCGCCCGTACCTCGCGTTCACCGTGCTGAACGCGATCACCTCGCTCCAGGGCGATGTGATGCTCTTCGCCCTGCCACTCTGGATCGTCGGGCACACGCACGTGCCGCGCTGGTTCGTCGGGATGACTGCGCTACTCAACTGCTGCATGGTGGTGGCACTCCAGGTCCGCGCCGGGCGCGGCATCGACGGCGCCACCACCGCCGCCCGCGCCTGGCGCCGCGCGGGCGTCGCGTTCCTGGCCGGCATGGCCCTGTTCGGCCTGGCCGCCGGCCTCACCGGCCGGCTCGCCGTGCTGGTGATCCTGCTCGGCGCGGCCGTCTTCACGATCGGCGAGATCCTCCAGGCATCCGGCTCGTTCGAGCTCTCCTACCACCTGGCCCCCGCCCACGCCCAGGGCCAGTACGCCGGCCTGACCAGACTCGGCAGCGGCCTGGCCGACGCAGCGGGCCCATCGGTCCTCGGCCTCCTCTGCATCACCTGGGGCGCACCGGGCTGGCTGCTGATGGGCGGAGTCTTCCTCACCGCCGGCCTGCTGATCCCCCCGGTCGTCCGCTGGTCCGACCGGACCCAGGCCACCGCACCCGCCGCCTGACCTGGCGTCAACTTCCGGGCCGGTCCCATGCCGACGCAGTAGATACTGAGTGTTGACTGGCAGTAGATACCGAGTGTAGATACTTAGGTATGACAGTCCCTCTCGCCCTTCTCGGGTTACTCGAGCGAGCTCCGAGCCATGGCTACGACCTCAAGCGCGACTACGACGCCTTCTTCGGGCGGGGCAAGCCACTGCCGCCCGGGCAGGTCTACTCGACCCTGAGCCGGCTGGCCCGGGACGGGAAGGTGGTGATCGGTGAGGTCGAGCCGGGCGACGGGCCGGACCGCAAGCGGTACGTCATCACCGATCTCGGCGCCACCGAGCTGCAGTCCTGGCTGGCCGAACCGGCCGAGGCCGAACCGCACCTGCAGACCGTGCTGTTCACCAAGGTGGTGCTGGCCCTGATGCTGGGGCGCGACGCCGCGGGCTACCTGGACGCCCAGCGCGCCGCGCACCTGCAGCGGATGCGCGAGCTGACCGAGATCCGGCGCAGCGGCTCGCTGGTCGACCGGCTGCTCGCGGACCACGGCCTGTTCCACCTGGAGGCCGACCTGCGCTGGATCGACCAGACCGCGGCCCGGCTGGGCCCGCTCGCCGAGGAGGTCGGCCAGTGAGCGCGAACGGTGAACAGGGCGTGGGCGGACAGGAGTTCATCGTCGAAGCGAGCGACGTCACGCTCTCCTTCGGCCAGACGCCGGCGCTGCGCGGCGCCAACCTGGCGGTGGCCGCCGGCGAGATCCTCGCCATCATGGGCCCCAGCGGCTCGGGCAAGTCGACGCTGCTGCACTGCCTGGCCGGGATCCTCACGCCGGACGGCGGGGAGATCCGCTTCGACGGCCGCCGGATCGACCGGCTCGGCGAGAACGAGCGCAGCGCGCTGCGCCGTAACCGGTTCGGCTTCGTCTTCCAGTTCGGCCAGCTGATACCGGAGTTGACCGCCGAGGAGAACGTCGCGATGCCGCTGCTGCTCGGCGGTGCCCGCCGGGCGAGCGCGCTTGCGCAGGCCCGGGAGTGGTTCGGGCGGCTCGGCCTGGACGGGCTGGGCGGCCGCCGGTCCGGCGAGCTGTCCGGCGGCCAGGCCCAACGGGTCGCGCTGGCCAGGGCGTTGGTCTCCCGGCCGGACGTGCTGTTCGCCGACGAGCCGACCGGCTCGCTCGACTCGCTCACCGGTGAGCAGGTGATGGACCTGCTGGTCGCCGCCGCCCGCGAGGAGGGCACCACGGTGGTCATCGTGACGCACGAGCCACGGGTGGCCGCCTGCGCGGACCGCGAAGTCGTGGTCCGCGACGGCAAGGTGACCTCGCTCTCGGCCGTTCCCGCGACCGGACCGGCTGCGGGACCGGCCGGGCGGACCGAGCGGGTGGCCCGGTGATCCGGCTCGGACTGCGGCTGGCGGTCAGCGGCGGCCGGGAGGCGATCACCCGGCTGGTCCTGATCGCCGGCGCGGTGGCGGTCGGCGTCGCGATGCTGCTCAGCGTGCTGGCCGCGATCAACGCGACGAAGACCCAGAACGACCGCAACGCCTGGCTCAACACCGGGCTCGGCGCCCCCGCCGCGGCTGCCGCGCCGAACGCCGACCCGGTCTGGTGGACGATCCAGCGCGACGTGTTCAACGACCAGCCGATCGGCCGGGTCGACGTCGCCGTGACCGGGCCGAACTCGCCCGTCCCGCCGGGCATCCCGCACCTGCCGGGCCCCGGCGAGTTCTACGCCTCACCGGCGCTCGGCAAGCTGCTGGCCGGCACCCCGGCCGCCGAACTCGGCGACCGTTACCCCGGCCGGCAGATCGGCACGATCGGCCCCGCGGCGCTGCCCGGACCGAACTCGCTGATCATCGTCATCGGCCACACCCCCGACCAGCTCGCGGGCAACCCCCACGTGCACCGGATCACCGCGATCTCGGCGCTGTCGCCGGGCGACTGCGGAGCCTGCCTGGTCGGCGAGAACCCCGACGGCATGAAGCTGATCCTCTCCGTGACCGCGGTCGCGCTGATCTTCCCGGTGCTGATCCTGATCGGGACCGCGACCCGGCTCTCGGCCGCCCGCCGGGAGCAGCGCTTCGCCGCGATGCGCCTGGTCGGTGCGACGCCGCAGCAGATCTCGGCGCTCTCGGCCGTCGAGTCCTCGGTCGCCGCGGTGGTCGGCAGCGCGCTGGGCTTCGTGCTCTTCTTCCTGGCCCGGCCACTGGTGCTGATGGTCAACTTCACCAAGACGCCGTTCTTCCTCGGCGATCTCTCGCTCGGCCTGCGCGATGTGCTGATCGCGGCGCTCGGCGTGCCGGTGGCTGCGGCGGTCGCGGCCCGGATCGCGCTGCGCCGGGTGCAGATCTCCCCGCTCGGCGTCACCCGGCGGGTCACGCCGAGCCCGCCGCGCGTCTACCGGGTGATCCCGCTGGCGCTGGGCGTCGCCGAACTCGGGTTCTTCGTGGGCCGCCGGCCCCCGACCAGCAACGGGCAGATCGCGGCGTACGTGCCGGGCATCCTGCTGATCATGAGCGGGCTGGTGATCGCCGGGCCGTGGCTGACCATGGTCGGCGCCCGGCTGCTGGCGCGGCGCACCGGCCGGCCCGCCCTGCTGGTCGCCGGGCGGCGGCTCGCGGACGATCCCAAGGCCGGCTTCCGCGCGGTCAGCGGGCTGATCCTGGCGCTCTGCGTGACCAGCGGCGCGGTCGGGGTGATCGACGCCCAGGTCGCCGAACGAGCTCTGCCGGCGGGCAGCGACACGGTGCGCAGCACCGTGACCACCAGCTACCTCAACGGCCTCACGCCCGACGGCCGCCCGAAGGCCCCCGCCGCCCCGCTGCCCGATCCGGTACTGGCGAAGCTCCAGGGGATACCGGGCGTGACCGGCGTGACGGTGGTCCACACCAATCCGCTCGGCACCCCGACCCCGCTCGGAGACCAGACCGACAGCAACGCGCTCAAGGCCGGCCTGGCCTCGTGCGCACAGCTGGCCACCATGCCGGTCTTCAGCACCTGCCCGGCCGGCGCCGAGGCGGCCTCGGTCTCACCGTTCTTCGACGCCTTCGGGCTCAAGGAACTGGGCACCTGGCCCACCGTCTGGCCGGCCGCGGCGATCTCCGCGCAACAGCTGGTGAGCCTGCCGGTCGAGAGCGTGGTGGTGGGGACGAACGGGTCGACGTCGGCGATCGAGCAGGCCCGGACGCTGCTCGCGACCACCTATCCCACCGAACAGGTCCCCCTCACCATCGGCGAGGACCGCAGCTCGCGGCAGGCAGTGCTGACGGGATACCAGCAACTGGCCGACATCGTGATCCTGGTCAGCCTGCCGATCGCCGGGTGCAGCCTGGCGGTGAGCGTGGCCGGCGGCCTGAGCGACCGCAAGCGCCCGTTCAGCCTGCTGCGGCTGACCGGCGTGCGGCTCGCCGTGCTGCGGCGGGTGGTGCTGCTGGAGAGCGCCGTCCCGCTGCTGGTCGTCGCGGCCGTCGCGATCGGCTTCGGGTTCCTGGCCGCGCAGCTCTTCCTGCAGGCGCAGTTCGGCTACTCGCTGCGGGCACCGGGCGTGACGTACTACGCGATGGTGGTCGCCGGCCTGGCGGCCTCGCTCGCGGTGATCGCCGGGACGCTGCCGCTGCTGAAGCGGATCACCGGGCCGGAGACGGCCCGCAACGAGTAGCCGGGCCCGGGGCCGGGGGGCCTTGGCGCGGCATGACGGCGGCGGCGGTCCGGGTTGCCCCGACCGCCGCCGTCGTCGCCGCGTGCCCGGGGCCCTACCTGCTGACCTTGCGTCTGCCCCACATCGGGCTGATCGTGCCGACCAGCACGACCGCGAAGAGGATCTGCAGGATGTGCCGGATCCAGTCGATCCCCGAGGTGTGCCGGACCCCGATCCACCCCGACACGGCGTTGCCCAGCAGCGCCCCGAGGGCCCCGAGCAGCACGGTCAGCCAGAGCGGGATCGCCTGCGGCCCGCGCAGCAGCATCCTGGCCAGCAGGCCGAGCACGAGGCCGATGATGAGGATCCAGATGATCTGGAACACGATGCCTCCAAGATGCGGACGGGCACTGTCCCGAGCGTAGGACGAACGCCCCGGCCCGGCATCCGGGGCAGGTGACGAGCAGTGGCACCGACCGCCTGTGGACGGGTGCGGGGGGAAGGGAGAAAACAGCCGCCCGGGGTACCACCCGTTTTTTTCCGTGCCGA
>NZ_JBWXUE010000006.1:172695-269109 GCF_057158765.1 Kitasatospora sp. NEAU-69
AAGAGAGGGAACAAAGCCTGTTGGGGGGGGGGTGCGACGAGGGGACCCCCCCCCCCCCCCCCCCCCCGCACCGGCGTTCTCAGGCGCCGAGCGGGTTGGCGGCGGCGGCCAGGTCACCGATGGTCTGCGGGAACGAGGTCACGATCGACCCCGGGTCGATCACGTCCTGCGCGGCGGTCAGGCAGGCGTTGCGGATCCTGCCCTGGGCAGCGAGGTAGCCGAGCTGGGTGAGGGCCTGGGCTTGGAGGGTCCGGGCCTGCTGCGCGGTCGCGGCGGGCACGGCCAGCGGGATCGAGGCGGCGGAGATCACCGGGTCGAGGAGCAGCACGGCCTGCGCGTAGTCGGGCACAGCCGCGTCGTAGGCGCTCTGGGCGGCGGCCACTGCCTTGGCCGCGCCTCCCTGGGTGATCAGGGCCGCCTTCGCGGTGACGCTGAGCTGGGCTGCACCCAGGGCGGCACCGGTCAGCGCGGACCACACCTCGCGGACGGTACGGGTCGGGGTGCCCAAATAGCCGGGCGTGGCGAACACGGCCGCCGGCGCACCGGCGTCGGGGACGCTGGTGGCGGCCGTGCGGCGGGCGGCGATCCAGGTGGAGACGGTCGTCGCATCCGTCTCCGTCCTCCAGACCGGCCACCCGTAGGCGGCTGCGCCCGCCACGGCGGTGGTGCCGAAGGCGGTGTTCGCTGCGTCCAGGAAGGCGGCGCGGGTCTGGCTGGGGCTCCCGAGCAGGCCGGGGCCGGCGAGGTAGACGGTCTGGAACGCGGGCAGGTAGACGTTCATCTCGGCCGGGGAGGCGTGACCACCTGCGGGCTGGAGGACCAGCTGCACCCCGTCCACCGTGACGACGTACAGGCCGTCCTGCCAGGGGATGCCGGTGGAGGCGGGCCAGCTCGCCTGCGAGGTCGCGGCCGGGAGCAGACCGCCGACGGTGTCGGTGGGGGCCAGGAACGTCTGCGATCCGATCGAGACGGTACGGCCGAGGTCGGAGTCGACCAGGCCGTCCGGGCCCGCAGCGAGTCGGGTGCCGTAGGCGTAGTCGACCAGCTGTGCGGTGTGCGCGCCGTTGGTGACGTGGCGCAGCGTCGCGTCGGCGAGGAAGCCGTCGGGCGCATAGATCTTCAGGTCCGCGGGCACGGTGTCACCGGCGTCGGCGAACAGCCCGCGGACGCCGCCGAAGTGGTCCACCCCGCTCTGGGTGTAGATCACGGCACGCACCGGTCGGGCGTCCTCGGTCGTGTCGCGGTAGAGCTTGAGCGCCGCGCGGGCCGTCTCGTACGAGCCGAGCGGGTCGATCACCACCAGGCCGGTGGTGCCGGTGACGATGGTCAGGTTGGCGAGGTCGTGTCCCCGCACCTGGTAGAGGGTGCCGCTCGCACCCGAGGTGACCTGGAACAGCCCGCTGGGGTTGTCCAGTTGCCCCTGGCGCCACACCGCCGGGGCCACCGGGCCCGGCGCGTCCCCGCCTTCCACGAACTCCAAGGCCGTGAAGTCCCAGACAGCGTTCTTGCCGTCCCGGGACAGGACGACGGGGACCTCGGACACCGCAAGCAGACCCCGCTGGGCGAACTCGAAGTCGTTGGAGTCAGTGGGGAGGTTCTTGGCGGCGGCCTGGTTCTGCTGCGTCACGTACGCGCTCGGCTCGACGGGCTCAGAGTTCACGGTCATCCTGCTGTCTCCTCAAGGCGTGGTGATGTCCGGGCACAACGGGTGGCGGACATCAGGAATGTCATGTCATGGACGCAACAAGTCATCGAACGGGAAGGACCCGGTCACAAGCTGGAACGGCAACCCCCCGACCCGAAGCGCGTCACGGCAATCCTTCCGCCTTGCGGCGCTCGCACACGCCCGAATCCCCGACATCGCGATCTTTGGCCAAAACGGGACAGCATCGCCGCCCGTACCACGCAGGGGCGATACCCGTGGGGATGGAGGGACAGGCGAGAGCCCTGGATGGGCACTGTCGTTCGATACACGCCTATGTGTTCGAACAGATGCTTGCCTGGCAGCCGAGATCAGGCCGTACCTGAACTATCGCCCCCGACAACGCCCTTGGGTGGACTACCGTCCGCCGCACGCCGCGGCCGCGGCCGTGGCGTTTGTTGATCATATTTGCGTGCAGCGAAACAGCACGCGCCGCTATGGTGGCGCGATGGGATCGCCGATCAAACAGTTCCAGGTCACCTTCGACTGCGCAGAACCTGAGCGCCTCGCTCGTTTCTGGTGCGAGGTGTTGGGGTACGTCGTGCCGCCGCCACCGGCGGGGTTTGCCACGTGGGACGAGTACAAGAGCTCGCAGCCAGCCGAGAAGCAGGATTCATGGTTCGCCTGCATCGATCCCTCGGGCGTGGGCCCGCGCCTGTACTTCCAGCGCGTCCCCGAAGGGAAGGCCGCCAAGAACCGGCTGCATCTCGACGTACGCGTCGGCACCGGACTCGTGGGCGAAGAGCGCCTCGCCGCCCTTGAGGCCGAGTGCGCACGGCTGGTCCCGCTCGGCGCGGTACACGTGCAAACGCTGTATGACGGCAACGATTCGTGCATCCCGATGCTGGACATCGAGGGCAACGAGTTCTGCATCGACTGAGGCGCCGCTAGGCCTCCCAGCGACCCCGCCACCCCGGCCCAGGGGTGGCGGGGTCACTCGTTGTGCAGCACCTGGGCGATGGTGAGCCGGCCCACAAGTTCACCTGGCTTCCTGCCGTCGGCAGAGGTCGGCCGGGCCGACTTCTGGCGCAGCGGTCAGGTGACTGCCGTGCGCACGGCCTGTCCCACGAGGACGGTGGCGGTGATCCTGTTGAGGATCACCTTGAAGCGTGGGGAGGCTGCGACTGCGACTCGGCGGGCACTGCCGAGGATGAGCGTCCAGATCAGCAGCCAGAGGGTGACGAGGGCGGCCTGGGCGGTGGCGAGGATCAGGATCTGTTGCGGCAGGGACCGGTGGGGGTCGATGAACTGCGGCGCCAGCGTGAGGTAGATGGACGCCGCCTTGGGGTTGAGCACGTTGCCCAGCAGCGCCTGCGTGTACGTCGAGCTCCGGGCCCACGGCGGCCGGGCGAGGGCGCTGCGTCGCTTGGTGGGCCGGGGCGTGGCGGAGCGCCAGATCGAGATGCCCAGGACCAGTAGATAGGCCGCCCCGGCGAGCCGGACGGCGGCGAACGCCTGGCTCGACCGCATGACCAGCGCGGACAGGCCCAGCGCCGCCAGCGTGGCATGGACGTACAGACCGGTGGCCGTACCGAGCGCGACCGGCAGCCCCGCGCGCCTGCCGCCGGTCGTGACCCGCTGGACGAGCAGCGTAAGGCTCGCCCCCGGCGTCGCGACCAGCGGCAGGACCGCGCCCAGGAATCCGACTACGGCGTAGGGGTTCACGGCGGTGGCCGGTCAGCCCACGACGCGGAAGTGGGTGACGACCTGCCGGTCCTCGATGACGTGGAAGGCCAGCCCAGGCGGCGCCTCCAGGTCGGCGAGCTGCGTGCCCTGCCAAGGCAGTCCCAGCGTCCAGATCGTGGCAGGGGCCACCAGCAGGGGCCGGCCGGCGAACTCGACGGCGGCACTGGTGTGGGCGTGGCCGGTGAAGACGGCCAGGACCTGCGGGTACGCGGCCAGCAACGCGGCCAGCTGGTCGGGCTCTCCGAGCCGGAGCGAGTCGGGCACCGGGTGGTGCAGGAGCACCGGCGGGTGGTGGAAGGCGAGCAGGGCCGGGGTGGCGGGATCCAGACCGTCGAGGGTCGTGGTGATCCAGGCGAGCGTCTCCGGCGCGAGCAGGCCGTCATGACGGTCGGGGATGGTCGAGTCGACCATGAGGATCGCCGTGCCCGCGACGTGATGGACGCTGTTGATCGGCCCGTCGGCGGCCGGCTGGCCCAGGAAGGCCGTGCGGTAGACCGCCCGTTTGTCGTGGTTGCCGGGGCAGGTCAGCACGGGAAAGGGCGCGGCGAGGATCCGGGCGGCCTGCCGGTACTCGGCCGGATCGCCGTGGTCGGCGATGTCCCCCGTGACGATGAGCGCGTCGGGGCGCTGCGGTAGCGCCCGGAGGTGGTCCATGACGCGGGTGGCCCGTTCGGCGGCGCGGGCCGTGCCGTCGAGGTGGAGATCGCTGATGTGTGCCAGGAGGACCATGGGTCGCCCTTTCGGGATCGAGGGGTCTGGATCGAGGAACCTGTGCGTCTAACGCTAAACTCGTTCCTATGCGTTAGGGACGGTAGAGTATGCGTCGCCCCTTGATCAAGTAGGCAAGCGGCGCGGCAGACCGTGAGCGTGATCGAATGGAGCCCATGGACGGCACGGAGACGGTGGAGCGGTGCCTGGCGCTCGAGCTGGCGGGCACCATCCGCCATGACGGCGATGGCGGCGTGGCGGACGACCTGTCGGATCCGGCGGGCCTGGCGGCCTGGCTGGGCGGCGGCGTCGCCGAGTTGCTCGACGGGGTCGTCGACGTACACGGGCTCACCATCGACGAGGAGGCCCGGTCGGCCGTCGTGTCACTGCGCGAGGCGGTGCGCGCCCTGTTCGCACGCGCGGTCAGCCCGGCGCCGCCGAGCAGTGCGGACGCCCATCGGCTGATCTCCGTCGATGACGCGGTCGAGCGGCTCAACGCAGCCGCCCGGCGAGTCGCGACAAGTCCGCAACTGACCTGGCCGGCAGGCGAACCGCCGCTCCGGCAGACGATTGTCGCCGGTCCCGCTGTGGACCCGCTCGTCGCGCTGACCGCAGCCCTGGCCCGCTCCGCCATCGACTTCCTGGCCGGCCCTCGGCGCGAGCAGCTGCGTGCCTGCACGGCCCCGCGCTGCGTGCGCTACTTCCTCAAGGGGCACGGCCGGCAGGAGTTCTGCAAGCCCTCCTGCAGCAACCGCGCCCGCGCGGCCCGCCACTACCAGCGCCACCGGCCCCCGAGCGACGCCTGACGGACCCCGGCAATACCCGAACGAGTGATGGTCAGGCGAGTCCACCGCCATCGGCAGCCCATGCCCCCTAAAGTCGCCACCGTCTTGTCCCAACTGACGGAATTTGAGGGGATCATGGCTACCGAACACGTGATCGTTCACGGTGAGCGCGGCTGCAAGGGCAAGAGCCAGACCTTGCAGCCCGGCGCCTATGACACCAGCGCGCTGGATGACGACGACTTCATCAGCTCGGTGACCATCCCGAAGGGGTGGACGGTGACGCTGTACGAGGACTCGAAGTTCGCCGGCCGCAGCAAGACCCTCACTGCGACGGGTGACGTCGGCGACGACTTCGACAACATCACGTCCTCCCTGACCGTCTCCAGCCCGGACAAGGAGGCGATCGTCAAGGTCGGCGACAGCCACAAGGACGGCAAGGGCAAGACGATCACCATCGAGCAGAACGACATCGACATCGACCCAAAGTCCCTCCTCAGGATCGCCAGCAGCTTCCCCCCGAAGTACGAGCAGATCATGGTCCTCAGCTTCACCATGGTGATCGACCAGCCCCAGTAGGCGGCCCGAGCCGGTCAGCGCAGCCCCGCCGGTCTGGCCGGCGGGGCTGCGCTGACCGGCACACCCCGCCTTGCCACCTGGCGATCACGCCTGGACCACCCGGCGGAACCAGGCTCGGGCCTTCACGGGATACTCGCCGTCGTGAACCTCGATGATCTGAAGATCCCTGACACGCGTGCGTGCACCGCTGCCCTCGAAGTGGCGTCCGCCTACTGTTCACCCGCGCTCCTGAACCACTCCGTGCGTGCCTACCTGTGGGCGGCGGCCTACGGCACGTCACGTGAGATCGCGTTCGACCCGGAGCTGCTGTACGTGGCCTCGATGCTCCACGACATCGGTCTGGTGAAGGAGTTCGACAACCACACCGTGTCGTTCGACGAAGCGGGCGGGCACGTGGGCTGGGTCTTCGCGGCCGGTGCCGGCTGGCCGGCGGCACGGCGCACACGGGTGTCGGAGGTGATCGTCAGGCACATGTGGGACGAGGTCGATGTCGGCATGGACCCCGAGGGCCACCTGCTGGAGCGCTCGACCAGCCTGGACATCTCCGGCCGGAACGTGGACGACTTCTCGGCCGAGTTCAGGGCCGAGGTGCTGGGCCGCTATCCCCGCCTTGGCCTCGCCGATGAGTTCGTGACGTGCTTCCGCAGCCAGGCGGAGCGCAAGCCCGACAGCTCGGCGGCTGCGGCGGTGCGCGGCGGCATTGCCGCGAGGGTTGCCGCGAATCGGCTTGACGCCTGAGACGGTGTTGGGCAATTGATCAACCCCGGGGTGCCGCCGCGGCGAAGTGACCGCGGCGGCGGGGCGGCCGGTTCCGTTGCGTCCTAGTCCTCCGGCTCCCAGGCGCGGAGCAGGCCCCACAGCTCGACGTCCCCGTCGACGCCCAGGGAGCTGACCGGGATGCGGTCGTAGTTGAAGAGGACCAGGTCGGCGGCCGTGCCGTGGACGGCAGTGGGGGCCGGGTCGAAGTCCTCGCCGGCGGCGCTGCCGGGCACGGGGATGCTGGTGGTGCGTGCGCCGTCGGCGTCGACCGTGAGGCGCCAGGAGCGGCCCTCGGTGGCGTGGAAGTCGAAGGCGGTGGGCTCGTGCGGCCAGGCGCTCGACGTCGCACAGCAGCTGAACAGGAACTCCTCGACGCCGTCGAGCGCGAGCTCGGTCGGCAGCGGCTCCGGGGCGCCGATGCTGAGCTGGGCGTCGTAGGTGTGCACAGCGGTCTCCTGGACCCGGTGCCGGGCCACCCCGCCGGCGCTGAGCGGCGACTGCAACGGACTCCACCACGCCCAGCAACCGCTCTCCGGGCCCGCCTTGCGCAGGGCGCCCAGCAGCAGCTCCGTCGATGCGGCCAGCCAGTCCAGCAGGGCCTCGCGCTCGTTCGGCAGCTCCAGGGCGGCGCGCGCGGCGACGGCCTCGGCCGGCGGACCGTCGGCGGGCCCGGCGCCGACGATGGCGGCCCAGAAACGGTCTCCCCCGCCCAGGTGCTTCAGCAGATCGAACAGCGTCCACCCGGGGCAGGTCGGCACCTGCACGTCGAGGCTGGGCGCGGCGGCAACCGCGGCGCGGAAGGCGGTCGACCGCTCGTCGATCAGTCGCAGCAGGTCGGAGAACTCAAGAGTGTTTTGCACGCCGGATTTCTATCACCGCTCTCCGGTGATGGGACAGCGATTTTCGCAGGTGACCGGGCCGAGGCCGGTGGATTCGCCGCCGGCGGGGACACTGATGGGGCTTCCTGCGCCTCCGGCTCAGGAAGCGCGAGGGAACGCCCCGTCAGGTGTGCGGTCTTCCCGGACTGCTCAGACCTCGCCGAACTCGCCGGTGCGGATGCCCGTGACGAAGGCGGACCAGGCGGGGGCTGGGAAGGAGAGCACCGGGCCATGCGGGTCCTTGCTGTCACGGACGGGCTGCACGAGTTCGAAGCCGTCAGCCACCTCGATGCAGGCCCCGCCGTTGCCCTCCGAATAAGTGGACTTGCGCCAGGAAGCGCCCGGCAGCTCGCGGACTGATGACATGTTGATCATCCCTTCCAGGATCTCTCAGACCTCACCGAACTCGCCCGGCTGAAGTCCCACGAGACTGGTGGACCACCGAGCTGATGGAAGCGAGGCACGTGAGCCACCGCAGCCGTCACAGGCGTGGGTAGGCTGCGAGGCGTCGCGGCGATCGGCCTGGCTGGTGCATCCCCCAGCGTAGGCCGCTTTACGCCATGGGACGGAAGACAGATCGCGTGATGGCAGCAGGTTGATCATCTCTGATCTGATCTGGCGAATCAGTCCCGCCGAGTCAGCTATGTTCAGCGCATGGGCCCGGGCCCGGTCGAAACGTTGTGAGTACCTGAAGTACTCAACCTCATCGGTGACAAAGTGCCCACGTGTCACGCTCTCCGAGTAGAGCACGTTTGCCTCACCAGGCAGCTCCATCAGCAGCATTGAGAATCCCGGGCCGCCATGCTCGCCGACTTCGAAGGGCAGCACCTGGATGGTGACATTGGGAAGCATGCTCGCATCCAGCACCGCCTGAAGCTGCCGGGCCATAAGTGCCGGTCCGCCGACTCGCAGGCGCAAGGTCTGCTCACACAGCAGCAGACTCCACAACGGCGCTCCGGGTTCGCGGAGTCGGCGCTGTCGAGCCAGCCGCGTGGCGACCCGCTCCTCCAGAAGCTCTGGAGGAACAGCAACGTCGTACTCCTTGTAGATGGTTCGCATGTACTCCTCTGTCTGCAGCACCCCAGCCAGGAAGCCGGTTTCCAGGTGTCGGACAGTCGAAGCCTTCGCCTCCAACTCCTGCCAGTGCCGAACCCAGTCCCGATGATGCTCTCCGGTCTCCTGCAGCACGCCCGGCAGCAACCGGGACAAGACTCCGTGCGTCTGAAGGAAGTCATCCGCCGACTTGGCGAACTCCTCAGTTGGCACCCGCCGCGCGTGCTCCAAGGCCGAGATCCACGACTGATCACAGTGTGCGGCCGCAGCCAGCTGCCCCTGGGTCTTCTGGCGGAGCTCGCGCCAGACACGCAGTTCCTTGCCCCAATCTCTGATGGTTGCTCAGCTGGCGCTCATCCTCATCCGGCACCATCGGCGTCTCTCGCTTGCGCGGCGACATCAGCAGCAAACCCCCTTTATGACAAGGCGTCTGTCCTATGACGGGCCAACTGTCCTATGACTGACGATCTGTCATGCCAAAACGGTAGGTACCGGGCCCTTCACGCACTGAGACTAAGTGTGCAGACAGCGGGCAGGATTTTCGCGGCTTCGGCCAGAAATGCCGTGTTCTGCCTCGAAAAGCCAACCATCGGAATCGTCATATAAACAAGGAGCCCCCGATGCCCGCCGAAGACCGCGAAGACGCCATCGACGACATCACCAGACAGCACCGGGCCCAGTCGCGCGTCGTCTTCGAGATGCTCTCCGACGCGCTCGAAGACGCCGGCATCACACCCTGGCCCGACCTCCGCCCAGTCCACCGCGCGGAGCTGCTCGAATCGGGTCCGCAGGTCAACCTCGGCACCTGTACCGGCCGGACGGCGCAGTCCCTCGCCAAGGTGCTCAACGAGTACGCCGCCCTGCGCCGCCTCCTCGCCAGCCCCCGGGCCGATGACGGTCACCCGCTGCTCTCTGCGCTCGGCGCCCAGCGGATCGAGACGGAGGGCGGTGCGGTCTGGTACGTCCCCAAGGGCCAGCCGAGCACGTGATCATCGAACTCGGCTTGCTCAACGGCTTGTTGGGGCGGCTGGGCGGCATCGCGACAACATCCCCATCCTCATCCTCACCGACGCCGCCCCGCCCACCCGCCACTGCCGCCCCACGGCCATGCCCGCTCGGCTGGCCCAACTGCCCGGTATGCGAAAGGAACTGAGCACATGAGCCGCATGACGATCCGGGTCTACCGGATCACCCCCACCGGCCGGCAGATCGAGCTGCTCCCGACCTGCGAAGTCGACCCCCACCCCTTCTGGGAACTGCGCAGCACCCTCGACTGGCCCGTCTGCCACTGCCCGCGCTGCGGACCGCCCCCGTCCCCACCCGCCACCGGCATCGACTGGCGCCGCCACCGCCGGTCCGCCAACTGAGCCACCTGCCCCACCCCCGCCCTACCCCTGCCGTCAGCGCGGACCGGGGCGGTCGAGGCTCCAGTGCCGGAGCACCTGGCAGATCCAGCGGTCCTCGTCCTTCTTCGCCGGAATCAGCGCGAAGCGGCTGATCGTCCGCTGGCCGCCCTCGTAATCGCCGTACAGGAGGTCGATGTTGACGCGCTCACGGTTCTTGATCGGATCGATCAGCGCCGCGTAGTCCGGGTCCTGCGGATCGCGGATGGCCGCGTGCCAGAAGCTGGTGTCGCCCGGGGCCACGTAGAGGTCGCGGGACTGGCGCCGGAACGAGGACGGGTCCGGGTGACCCGGGTCCCCGTACCCGGAGCCGTCCGCGAGGCGCCAGCCGTGGATCACGCCCAGCCCCGGGCCGACGTTGCGGATGGAGGCGGCCAGGTAGACGCTCTCGTCCGCAAGCCGCAGGTAGCCCGCGCTGCCGCCGAGGTGCGCCCAGTGCCCGTCGTGCCAGATCAGCTTCTGCTGCGGCGCTTCGAGCCGGGAGGAGATCAGCAGCGGGCGCAGCGAGGCGAGCAGCGCGCGCTCGGCGGAGACGGCGGCCCGGTCCGCCGAGCGGATCGAGGCGAACGAGGCGCCCGCAAGCACCAGCGTTCCGCCCGCGGTGGCGAGCGCGGAGATGGTCACCCAGTCAGCCATGGGCGACCCGCTTCAGTGAATGCGTCGGATGCGTCCGACGTGACGAGTGCGATGGATGCGATGAACGGATGAGTAGCACGGCGGGCAGCTTAGAGCCGCCTGCGGAGGCAGCGGGAGTACCCGAGTCCTGGGTGAACGAACAACGACAGGGCCGCCGAGCGCGCTGCAGGGTGGCCGGGAACACGTTGACTTGCAGGTAAGCCTTGCCTAACCATGGCGGCATGTCTTCGAACACCGCCGCTTCGAGCGACCCGAAACCCCAGCTCACAGCGTTCGACATCGACCTGACCGCCGGCGAGATGCGCCGCCGGGCCGAGGTCGTCGCCGCGCTCGGACCGGACTGGGACCCGCTGGCGGCGCTCCAGGACGAGGAGGCGGCGTACGCCCTGCTCTACTCCGGCCTCGACGCCGAGCAGCAGCGCGTCCACGACGAGCTCGTGGCCGCCGGTGTGCTGCCCGCACGCCCCGGGACGCCCGGAGGGGAGCCGCGTCGTGCTGCCGATTGATCCGCAGGCCGACATCGGCCGCCGCGCCTGGGTGGCCTGCCCCGGCTGCGACGACGCCCGGGGCTGCACCGCGTGCAGCGAGCAGCGCAGCTGCGGCGAGCACTGGCGCTACCTGATCGCGAACACCGGCAGCCTGCTGCACCTCCAGTGCCCGGGCTGCACGCACGTCTGGGATCACGAGACCGGCTTCGGCGCCACCCGCGGTGCCGGTCCCGCCCTGAGCTAGCACCTGGGGCAGGGGCCAGGGCCGGGCCGACGCTCCAGCCGTAGACCTACACAGCGGTGCAGATCGCCTGGTCGGCGATGTGCACGGTGGACTTGGTGCGGTTGATGACCTGCACGCTCGAAAAGGCAGTGCCGCCCGCCATCTCGGAGACGAACACGCCGGCGTTGTTGGTCACGACTCCCCCGCCGGTAAGAGCCTGCCCTGACGGACAGGTGATGCTGTCAATAGCTCCGGCTCCCGGAGCGACGTCCCTGCCGGCACTGGTGTTGACGGAGTGGGGCGTCGTCGAGCAGATCACCACGGCCCGAGGGGACTGCACGGCCCCGCTGTTGTTGGTGAATCGCAGCGACCAGCCGGTGCTCGTGGCCGCCGAAGAAGCAAGGGTCACTTCGGTCCCGCTCGACTCCATCCCACCTCCGGTGGGAGCCTGGCCCACCGGGCAGGTTGCCGTCGAGGATCCGGCGTTGCCCGGATTCAGCAACCCGGCTGCGGCCTCGACCACGGTGTGCGTTGCCGTACTGCACACCACGAATGCCCACAGACTCTGTGTCGATGCCGAGGTGTTCAGGCCCGACACCACCCAGGTATCGCCCTGCGGAAAGGAGTTGGTGATGGCGAAGGCACTGATGAACCTGGTGATTCCGGTCCCCGGTCCAGTCCCTACTGCTCCCCCACCGGTCGGGACTTCACCCGCCGGGCAGTGAACCGTGGCGATGCCCGTCTCTCCCCCGAGAACGTCCACGGGCGGGCCGTCATGCTCCTCCAGGGCCGCGCTGACACGCGGCGCGCCGGCCATCGGCGCTGATCCACCGTGGTCCTGTGCGGCAGCCGCGGGCATGCCGACGCCGAGGATCAGGGCGATTGTGAGAGTGAGGGTGCGGAGCCTTTTCATGTCGACCTCTTAGCTGCCGGGACGGTTACCTGCCGGGACGGTTCGTCCTCCAACCGTTCCCCTCGCGCCCAGACTGCGATGCGCCCTGTCGCTCGGACGGTGCAAGAAGTCATCTCATGGGACAGTCGGCGTTATTCGGCGGGCGGCAGGAGCACCGGGCGGCCGCCGACGACGGTCACGGCGCGGGCGCCCAGCCGGCACCCCGCCGCCGTCGCCTCGGCGAGGCGCCCGCCGCGCAGGCAGGCGGCGAGGAAACCGCCGCTGAACGCGTCGCCCGCGCCGGTGCTGTCCACCGCCGTCGCCGGCACGCCGTCCACCCGGGCGAGCACCGCGCCGTCCCGGGCGGCGAGCGCGCCGCGCGGGCCAAGCTTGACGACGGCGGTGCCGAAGGCCGCGCTGAGCCGCTCGGCGCAGGTCTGCGGGTCGGTCGCGCCGGTCAGCAGCCGGGCCTCGGCGAGGTTGGGCAGCAGCAGCTCGACGCCGTCGAGGGCGGCCAGGAACGTGCCGACGCCGAGCCGCTCGATGAAGCCGGTGGAAGCCGGGTCCACGCTGACCGGCACCCCCGCCGCGCGGGCGGCCGCGATCGCGCGGGCGGCGAGGCGGCGGCCCGGCTCGGGGAAGAGCAGGTAGCCGGAGAGGTGCAGCCGGGCGACGCCGTCGAGCAGCGCCGGATCCCAGTCGTCCGGACCGAGCCGGACGGCCGCGCCGCTGTCGGTGACGAAGGAGCGCTCGGCCTGCGCGTCGACCAGCGCGATCACCACGGCCGTCGGCTGCTCGGGATCGACGACCAGGTGCGGGCGGACCCCCGCGCCGCGCAGCTCGGTGCGGTGCCAGTCGGCGGAGTCGGCGCCGACCCGGGAGAGCAGCCGCACCTCGGCGCCCGCGTGCGCCGCCCAGGCGGCGGTGTTGGCCGCCGAGCCGCCCGCGCGGTGCGATATCCGGGCGGCGGTGTCGGTGTGCGCGGCGAGCGGTTCGCCGAGCAGGGCGACGATGTCGGTCGCGACGTCGCCGATGACGAGCAGCGCTCCGGCGGGGCTTCCGGCGGGGCTGCCCTGTGCGCCTGGGGCCGGGGCGGGCGTCATGCGTGCGGCTGCGCCCACTGGGCGGCGATCTCGGTGGCGAGCCGGACGTTGCCGCGCACCGCCGCGAGGTTGGCTTCGAGCGAGGCACCCTCGGTGTGCTCGTTGAGGTAGGCAAGCAGGAACGGCGTGGCCGCCTGCCCGGTGGCGCCCGCGCGTTCGGCCGCGAGCAGGGCCTCGGCGAGCACCTGGTCGTGCAGCTGCGGGTCGAGCTGCTCGGCCTGCGGCACCGGGTTGGCCACGATCAGCGCGGAGTCCACGCCGCCCAGCGCGTCCTGGGCGCGCATCACGGCTGCCACTGCGGCCGGCTCCTCGACCGTCCAGTCCACCGGGCGCCCGGAGCTGCGGAGGTAGAAGCCGGGGAACTCGGCCGTGCGGTAGCCGAGGACGCCGATGCCGAGCGTCTCCAGGCGTTCCAGCGTCGCCGGCACGTCCAGGATCGACTTCACTCCCGCGCAGACCACGGTGATCCTGGTCCGGGAGAGCAGCGTGAGGTCGGCGGACTCGTCCTGGCTGACCGCGAAGTCGCGGTGCACGCCACCGAGACCGCCGGTCGCGAAGATCCGGATCCCGGCGCGGGCGGCGAGGAAGGCGGTGCCCGAGACGGTGGTGGCGCCGCTGGCGCCGGCGGCGAGGGCCGGGCCGAGGTCGCGGGCACCGAGCTTGCGCAGCGAGGCGTCCTGCGCGATCCGCTCCAGGCCGTCCTTGTCGAGCCCGATGTGCGGGACGCCGTCCAGCACGGCGACGGTGGCCGGGACGGCGCCGCCGGCGCGGACGAGATCCTCCAACTCGCGGGCCACGGCGAGGTTGCGGGGGCGGGGCAGGCCGTGCGCGATGATCGTCGATTCGAGCGCGACGACCGGGCGGCCTTGTTCCAGGGCGTCCCGGACCTGGTCGGAGAAACGAAGAGCGGTGGTGGGCAGCGCGTTGGTCATTCCTTATGCCTGGCGTGCCGCTTGCCAGTTGAAACATCGGCGCGGGGGCATACGGCGGCCCCCGGCGGATCCGTCTCGTTCCGTGAGTCTCGGTCGTCGCCTGAGCGCTCCGGTACCGATCGGACCCCGGCCGGGGGTCTGGCCAGAGCCTGGATGGGGGTCACTCGGACGGCCGGCGAACGTCTCCGTCGGCGGTGCGGCTCTCTCCGGTGTTCCGGTGTACTGACCAGTTTGCCCCTATTTTTCCGCAGGTCAACCCCTACTTTTCCGCAGCCCTGAGCCCGCCGACCCGATGGGGTCGGCGGGCTCAGGTGCGGCGCCGGGGAGCGCTGGATGTCGGGGCCGAAAGGGGCCCCGGGCCTGCCGGGTGTGGGGACCCGGCAGGCCGGTCTGCCGGGCGGCGTCAGCCGGTGAAGGCCGCCAGGCCGTTCGGCGTGCCGAGGCCGGTCGGGCCGTCGTAGCCCGGGCCCGCCGTGCAGAGGTAGGACGGGCTGCAGGTGGCGGTGGCGCCGCTGGTCACGTCGTTCAGCGCGGAGGGGTGCGCGTAGGCGTCGGCGGCCGGGATGGCGGCGCTGGGGGCGCCGGCGTCCGCGTAGACGCCCGCGATCAGCGGCGAGGCGACGCTGGTGCCGCCGTACACGTTCCAGCCCGAGCCGCCGTAGGTCTGGTAGACCGCGACACCGGTGGCCGGGTCGGCGACCGCCGAGACGTCCGCGACCGTGCGCTTCGAGCAGCCGCTGTCCTTCTGCCAGCTCGGCTTGGCGTCGTAGGTGGAGCAGCCGGAACCGGCGCCCTCGGTGCTGGAGGTGTTCCAGACCGACTCGCTCCAGCCGCGGCTGTTGGACGCCTTGCTGAGCGAGGTGCCGCCGACCGCCGTCACGTACTGCGAGGCCGCCGGGTACTCGACGCCGTAGCCACTGTCACCGGAGGAGGCGGTGATCGCCACGCCGGGGTGGTAGTAGTACTTGGTGTCGTAGGTCGGGTCCGAGGAGGACTCGCTGCCGCCGTAGCTGTTGGAGACGAACTTCGCGCCCAGCTTGACCGCCTCGTTCACCGAGAGGCCGAGGTTGGCGGTGCTCGCGGTCTTCGCCTCGACCAGGATGATGTGCGCGTTGGGGGCGATCGCCGAGACCATGTCGAGGTCGAGCGAAATCTCGCCCGCCCAGCCGGAGTTGTTCGCCGGGTAGGTGCTGGTGCCGGTCTGGCTGACCTTCTTGAAGCAGCCGTTCGCGGTGGTGCAGGCCGGCAGGCCGTACTGCGCGCGGTAGACGGCCAGGTCCGACTCGGCGTTCGGGTCGTTGTACGCGTCCACGATGGCCACGGTCTGGCCGGCGCCGCCGTTCGCGGGCAGGTTGTACGCGCTGCGCAGGTCGCTCGGGCCGTAACCGGCCGGCGTCGCGTTGGCGCTGACGCCGAGCGGGCTGATGTGCTGCGTGACGCTGGTGACCTTGAGCGCGTTACAGGACATCGTGTCGCCCGCCGCGAGGGTCGCGCAGGAGTGCACCCAGGACGTACCGCCCTTGCTGAAGACGCCGGCCGCAGAGGCCGTACCCGCGCTGGCCGTACCGGCGGTGGCGAGGGTGGCGCTGGCAAGAAGGGCGGCACCGGTGAGCGAGAGGGCTATCCGGCGGGCCCGGGCGGTGGTGGGGGTGCGGAACATGAACTGCCTCCTGTGGTGGGGGACCGGGGGCGAGCATGCGCGCAGGGCGCGAGCTGCCCGAATCTTCGTTCGGTCGGGCAACTGGCGATGAACATAGATCAGTCATGCGCAGGCCAACAAGAGTTGGCGCAGGATTTAACAGAGCTGACATGAACTCAGCCATCTGAGTAATCGTCAGGTGGGTCGGGCTCGGGCGGCGGGGATCCCAGCGGCGGTCCCAGCGGCCACGGCAGCGGCGTGGCGGCGGCAGCGGCGGCGGTTGCGCCCAGGCGGAAAATCGGGGCGGGCCCGGGGCGGGCGGCGGGTTAGAGTCGGGGCATGGCCGTAGACGAAGGGACCGTGCGGGTCGATGCGTGGATCTGGTCGGTCCGCCTGACCAAGACCCGCGCACTGGCCGCCACCGCCTGCCGGGCGGGCCACGTGCGGGTCAACGGGGAGCGGGTCAAGCCCGCGCAGGCACTGCGACCGGGCGACGAGGTGCGCCTGCGCCAGGAGAACTGGGACCGGGTGGTCGTGGTCTCCCGGGTGATCAGCAAGCGGGTCGGCGCCTCGGTCGCCACCGAGTGCTACGTCGACAACAGCCCACCGCCGCCCGCCCGCGATCCGCTCAACGCGCCGGTCGCCATCCGCGAACCCGGCGCGGGCCGGCCGACGAAGCGCGACCGCCGGACGCTGGACCAGCTCTTCGGGCACCCGAAGTCATAGGGCTGCGGGGACCATCGGTCAGAACGAGGCGCGCACCGAGTCGTCCACCCGGCCCACCGCGTCCTGCTGGAAGGCGCTGTCGTAACGGGCGCGGATCTGCTCGATCCGCGCCCCGGCCTGCTTCGCCTGGTTCGCCGGAACGAGCAGGATCACCTCGTAGGAGTGCTCGTGTTCGAGCACTCCGTGGCTGTCGCGCCACTGGCCGTCGGCCTGCTCGACGGTCAGGCCGTCGGGGAACCGCGGCGTGATCTCGTCGTTCAGGAAGCCCTGGAACTCCTGCTCCGTCACGGCCGGGCCGCCGTTCGGCCGGGCGGTGCCGAAGAAGAGCTCGGTCCGGACGTACGGGCTGCGCGGGGTGCTCGCATCGCCGGCCACGGCGGCCGGGGCCAGGTTCGCGCCGGTGGTCAGCAGTGCGGCGCCGGCCACCACGAGGGCCCAGGTCCTGATCGTCATGGCCGCACCGTACTGGCCGGGCGTGGGGCGCGGTGCCGGATCATCACTCGTTCGTGGGGGGACCACCTGATCGGAGCAGCGAGGCGGTGCGGCATGCTGCCGATCATGATTGTTTTCGGGGGTCCGCTGCTCAGCGCCTGGTCCGCCCTGCTGCTGGTGGTGATCGTGCTCGGTGTGCACCAAATGGTGCGGACCAGGCCGGGCGGTCGGCGATACGTGTCCATGCAGGCGACGGTCACCACCATGCGCCAGGTCACGGATGATGCGGGGGACGTGACCGAGCTGGAGGCCGGCCTGTTCCTCCCGACGGCAACCGGCAGGGCGATCCAACGCCAAGTCCCCGTCACCGGGGCCCTCGGCGGGGTCTGGCCGGGTCGGCCCGTCCAGCTGTGGCACCGCACGGGTAAGGAGTCCGATGCGCGGCTGCGGATCCTGGGGCCGCGGATGCCGCTGCTCGGCATCGTGATGCCGGCGGTGACGCTGCTGGTGGGCACGGCGGTCGCGCTGCGGGCCGGGCAGCCTCGCGTCCACCCCGACCAGCTGATCATCGGGCTGCTGATCGGCTGGCCCTCCGCGCTGTTCTTCGCCGCGAAGGTGCACGCGCTGCGGAGCACCCGGCGGATACTCGCCGGGGTACCGGTGACCGGGCGGGTGATCGGGGTCGACCTGGTCGCTCTGACGCTCACGAACAATCGCGACGGCTACGCGCCGATCATCGAGTTCACCACCGCCGACGGCCTGACGGTGCGCGGATTGAGTGTGGTGGCCAGCACGCACCGCATGGGCTGGACCGGCCGCGAGGTCCGGGTGCGCCACCTTCCCGGACACCCCGAGCGCTTCCGGCTGGCCGAAGACCTGCGCTACGCCTGGGGGATGCTGGGCCTGAGCGCGGGCTTCCTCGCGTTCGGCGCCGCTGTCGCGCTGGACGCGTGGCGGTAGGAGCCGTGCCAGGCCGTCAGGCCGTCAGCCCCTCAGGCCGTGGCCAGGGCTTCCTCCGCCGCTGCCAACGCGCGTTCGCGATCGGCCGCGGCGAGGCCGATGCGGGTGCGGCGGTCGAGCAGGTCGGCGGCGTCCAGGGCGCCCTCGTGGCGGACGGCGTAGCGGAGTTCGGCGCGGGTGGTGGCCGTGCCGGGGGCGATCGGGGTGAGCAGCGCCGGGTCGCCGTCCGCCTCGGCGAGGACGGCCGCGGCCTCGGTGCCGTAGCGCTGGAGCAGGCGCAGCGGGGCCGCGACCCGCGCGAGGGTGCCCCGGTCGGCGGCGCCGACCAGCGGCAGCGCGCGGGTGCGGCACGGGCGGGCGGCGGGCAGCGGGGTGCGGGCCAGTGCGGCGTCCAGCGCGTCCTGGGCCATCCGGCGGTAGGTGGTGAGCTTGCCGCCGACCACCGTGACCAGCCCGTCGGCGCCCGTCAGCACCGCGTGCTTGCGGGAGACGTCGGCGGTGCGGCCGGTGCCGTCGTCGAGCAGCGGGCGCAGCCCGGCGAACGTGCCGAGCAGGTCGGCGCGGGTGAGCGGGGTGCGCAGCGCGGTGTTGATGGTCCGCAGTAGGAAGTCGATCTCGCCGTCCGATGCCTGCGGCACGTCCGGCACCGGTCCGGGCGCGGCCTCGTCGGTGAGGCCGACGTAGACCCGGTTGTCCGGGGCGGGCAGCGCGAAGACGAAACGGTTCGTCTCGCCGGGGATCGGCACGGTCAGACCCGCGCTCAGGCCGCCGAACGACTCCTGGGAGAAGACCAGGTGGGTGCCGCGGCTGGGGCGCAGCGAGAGCCCTGGGGCGATCTCGCCGGCCCAGACGCCGGCCGCGTTGATGACGATCCGGGCCCGCACCGGGAAGCTCCTGCCGGTCAGCTCGTCGCGCAGCACCGCGCCGCTGCCGGTCGCCCGGGCGGCGGAGCAGCGGGTCAGGATCCGTGCGCCGTGGGCGGCGGCGGTGCGCGCGAGGGCGAGCACCAGGCGTGCATCGTCGGCCAGTTGGCCGTCCCAGAAGACCAGGCCGCCGCGCAGGCCGGCGTCCTGGACGGTGGGCGCGAAGCGCAGCACCTCGGCGCGGGAGAGGCGGCGGGAGCGGGGCAGGGTGGCGGAGGAGGTGCCGGCGGCGATCCGCAGCAGGTCGCCGGCCAGGAAGCCGGTGCGGACCAGCGCGGTCGCCGCGGCGCCGGTGCCGGGCAGCAGCGGGACGACCTGCGGCAGCGCCCGGACCAGGTGCGGGGCGGTGCGCTCCAGCAGGATGCCGCGCTCGACCGCGCTCTCGTGCGCGATGCCGACACTGCCGGAGGCGAGGTAGCGCAGACCGCCGTGCACCAGCTTCGAGCTCCAGCGGCTGGTGCCGAAGCCGAGGTCGTGCTTCTCGGCGAGCACGACGGAGAGGCCTCGGGAGGCGGCGTCCAGCGCGACTCCGGCGCCGGTGACGCCGCCGCCGATGACCAGGACGTCAACCGGGCCGACTTCCTGCTCCAGGGCGGCGAGCTCCCGGGCCCGGCGGGCGGCGTTGAGGGAGGAGTCGCGGCGGACGGAGTCACCTGGGGAGGGGCGCACGCTTCAATCCTGTCTTCCGGGGCGAGGGGGCGGGGCGAGGAGCGGGCTGGGGGGTGGCTAGTGACTGGGGGTGGCTAGTGGCCGGGGGCGGGCGGGGCGAGGTAGCGGTCCAGCAGCAGGCGCAGTTCGGCGTCGAGCCGGTCCACCTCGGGCCCGGTGCCCTCCGGCGCGTCCACGAACACCGGGCCGGTGAGCGTGAACGACCACGCGGTGAGCAGCACCGCGCGGGCCAGCAGCGCGGGATCACCCGGGCGGACCGAGCCGTCGGCGATGCCCGCCCGGATCGCGCTCTCCAGCAGGTCGAGCTGGTGGTTGGTGTTCGCGCCGCGCCGGGTCAGCAGGTACGGCGTGAGGAAGTCCGGGTCCAGCTCGATGATCTTGCGCAGCAGCGGGTGGACCCGGATCCCGCGCGCGAGCCGGACCACGCCGTCGACCAGGAACTCGCGGGTCGCCGAGGTCCCGTCCGGGAACGAGCTCTCCACCAGCTCCATCCAGACCCGGGTGGTCAGCGCGCCGATCACCTCGCGCACGCTGCCCCAGCGCCGGTACAGCGTCGCGCGCGAGACGCCGGCCTGGCGGGCCAGGTCCGCCATCGTCATCCGCTGCATGCCGATGGTCATCAGCAGCCGGAACGCCGCGTCGAGGATCAGCTCCTCGGGGATGGCGTTGGCGGCCCTGGGCCCGCCACCGTCAGTATTGTTCTCAGTGTTGATTCGCTGCGACACCACATGTAGAAGTGTATCAGCGGGCTCACCGAGCCGGCCGCTCCCGAAACCACGAGGACCCTCAACGATGACCGAGTCAGACCTGCCCGTCGTGGACTTCCACCCCTACCGCTGGGGCGACCCCGCCCACCGGACCGAACTGCCGGCCGCCGCCCGCGAGACGCTGGCCGCGTTCGGGGTGACGGAGCCCGCCACCGGACCGGTCGAGCCGGCCGCGATCGCGCTGCCGGCCCCCGCGCTGGACGGCACGGCACTCGCCGCGCTCACGGCGGTCGTCGGCGCCGAGCACGTCAGCTCCGCGCACGAGGCCCGGATCGCCCACACCCGTGGCTGGTCCACCCCCGACCTGCTGCGGCTGCGCGCCGGCGACGCCTCCGACGCGCCCGACGCCGTGGTGTACCCCGGCTCGCACCAGGACGTGGTGGCGCTGCTCGAGCGCTGCGCCGAGCTGAACATCGCGGTGGTCCCGTACTCCGGCGGCACCTCGGTGGTCGGCGGCCTGGCCCCCGCCCGCGAGGGCTTCGCCGGCGTGGTCGCCCTGGACCTCAAGCGGCTCGACGCACTGCTCGCGGTCGACGAGGTCTCGCGCACCGCGACGCTGCAGGCGGGCCTGCGCGGCGTCGAGGCCGAACGGCTGCTGCGCGAGCATGGGCTGACGCTCGGCCACTTCCCGCAGTCCTTCGAGGGCGCGAGCATCGGCGGCTACGCGGCGGCCCGTTCGGCCGGGCAGTCGTCCGCCGGGTACGGCCGCTTCGACGACATGGTGGTCGGCCTGGTGCTGGCGACCCCGCGCGGGACGGTCGAGTTGGGCAGCGCGCCCAAGTCGGCGGCCGGCCCCGACCTGCGCCAGCTCGTGCTCGGCTCCGAGGGCACGCTGGGCGTGATCACCTCGGTCACCGTCCGGGTGCGCCCCGCGCCCGCCGAACGGGTCTTCGAGGCCTGGAAGTTCGAGTCCTTCGAGGCGGGCGCCGACGCGCTGCGCCGGCTCGTGCAGGACGGCCCGGTGCCGACCGTGCTGCGGCTCTCCGACGAGACCGAGACCAGCATCAACCTGACCGACCCGGGCAAGATGTTCGGCGGCGGCCCGGGCGGCTGCCTGGCCGTCACCGGCTACGAGGGCACGGCCGCCGACGTGGCCGCCCGACGGGCCGGCGCCACCGCCGTACTCACCGCCGCGGGCGGCGAGTTGCTCGGCAGTGAGGGCGGCGAGGCCTGGCGCAGGGGCCGCTACCGCGCGCCGTACCTGCGCGATCCGCTGCTGGACGCCGGCCTGCTGATCGAGACGCTGGAGACGGTCACCTTCTGGTCGAACCTGCACGCGCTGCGGGCGGCCGTCACCGAGGCGCTGACCGCCGCGCTGACCGAGCAGGGCACCCCGCCGCTGGTGCTCTGCCACATCTCGCACCTCTACGAGACCGGCGCATCGCTCTACTTCACCGTCGCCTGCGCGCAGACCGCCGACCCCCTCGCGCAGTGGCAGGCCGCCAAGTCGGCTGCCAACAAGGCGATCCGCAGCAGCGGCGCGGCGATCACCCACCACCACGGGGTGGGCACCGACCACCGCGAGACGTACGCCGAGGAGATCGGGCCGCTGGCCGTCGAGGCACTGCAGGCGGCGAAGCGGGCGCTGGACCCGGCCGGGATCCTCAACCCGGGCGTGCTGATCGCCACTTCGCACATCGCCACCGCACACCACGACGCGTCAACCGGCCGCTGACATGCGCGCCTTCACCGCGATCGTCAATCCGATCTCGGGCGGCGGCGACGCCGCCGCCCGCTGGGAGGCGGTCGCCGCGCACCTGCGCGCGGCGGGCGCCACCGTGCGGGCCGAGCCGACCCGCAGCCGCGAGCACGCCATCGAGAGCGCGACCCGCGCCGCCGAGCGCGGCGAGGTGGTGGTCGCCGTCGGCGGCGACGGCATGGTGCGGGACGCGGCGGGCGGCGCCGTCCGCGGCGGCGGGCTGCTCGGCATCGTGCCGGCCGGGCGGGGCAACGACCTGGCCCACCTGCTCGGCCTGCCGGACGACCCGGCCGCGCTGGCCCGTCTGCTGCTGGACGGCCCGGAGCGGGCGGTGGACGTGCTGGAGGTCAACGGCGTGATCGCGCCGGGCAACGTCTACATCGGCATCGACGCCCTCGCCACCCGGATCATCAACGCGGGCCGACGGCTGCCCGCGCTGCTCGTCTACCGGCTCGCACCGGTACGGGCGATCATGGCCTGGCGGGCGGCCGGCTACACGGTCACCATGGACGGCGCCGAACCGCGCCGACTGCGCGCGCACACCGTGGTGGTGGCCAACTCCGGCGCGTACGGGCACGGCCTGCGGATCGTGCCGCCGGCGGTGCTGGACGACGGCCTGCTCGACGTGATGGTGGTCGGCGACGGGCCGCGGCGGGCGATCGTGAGCTTCATGAACGAGGCGAAGCGCGGCACGCACATCCGCCGCCCGGAGGTCAGTCTGGCCACCGGCACCCGGGTGGTGGTGGACGCCGACCGGGCGGTGCCGGTCTGCGCCGACGGCGACGAGATAGCGCAACTTCCGGCGGACATCGCGCTGTTGGCGGGGGCGCTGCGGATCATCGCGCCGGGGTGAGGCTGGGGCAGGGTGAGGCTGGGCGGGGCGGGTGCGCCGGGTGTCCCTTCGTAGGCGCACCCGCCCCGACGCTGCCGTTCGTTACTTCGGGCAGCTCGCGGTCGGGGTCACCGTCCCGGCCTGGTCGGCGGGGACGGTGCGGAGCACCCGGTGATCCCCCGTCCCCGTCCACAGCGTGACGCCGCCCGGGCCGGCGCTGACCAGTTCACCGCAGACCGTCGCCGCCGGGGTCCGCACCTGCACCAGGTTCGCGGGTGGGTCACTGGTCGTCAGCCAGGCGACGCCCACCGCGCCGGCGACCAGCACGATGCCCGCCAGGCAGCAGCAGGCGGCCCGGCGGAGCGAGCGGCTGACCCGGACGACCTCCTGCTCGGTCCAGCGCCGCAGCGCCTGCCCGGCCAGCGTGATCTCCGCGCCCGGCCGGCCGTAGCAAGCGCGGACGGCCAGCATCGAGCCCGTGACCAGGAGGAGGAACGCCAGCGCCGTCAGCCCGGCGGCGAGGTCGCGCGCCGAGGAGGGCAGATCGGCGAGGCTGTCCCGGCCCTTGAGCACGGCCAGCACCGCCAGCAGCCCGGTGAGCCCCGTGAGTCCGTTGCGCCAGCCTTCGGCGTGCCGACGCAGCTCGGCGAGCTGGCCGAACTCCAACTCCCGCGCCAGCTCCGCCCAGCGGCGGTCGGAAGCCGCGCTCACGGGGAACCCGGCGGCTGCGGCTGCGCGGCGACCCGCCAGCTTGCCCCGCAGCCCACGAAGACGGTGTTCGCCGGCTGGTTCTCGTGCACGTAACCGCACTCGCAGTAGAGGGTCTCGGTGCCGAGCACGTCCGGCTGTTCGGCGGCGGCGGTACTGGTGCTGGTGCGGGTCAGCAGCGAACGTAGCCCCTTGGTGCCGCCGCCGGGTATGCCACGCGAGTAGCGAGTGCTGGTCTGCCCGTGGCACCCCGGGCACTCTCCCGCCACGACGACGGAGCGGCCGTCGGCTTCGGCGTGCTGGGTGAACGGGACCGGCAGCTCGCCGAGGTCACGATCGACGTACCGCACGGCGAAGTCGTGGCCTGCGGGTGCGGCGGGGCGTCGCCGGGGCGTCATGCGGTGCCTCCTTCATCGGGCATGTCAGTGAGATCCAGCGCGAACATCTCGGCATAGAGCCGCAGGCGACCCCAGACCCAGGCCTCGGATTCACCGATCTCCCGCGCCACGAAGGCGACATGCCGAGGTTCGACGCGGCCGGTGAGGGCGGGAAGCTTGCCGTTCAGGTATTCCGTCAGGATCGCGAAGTCCTGCCAGCGGGGGATGACCTCCGGGAAGTGCGCCACCGCCGGCGCGGGCCCGAGCGGGAGGTAGGGGCGGATCCGCTCCCAGGTACGGCTGATCTCCTCGCCGATCCGGCCGGCGAGGCTGACCAGATCGATGGCCACCAGGGGCTCTTCCTCCTCGGTGACGCGGTGCAGGGTCCCCAGGGCGATCAGGTCGTATTTATCCGGCACCGCCTCCCGCAGCGCGTCGAGGGCCGTGGCGTCGAGTTCGGGAACCAGCGCTCCGAGCGAACGCAGGGCCGCGAGTTCTTCGTACGCGGCTGCGGCATTGGTGTGCCTGTGATGGGCATACCGAGCCAGCGCCTTGGGGGTCGGCGGAACCCAGAACGGCTTGCGGTAGCTCCCGTATCGGAAGTCACCGTCCGTATCCTGTACAGCCCAGCACTCCTGGAGCGTCGGCCGATGGCTTGCAAGGAAATCCGGTAGCTCTGGAACGTCCATCCCGAAACGTTGAGCCGCTTCCTGAGCCAGCGCCCAGACGTTCGACAGCGGCTCCATGAGATTCGCAGCAGCCGAGAAGAGCAAGCTGCTGGTCAAGTCACCAGGGAAGCTCACCTCCTCGTTGTTGGGATCGTCTCCCGCGAAAACGTAACGGTCACGGAGCGGCAGTCCCTCCCATTCGCCGATGATGTCAACGCCGGGTGGCAGATCGACTCCAATGCACCGGAGTTCATCGATGATTTCGACGGCCCCGCCCATCCCGTGAACGAAACTGCGCATCAGCTCTTCGAGGCTCAGACCACGCCAGATCGAGAACCCGAACGCATGGGCGTTCTCGACCAGTTCGGCAACCTCCCCGGAGGGAACGAAGTCACCGTCATAGCCCTGCTCGTCGATGCGACAGGCGAAGTCCACGCCGATGCGGGCTGCCCACCGCGCCAGTTCTCCCTCCGCTTCCAGCAGGCTGATGCCATCCTCGGCGGCGAGGACGACTGTCGCAGCCCAATCCAGTACCGGCTCGGCACCCACGAACCGGTGCAGAACCGAGAAGACGGCGGGGGGCGGCTCACACCACAGTCGCACCTCGTCGGCCGGTGGCGCTGACCAGCCCAACCACGTGAACCGGCTGAGCCATTCCAGCACCTCGCCGGTGTCCACTCCCTCATCCTCCGCCGCACGCCGCACGTCCCCCGGCGACGTGACAGGCCTGCGCCGTGCAGTGGGCCCGTCACCCTCCTCGACGAAGAGCCGGTCGACATCGTCTGCCGTGCACCGGTAGTCCTGGTGACGCGCCGGGACCTCGGGCACCGGAGTCATCCCCAGTGGCTCAAGGCGAGCGCTGAGCTCGACCAGCCGACCGAGGCGAGTGCCCGTCCGCTGTGAGATCTTGACCAGTCCTTGAAGACCGTTGCCGGCCACTTCCCCGGCGATCTCCTTTTCCAGCGGCCCGGGGTACCAGTCGAGATCACCGTCCCGGGTCGGCGGCGCCGCCCATCCAGGAGACATAATGCGCATTCTTCGCAGCGTTCGAACGACGCTCGCCACCGTCATGCCCTGGGCCTGGGCCGCCATCACAGCTCCCACCCACTTCCGCGCCAGACTCGCGCAGAGATCCGCCTCCCCCGGCTCAGCGATCGGATAACCAACAAGCGACTGTGGAGCCAATGGGGATGCGCGATGGCCTGTCTGCCCAAGGACGGCTGTCCGCCACGGTTCGGTGTCTCGTAGCTGCTCGACATGGGAATAGCTGCTACCCCGTTGCTCCAGCAGTCCCTTGTCACGGTGCCACCACCCGATGGCATCGATATCGCGGGTGGCACCGCCACCGTGCAGCGAAATGCTGGTGCCACTCCCCCGCAGCTCTCCCCCGAGTCCCTTCGCCACCCGCAGGCTCTTCTCCTCCATCTTCCAGAGCCACTGCATCGTCAGCCCCGGCCACTCCCGCAGTGCGGGCAGGCCCAGCCGCCAGTTCTTCAACTCCCACTTCTCGTCATAGGACTGGAGCTCGTTCCGATTGACGCTGAGCGTGCCCGCCCGAGCACCGGTCAGGTTCAGCACGTACCCGAACGGCGTCTGATCCGTCGCGATGCCGTCACAGAGGATCGCGCCCTCCCCATCGACCCACCACAGCACCCCAGGAACCGCCTCCACGGAAGCGACCCCGCGCCACAGCCGCCCCGGATACAACTCCCCCGGCGGCCAGTCGGCAGCCCCAGTGGCATCCTGCGCGGTCAGCTGGAACTCACTCACCCCCACCAGCGACCGCAGTGTCGCGACACACGACAGCTCCGCCAACTCCGCATCGTCCCGCAAGTACAGCCGCACGATCGTGCCGCCGTTGGTCAGCGCGTCACCCGATCCGTCGTGCCGCTGGATCCGGAACAGGCTGCCGCTGCTGGGGATCTCGACCCGCAGCAACTCCTGGGCCGGGATGCCGTCCTGGCCGACCTGGCGGGTGGTGACCGTCATCTCCTCGGCCAGCATGAAGTAGCTGAAGACGCCGATGCCGAAGCGGCTGTTGGGGTAGAGCCGGAGCGACTGGTCGTGGCGCAGCCACTTCGCCTGTTCCTGCCGGAAGGTCCGGGAGCGCTCGAACCGGCTGCCCGCCCGGGTGAAGGTGTTGGTGAGCTGCTCCATCCCCATGCCGACGCCGTTGTCCCGGCATTCGAGGTACCGGCCGCGCTCGTCCTCGCCCTGGACCATGGTGATCTGCCCGGTCCACTCGGCCGGTCGCCGGTCGGTCTGCTCCAGGTACTGCCAGCGCATCGCGCGGTACCGGCAGGCGTCCATCGCGTTCTGGTAGAGCTCGCGGATCGCCAGTGCCGGATTGTCGCCGTACATCTGACGGCCCATCAGCAGATGACGGACCTCGGTCTGCGCCAAGCTGAACTGCAGCAGCGGGACTTCGTACGCCGCGCGGCCGCTGCTCTGCTGGGGCCGCAGCTTACGGTCGGTGACCCGCTCGGGCAGTGCGGCCAGCAGCTCCGCCTCGCGCGACGGCAACTCACCGGCCTGCCGCCGGGCCTGTGCGCTGAGACGGTCGGCCCGGTCCACCACCTCGGCCAGGGCCGCGTGGACCGCCTGGTGCGGGCAGGAGACGTCCAGGTGCAGCAGTGCCTCGTCGGGCTCCCAGTGCAGGCCGGTGGCGACCATGTGGACGACCTGGGACGGGCGCACGGCGTCCGAGACGGCGAGGTGCTCGGCGATCACCTCCGGGAGGGTGCGGACGTCGACCGCGAGCACCGCCGCGAGACGGAGCAGGGTGGCCAGCGGGCGGGGGCGCAGCAGTTGGTAGCCCTCGGGGAGGAGGACCTTGCGCGGCGCCTCCTCGGCGGCGTGCTCCAGGGGACCGTCGCGCCCGATCGCGGCGGCCAGGACGGTCAGCGCGCTCGCGAGCTCCTCGGCTCGGCCCGAGGCGCCCGCGCCCGTCGCCTCACCGAGCACGTCGGCCGCGAAGCCGGTGGCGAGCTCGGCCGACACGGGGGCGTCGTCCGTCTCGGTCCGCTCGGCGATCCAGCGGTGCACCAGCCAGAGTTCGACCGCGCGCCGCTGCTCCGCCTGCTCGGCGCCGCCGCCCGCGTGCTCGACCAACCTGCGGGCGATGTGCGCGTGCTGCTCGTGGACCTGCTCCAGGTGGCGCCGGTGCTCGCTCGACTCCGCGTCCTGCCGGGCCAGCATCGCCTGGCTCCACCGCTGCGCCCAGGCGGCCTCGCGCAGGAACACCGCCGCGATCAGCGCCGTCACCTCGATCGGGGTCAACTCCGCGTCCACGGGCAGCAGCTGGGGCAGCTCACGGGTGAGCAACCGTGGCACGAAGCTGTCGTCCGTCCAGGGGTCCGGCCGGCCCTCCTGGGCTCGCTGGACCCGGAGCGCGCAGTCGTCCGCCAGCTTCAGCAGGCAGTCCTGGAGGCGGGACACCTCCTGCTCGGCGCCGGCCCGCTTCCACAGGCGCGGGTCCGTGACCGCGCCGCGCCAGTCCTCCCGCAGGTGCCGGCCACGGCAGATCTCGGTCGTGCGGGTGGCCTCCTCGCGGTCACTGCCGTAGCGGACCTCCGGCTGCTGGGTGAGGCCTGCCTGCCGGGCCAGCCGGGTGGTGTGCGCGGAGGCGGCCGCGTGGACGTCCTGGACGGTCTTCGACGCAGTGGCCGGCGAGAGCGCGCCGACCAGGCCCTGGGTGAAGAAGCTGCCCTCCTCGGAGTACCCACACTGCTCGCCCGGGCGGCAGCCCACCATCAGGACGAACTGCCCCTGGGGCTGGCCGCGCACGATCCGGGTGCCGAAGCCCGCCTCGTCGCCGGGCACGCTGTTGCGGCAGGCGTCGATCAGCCACAGGACCGTGCCGGCCCGGCAGTCGCCCAGGTAGGGACTGATGTCGGCCGGCAGCAGCGACTCCAGGTCCGCCTGGCTCCACCGGCCGTCCGTCGGGGCGCAGGCGTCGGCGGGCACCAGGTGGTCGACGCCGTCGAGGCGGATGCCGTGACCGGTGAAGTACAGCAGGAAGGTGCCGCCGGCCGGCACCGCGCGCGACTCCTCCTGGATGCGCTTGCGGATCTTCGTGCCGATCGCTCCGGAGAGCACCGCCACCTCGTAGCCGGACTCTTCGAGCACCGCCCGCATCGCGGTCAGGTCCGCCTGGACCGCTGCCTCGATCGGCTCGAACTCCTGGACCGCGTCGTCCGCACGCCCCACCCCGATCAGCAGTGCGCGTCGCACCTCGGTCATCAGCCCTCCCCAGACCCGAAGGGACCATGATGTCAGCCGCCGGTCACCGCTCCGGTCACTGCTGCGGTCACCACTCAGCCGCCGAGCCTGTCCACCGGAGCCGCCGTCCGCTCAGCCAGGCGCAGTTGCTCGTCCTCGACGATGCGCAGGGCCAGGGCGGGCTCGGCGACGTCCCGGGCCTCCGGGGTGGACTCGGCGAGGGTGCTGCGGCGGGCGTAGGCGTCGAAGAGACCGGTCTTGGTGGCGAGCAGGTCGAGCAGGCGCTGGTCGACGCTGTGCGGGGTGAGCAGCCGGTGCACCCGGACGCGGCGGACCTGGCCCATCCGGTGGGTGCGAGCCACGGCCTGGGTCTCCAGGGTCGGTTTGACCTGCGGTTCGCAGAGGATGACGACGGAGGCGGCCTGGATGTTGAGACCGGTGCCGCCCGACTGGATCTGACTGAGCAGGACGGCGTGACCCGGGGCGGCGGTGAAGGTGTCGATCAGCTGCTGGCGCGCGGTCGGGTCGGTGCGGCCGTCGAGCGGGCCGAACGGCGGAGCGGGGAGAGCGGCCGCGACGGCGGCGAGGACTTCGTGGAAGGCGGAGAAGACGACCACCTTCAGCCCCTCGGCGGCGGCCTCGGCGACGAGTTCGCGCAGCCGGGCCAGCTTCGCGGAGCGGGCCGGGTCGGCGTAGGCAGCGCGGCGCATGGCGGCGAAGTTGCCGGCCGCGACGGCGGCTCGGTAGGCGGCGAGGTCGGCCGGAGTGAACTCCTCCCACTCGTCCGTGTGGACGACGGCGGGGAGTTCGGTGAGCACGTCGCGCTGGTTGCGGCGCAGGTAGGCGGGGGCGACGGCGTGCCGGAACGCACTGGCCGTGGTGGCGGCGTCGAGCGGGGGCAGCAGGTCGGGCCGCAGGTAGCCGATCAGCGTGCGGAACTCCTCGACCCGGTTCTCCATCGGGGTGCCGGTGAGGAAGAGGACCCGGTCGGTGCGGGCGGCGAGCGCCGCGACGGCCTGCGAGCGCTGGGCGGCCGGGTTCTTGACGAAGTGCGCCTCGTCCACCACCAGCTGCTCGGGCGTGAAGCCGGGCGGCAGCTCCAGGTGCCGCAGGCCGTCGTAGGTGAGGACGGCGACGCCGCCGGTGGCCAGCCAGTCGCGCCGGGCGGCGACGCGGTCGGGGCCGTGCAGGCGGCAGGCGCGCAGCGTGCTGCGGGTCTCGATCTCGCGCAGCCAGTTGACCAGGACGCCGGCCGGGCAGACCACCAGGAAGTGCGTGGCACCGGCCGCCCGCAGGTGGGCGAGGACGGCGATGGCCTGCACCGTCTTGCCCAGGCCCATCTCGTCGCCGAGGACCACCCGGCGCTGGGCGAGCGCGAAGCGGGCGCCGAAGGACTGGTAGCCGCGCAGCGAGACCCGGCTGTGGGCGTCGTCCAGCGGTTCGGCGCGGACCTTGTCGGCGAGGCTCTGCGGCAGGAAGCCCTGCGCGGCGGTGCGCTCCAGCGCGGTGGACTCGGCGAGCGAGCCGAGCACGGCGTAGAACTCGGCCGAGCGCAGCTCGAAGTCGATCCACACCTCGGCCGGGCTGCCGGCCGGTCGCAGCAGGTCGGCCGTGGCCTGGGCGAGCAGCAGCGGGGTGCCAAGGGCCTCTCTTATGGATCTTGCCGGATCAGCGCGCGGCTCCCCCAGCCTTCGGCCGGGAGGTGCCCCCAACACCCAGCCTCCGGCCGGGTGGCGCCCGGCTGGGCGTGCCGGCGGATCGTCCTCGTACTGGGTCGTACTTGGATGATTCGCCGGTGCGTCCAGGCGGGATGCCCGGCGTCGCGCGCCCGGCGAGATCGATAAGAGAGGCCCTGGCTGCTCGTGGGCGGCGAGCGCGGCGTCGAGGCGGCCGAGCGCGGCGCGGGCCTCGGCCCGGCGCGCGCGACCGGCGGCGAAGCGCAGCGGGCTCGCGGCCGGGCGGGCGGCCGGGAGGAGCTCGGCGAGTTCGGCCGCGATCCGCTGCGCGGCGTCCAGGGCGCGGCCGACAGAGCCCGGGTCCGGGCCGGCGTTCACCAGTGGGTGCAACGCGAGCAGCAGCGCGGTGGTCTCGGCGTCCTGCCGCTCGATGTCGATCATCACCGCGACGGTCTGCCCGGCCGCCTCGGCGAGCTGACCGGCCGCCGCGCGCAGTTGGCCGGCGGTCTGCTCGGAGATGCCCGGCAGCAGCCGGAGCAGATACGGGTCGGCATCCAGCACCTGGCGCACCGAGCGGTAGCCGGCGGCGGCCAGCGCCTCGGTGCGCAGCGCGCCGTGGCTGACCTCGGCGAGCCGGTCGATCGGGATCTCGTCGAGCTGGCGGTGCGTCAGCTCGCGGCGCAGTACGTCGAGCGCCTCGCGGACCTGGCCGGCAGCGCGCCGGTGCTCGGTCAGCAGCGCGCGAGCGGCGGTGTCGAGCTGCTCGGCCACCCGCAGCACGGCCTTCGGCTTGCGCGCCGGTGGTGCCGGTGGTGCCGGTAGCACCGGTTGCCGAGCAGGCTGCTGTGCTGGCGCTGGCGGCCGAGTCGTTCGCATCATCCCCCCGTGCGGTCAGTCTCCCATCGGGTCGGCGGCCGGCACCAGGGACATCAGGTTCTGCGGATCCGGGAACGGGGTGAACCCGACCTTCGCGTAGACCCCGTGGGCGTCGGCCGTGCTGAGCAGCAGCCTCTTCAACCGGTACGGCGCGAGGTGGTCGCGGATCGCGGCGACCATCCGGGTGCCGATGCCCTTGCCGCGGTGGGCGCGGTCCACGTAGACGTCGCCGAGCCAGCCGAAGCTGACCAGATCGGTGATCACCCGGGCGAACGCGACCTGGGTGCCGTCGGGGGCGAAGACGCCGAACGGGATCGAGCCGGCGATCGAGAGCTCGACGGCCTGCCGGCTGCGGCCGACAGCCCAGTACGAGTCGGTGGAGAGCCAGTGCTGCACCCGGTCGAGATCGAGGCGCTCGGTGTCGGTGGAGAGCTCGTACCCGTCCCCGAGGCTGACGGTCACGAGGGTTCCGGCTGGCTTGGCAGGTGTGGCGGTCATGGCGGCATCCTGGCACGCGGGTGGCGGGAAAAGCAGGTGAGTATTGATCAGCTGCCATGGCAGCGTGGCCCCAATGGGATCCCGACTGCCCGGTGACGGGCTGCTGCGCCGCAACGCCGCCTTCCGCGTGCTCTGGACGGCCCGGACGATCTCACTCACCGGGAGCGCGGTCGGCCAGGTGGGGCTGCTGCTGGCGGTGGCGCACTCGGCCGGGGCACTGCTTGCGGCGATGCTGCTGATGCTGGTCGGCGACCTGCTGCCCGGCCTGCTCGCACCGCTGACCGGCGTACTGGCCGACCGGGTCGAGCGCGGGCGGCTGATGGTCCTGCTGGAGCTCGGCCAGGCCGCCGCGACCGCTGCGCTCGCCGGCTGGCTGCCTGCGCTGCTGCGGCCCGGCGGACTGCCGCTGCTGCTGGGGGTGTTCCTGCTCCGGGCGGTGTTCGGCCTGCTCTTCCAGTCCGCCTCCCGGGCCGCGCTGCCCGGCGTGGTCGCGGACGCCGAGCTGCCGGCGGCGAACGCGGCACTCGGCTTCGGGGAGTACGGCCTGCCGGTAGTCGGGCCGGTGCTGGCCGCCGCGCTGGTGACGGTCGCGGGCGCCCGGGGGCTGCTGGTGGCGGACGCGCTGTCGTTCCTCTGCTCGGGCGCTCTGCTGTTGCGGCTCCGGCTGCCGTTGCGGCTCCGGCTGCTGCGGCGGTCGGGGCTCGCGCGCGGCGCGAGCGGCACCGGCGCCGACGCGGGGGCAGGGGCGGGGGCGGGGCTCGGGTCCGAGGAATCGTTCCTGCGCCATGCCGCCACGGGCCTGCGCTTCCTGTGGCGGACCAGGGGTGTCCGGCTGGTCTTCGTCAGCTTCTTCGCCGTGGTCGCGTGCAACGGGATGGACGATCTGGCGCTGCTCTTCCTCGGCCGGGGCCCGCTGCACGCCCGCGACAGCGCGGTCGGCCTGCTCTTCGCGGGGGCGGCCGCCGGGCTGCTCATCGGGTTCGCGGCGGTCGGCCGCTGGGGGCGGCGGGTGGCACCGCTCGCGCTGTTGCTCCTCGGCTACGCGGTGAGCAGTCTCGGCAACCTGCTGACCGGCGCCGCCTGGTCGGTGACGGCGGTGCTGGTGATGCAGGCGGTGCGGGGCGCCGGGCTGGCGGCGCAGGACACGGCCGCCGCCACGCTGATCCAACGAGCCGTGCCGGAGGAGTTGCAGGGGCGGGTGTTCGCGAACTTCTACGGTTCGCTGGGGCTGGCGGCAGGGCTCTCGTACCTGCTCGGGGGTGTGCTGCTGCGCGAGGCCGGGGCGCGCGGCACGTTCTTCGCCGCAGGCGTCGGCGGGCTGCTGGCTGCTGGAGCTGCCGCCGTGGCGGGAACGGCCGGGGTGGCGGGAGCGGGGTGGTGGGTCTCAGGCCGGGCGGCTGCCCGGCCGTCGGCCCGGTCGGCGTTGCCACAGCTTGCGGACGGTCGCGACCGGGTCGAACAGGCCGCCGACCGCGCTCACCGGGCGGGTGACCGTGATGGGGTAGCAGGCCAGGCCGAAGAGCACCGCTGTGAAGTGGCCGACGTCGGTGAAGGTGCGCCCCTCGATCAGCGCCGAGCCGTAGAAGCCGAGCAGGATCACCACGTAGAGGTACCGCCACGGCGGGGCGATCAGGTAGGTGAGGACGGCCTGCACGCCGGCCAGCGCGTAGCTGACGCCGTAGTCGAGCGTGTGGCGGGCGTGCTCCGGGGCACGGCCGTGGTTGATCGCCCAGAGCAGCACGCCCTCGCTGAGGTAGGTGGCGCCGATGTGGGAGATCAGCACCACGCCGAGCCAGCGGCCGGTACCGAGCCAGCGTTCGGCCGGGACGTGGAAGATGTTGTAGAGCAGGAAGTAGCCGAACCAGCCGCTGCCCGAGATCCACAACGCGCTGGTGATCAGCACCCGAACGGGTGACTTGTGCAGGTACTCGATGTTGGTCGACTGCCGCTCCAGGATGTGGTGCGCGAAGTGCGGCGAGACGTGCCGGATGATCATCGTGGTGATGAAGAGGATGGCGAGCCAGATGAAGGTGCCCGGCGCGCTGCTGATGTAGCGCCAGACGGACTGGGCAAGGCGCTTGGGGTCCAGTCCCAGCGACATCGGCGACGGCTCCTCGGTACTCGGCGTTCCACGGCCGTGGCCGCGGCGGTACCGACAACGCTAGCGGTGTCCGCGCCCCGTCCTGGACAGGCGCTGAGCGCGCCCGTGACCGCGCGAGGGCCCGGGCACGGCGGTGCCCGGCAACTCCCGCGTGTACTCACATGAATGACACAGTCGATCACATGAGCGTTGGTTGATTTGGCCGTCGCGCCGTGCAAGGCTCCTCTGGCTACGAACGCGCACCGCGCACCGGTTGAGAGTGCTCATCCGCCGCCCCCGGGGGATGAGTTCAGCCGCCCGCCCACCGGCCTCGTTCCCGCGCGGCCGACCAGCGGAGAGGGAGCAGCAGGCACTGCACGGTCGAAAGCGGCCCCTGGGTCCGGCACGGAGGTATGGGCCCCCGAACCCGGACCCGGGGCACCGACCGCGCCTCTGCCTGCCGAGCGGACGGCCGACACCATGGGCAACTTGTCGAGAAACCGACGTGTGCCGTCAGTCCCAGCGGATCGGAAGCGGGTCGGAAGCGGAGGCAGCTAGCCGCAGAAGCGGCGGAACTGGTCAGATCACCTCGTGAGCATGCCGCTCCACCCGCGACTGCACCAAGGGGCACCGGCCGGAGGGCCGTGATTCGGCCAACTCCGGTACTGCTGCCATGTGATGGCGCATCCGCCGACGGTTGCGCCGGCGCCAGGACCAGCGTGCAGCAAGGCGGGATCAACGAGCCGGCGACCGTTCCGTGAACGCTGGAGAGCCCCATGAACGACCCGAGCCCGTCATCCGTGCCCCCGCAGTCGGCCAGGCCGCCCAGCTGGGCTTCGCGCGATTCCCTGCCATCCCGTCGCCCGCCCGACCTGCTCCCACCGGCCGGGCCCGTGCGGGTCCGGGCGCTGCTGATCATCGGCGTGCCGGTGCTGCTTCTGGGCCTGCTGGCGGCCGTGATCGGCGGGGGGTCCAGTACGAAGGCGCCGACCGGGGAGCCGAACGGCCTCTCCGGCGGCGCGGGCGCCGGTGCGCCGCCCTACACCGCGCTGGCACCGGTGTACACCCAGCCGGCGATCCCGTCGTCCGGCGCGACCGGCGCGACCGGCGGCGGAACAGCGACCGGCGACGGAACAGCGGGCGGGCTCGACCAGACCGGCACGCCTGCGGCGACGGTGACGTCCCAGCCGACGACGTCCCAGCCGTCCACGAGCCCGACGGCCACCGGCTCCACGCAACCGGACGACGTGGTCCGCAACTACTTCGCCGCGATCAACAGCCGCGACTACGCGACCGCGTGGAACCTGGGCGGCGAGAACCTCGGCGAGAGCTACGACGCCTACGTGGCGGGCTACAGCAACACCTCACAGGTCACGGTCACCATCGTGTCCGTCCAGGGCGACTTCGTCGCGGCGAACCTCGACGCCGTGGAGCGCGACGGCACCCAGCGCACGTACCGCGGCACGTACACGGTCATCGACGCCGTCATCACCCACGCCGACGTGCAACAGACCAGCTGACGATCCGTCACCTCCGGGCATTGCGAGGCCGGCCGACCCATGAGCGGAGCTCCGACAGATCATGACCAGTGAAGCGTTCCACCCGGACACCCAGAGTTCCCCGCCACCCCTGCACACCTCACCCCCGCACACCTCACCTACGCATAGGCCGTCGCGGCACGCGACGAGCAAGGCGACCCGGCTGCTGGCCGCGGGCGCCTATCTCGATCCTTTCTTCCGCAAGACGGTGATCAAGGAGCTGCTGACGGACCGCCACCGGGTGGTGGCACCGTCGTTCGGCTACGACGCCGTCCCGGTTCTCGCGCACGCCCTCGCCGCCGAGCGACTGCGGCGCCAGCGTCTGTGGCTGATCCTGGTCGGCACCGCTGCCATCCTGGTCCTGTCGGTCAGCGGTGCACTGAACCCCGTCTTCGGCGATCTGCTGTTCGTCTGGCTGCTGTGGGCGGCCAACTACCTGCGCCGGATCGCCACTCTGAACACCCTGATGACCAGCCTGAAGGGCACACGGGAGGGCACGCGGGAGGGCACGCGGGAGGGCGAGTTCGACGGCAGCTATCCGGTGACCGGCAAGCTCACCGAGCAACTGGTCCGGAAGATCAGCCGGGAACAGTCCTCCGACAACGGAATCGTCTTCTACGGCGGCTACCGGCCGTTCGTCGGCGCCGGGGTGCCGGTCCACGACTGGTCGAACGCGCAGCTCCTGCTCGGCGCCCCCGTCGGCGGGTTCGAGGCCGCCGCGGCCTGGGCCAAGCACGGAGTGCCGGCGCAGGGCATCGGCGCCGAGCGGGAGGCGGACGAGGCGGCGGTCGAGGAGGAGCCCGGGCAGTCCGAACCGGGCGTCGTGCGCCGCAAGGCCGTCATCCCTTTCAGCACCGCCGAGTTGACCGAGTACGTCACCCGACAGCTGGCCTCGGATCTGCGCGACGACGCGCGGGAGGCCGAACGGATCCCGACACTGACCGTGGAACGCCGCCGATTCGCCACCGCGACCCGCACGAACGACCGTACGACCGGCGGGGGTTGGTCCCGGCTCCAGCAGCTGGACGACCAACCGGACGGCCACTGGCGGGAGGACTACAACTCGGCGCGCGAGTACCTGTGCGCGCGGATCGGATCGTGGGACGAGGAACTCGTCACCTCCCTCTTCGTCGGCTTCGACATCAAGGGCAACACCCTTCACACGGAGTTCCACGGCTACGTGCTCGGGCCGATCGTCACGGGCTTCCACCTGGTCGACCGGCTCCCCGGACGGCTCGACAGCCGCCTGATGCTGCGGGTGGCCTGGGACATGGTCAAGTCCGCACCCCGGATGCTCATGCGGCTGCTGTGGCGTGCGCTGCTCCTGCTCAACCCGCTGTGGCTGCTTGCGGTCCGCGCCTGGCGGCGAAGGCTCCGGGCGCAGACGGTGGCGGCGGCCGACACCAGCGAGTTCGGCCTGGCCCGCTACACGACGGACGCCGTGAACTGCGGTGCGATCGTCAGCATCCGGGAGACGGCGGCGAGCGACACCTACCACCTGTACTTCCAGCAGTCGGACGCCGCCAAGTACACACGCCTGGTCGAGAGGCGACTGCTGCACATCATCGGCACCTTCCTGGCGGAGCACCACGTCGACCTCGCCGACCACCAGCAGCAGCAGACGAACATCCTCCAGCAGCACATCGGCGACAACAACCACTCCGGTGGCGGGGACATCAACCACGGCACCATGAACAAGACCACCGGGCCCAACTCGCCCATCAATTAGGAGACATGAGGGATATGGCCAATCACTGGCAGATCGGCGACAACAACGACTCCGGTGGCGGGGACATCAACCACGGCACCATGAACAAGACCACCGGGCCCAACTCGCCCATCGGCACGCCGGCTTGGGAACGGCGGACCGAGCAGCAGGGACAGGGGCAGGGTCAGGTGCACGGACAGGTGCAAGGACCGGACCGCTCCCGCAACGTCTTCGTCGTGCACGGGCGGGACGAAGAGGTGCGGCGCGCGATGTTCTCCCTGCTGCGCGCGCTCGACCTGCACCCGCTGGAGTGGGAGGACCTCGTCAGGGCGACCGGAAAGACCCTGCCGTACCTCGGCGAGGTGGTCGCCAACGCCCCCTCGCAGGCACAGGCGGCGATGATCCTGCTCACCCCCGACGATGTCGCCAAGCTGCACCCGCACCTGCTCGGCGACTACGAGACCGACGACGAGACCCAACTGACCGGCCAGCCGCGACAGAACGTGCTGATCGAGCTCGGGATGGTGCTGATGGCCTACCCCGAGCGAACCATCATCGTGGAGGTCGGCAGGCTGCGGCACGCCTCCGACATCGCCGGACTCAACGTCATCCGCTTCGACGGCTCGGCGGGCGCGCTCGGGAAGATCGTCGTGCGCCTGAAGCAGGCGGGCTGCCCGGTCAACGACAACAGCCCCGAGGGCCGGGAGACCGAGCCGTTCCGGCACCTCGCCGCCTACCGGCGTCTGGCCTGAGCACCTGAGGGGCGGACGCTGCCGTCCGCCCCTCAGCGGTGGTCGAAACCGGCCGCCAGCGTCCGCAGGAACGCCGCCACCTCGGGCATGTTGATCCTGCGCAGGTCGGCGGGCCGGACCACGACGCGCAACTCCCGGCAGATCACGCCCTCCCGGGATCGGGCGACGAAGGAGAGCAGTATCAGCCGCAGCAGGCTCTCCTGATCGAGGTAGTCCATCCGGGAGAGCCCCGAGCCGACCAGCGGCATCGCCACGCACTCCAGCTGCGCCCGCCGGCGGACGGCGTCCCACAGCCGGTTGAGGCTGTGCCAGAGTTCCTGCACGCTCGACGCGGCCACGTAGTCGTTGCCGATGTGACTGTAGGCCGACGCGAAGACCAGTTGCCTGCGGTCGCCCAGTACCGCGACGGTCCCGATCGGGTAGCGATCGAGCTTGCCGAGCGCCTTGTCCGCCCGCGCCTCCCGCAGGACGGGCACCTGCCGGGCCAGGGCGGCACGCAGTTCCGCGTCCAGTCGCTGCACATCGCCCGCGTACCGCCGCCGCAGCAACTGCCCCTGCACGCTTGAGCCGTTGATCAGGGAGCCGTCGGCCGACGCGGTGTCGAAGGTGTCGCAGAAGCCGACCACCAGGTGCGCCCGCTGATCGAAGAGGTCACCCTCCTCGACGACGACCACCATGTCCGGGCTGCGGAACTCCTGGCGCACCCGTGACGTGGGACGCGCCCGCGCCGCGCCCCAGGCCAGGCAGAGTCCCACCGAAACCGCCGTCACCGCGCCCGACGCGGGCAGGCCGTGCGGGAAGAGCTGCCCGGCGAGCTGGTCCACCGCGGTCACGCCCCCGAACGCCGTCATGGTGCTGGCGACGAACGCCTGCCGTGCGCGCTGAGAGCGGTCGAAGCGCCGGCGCAGGCGGACCGATCCGTGCCGACCGAAATCCCTTACCAGCACTACTCCTCCACAACGCGTTGGTAGTCTCGCAGCACGCTCCCGGGGCGATCCGGCGTGGCGAGTTGAGGTGGGTGGGGATCCGATGGCGCGCATCCGAGTGAGCGTTCTGGGGCCGGTCAGACTCGAGGCCGACGGCGTGCCCAAACGACTGACGCCGCTGACGACCCGACTGCTGGCGCGGCTGGTGGCGGCTGAAGGCGAGGCGGTGCCGGTTCAGCAACTGCGCCGCGACGTATGGGGTCTGGACGCCGACCTGCCACACCAGGCACAGCGAAGCCGCAACGAGGTGCAGAAGCGGGTCCTGGAGCTTCGGCGTGCGCTGGACCCCGGGTCGGACGGCGCGGCCGCCCGCACCCTGCGCACCGAGCAACTGCCGACCGCACGCGGGGCGCAGACGGCCTACCGACTGGTGCTGGGCCCGCAGGAGCTGGACAGCGCGCACTTCACCGAGCTGATCAACAGTGCCTTCCACGCCCCGCCGGCGACAGCCGCGCACCGGCTCCGGGAGGCGCTGCTGACGGTCCGGGGCCAGTTGCTCGCCGAGGTGAACGGCGAGCGCTTCGCCGAGCCGCTGGTCCGCCGGCTGACCAAACTCCAGGACAGCGCCCGGAGCGAACTGGTCCGCTGCCAGATCGAACTGGGCCGCTTCGAACTGGCCCTGCCGGTCGCCGAGGCGATGGCGCGGGAGCGGCCGGACGATCCCGCGTGGGCGTCCACGCTCGACCTGCTGCGGGCCCGGATGCGCGAGCGGCTGCACGGGGAGCTGCTGCGCCACCGGGTGCCGGGCCGATCGGTCGAGGTCGTCGTGGTGCGCGGCGACCTGTTCGACCAGGCGGACGCAAACCTCGTGGTCGGGTTCACCGACACGTTCGACACCTCCACCGACCATGACCTCGTGATCAGCCGCAGGAGCGTCCAGGGTCAGCTGGTCGACCGGCTCTTCGACGGGCATCGCAAGCTGCTGGACGAGCGGCTGCGCCAGGGTCTGCGGTCGGTCCCCGCGGTCGGCCGGGAGAGCGCGCAGGACAAGCCACGCGGCCGGCGCATCCGCTATCCGATCGGCACGACGGTGGCCGTCCCGGTCGACGGCCGTCGGGTCTTCGCGACGGCCTACTCTCAGCTGGGCAACGACCTGATCGCCCGCTCGGACCCGGCGGATCTGCGGCTGAGCCTGGACAAGCTCTGGGTGGCCGTGGCACGCCAGGGGCAGTACCAGCCGATCGCGGTGCCGTTGCTCGGCTCGGGCCTGGCCCGGGTCATCGAGCTGGACCGGGGCCGGCTGGCGGCGCTGATCGCCGAGACCTTCGTCCGCAGCTGCCTGACCCGCCTGCCCGTCGCACCGGAGTTGCGGATCGTGATCCGCCCCGAGGACCTGGTCAGGACCGACCTGTCGCCACTCGAGAAGGTCCTGCAGGAGTTGGACCTGCTGCAGCAGTGACGGCACGGGCCGCCGCGGCCCGCCGCCGGCAAGGCCGGGACCCGCGGCCCACCGGCCGATCGACAGCCTCCCCAGCATCGCCACGCCCCCTTGCGGTGCGCCGTCGGTCGCGCCGGGCCCGCGGTCGTCCCGACCCCGCCGTGACCCACTCCAGCACCCCGTCCGCTTCCGCAGCCAGGCGCCACCGCTTCCGACCCGCTTCCGACCGGTCCCGTCAGGACGGTGGGAGTGCCTGCCGAACTCCAGGGCGGTTAGTTCCCCTCACGCTCCTCCTGTTCCGGCTGCTGCCCGTGCTCGGCCCGCGCATCCCGCTCGGCCCGGTCGGCTCGGCGGCGTTCCCGTTCCTTCTCCCAGAGCGCCATCAACTCACGGGTGCCCTCGCTCAGTTCCAGCGGCTCGTTCTCGTCCGGCGGGTAGTTGCCGGCGGCGATCAGCTGCTGTTCCTGGACCATCACCGGCAGTTGGTCGCTGCGGTCCGAGCGCCGCGGGCCCTCCGGGCCGTCCGGGCCGATCCGGATCAGGCGGTCGGCCCGGACCACCCGGAGGCGACGGCCGGCCACGGTCAGCTCGTCCGCGCGGGTCCGGTCCAGCCGATCGGCGGCGCGCGCGTACACCGCGCGCTTCGCCGGGCTGAGCCCGAGCATCACGGGTGCCATCACGCGCAGTTCCGCGGCGATCCAGTCCCGCGCGGCCTGCGGGGTGGTCATGATGCTGGGGGAGATCGGTTTCCAGCGCCCGTTCTCCTGCTCCGCCACCAGGAACGCGGCCGGCAGCAGCGCCCCGCCGGGGTGGCGCCGCAGCGCCCGCACGCTGTCCCGGTGGACGTCCGGCGGGACCGTGCCCTCCTTGTGGGCCAGCCCGATCAGTTCGAGTTTCAGGATCCCCTCGGACATGCCGGTCTTCGTGATCGGGTCGATCACGAAGCCCTTGGTCGGATCGTCCGCCCGCAGCCCCTCGCCGACCTCGGCCGGATCCGGGTCGCCGGGGCGCGGTGGCTCCGGTCCGCTCGGCCCGGTGCGGATGAACGGCTCGGCGCGCAGCACCCGGTAGCGGGAGCCGAGCACCGTCAGCTCGTCGATCGCCTCCCAGTCCATCCGCTCGGCTGCTGCCTGTGCCTCGGCCCGCCCCGCCTCGTCGCCCGCCTGCTCGGCCTCCTGGGCCAGCCTCCGGAAGACGGAGGACATGTCGTCCCGGGCGCTCTGCGGATCCGAGGTGGTGAACGAGGACACCACCAGCCAGCCGCCCTCGTCCCGCTCCCGGCCGATCCCGAAGAGCGCCGGGCCGGCGCCCGCCATGGTGGGGTACTTCTCGCGCGCCTGCCACGCCTCCAGATCGGCCTGCTCCGCAGCCGGATCCAGCGGCGCGGTGACCCGGATGGTCCGGTATCCGGGAACCGTATCCGCCTCGTTCATCAGACCGCTGCCTCCCTGCACGCCGTGCCGCCCACGTGCTGTCAGCATGCCCGGCAGCGGCCGCACTGTGCGCCGAAGGGATCGATCTCCTCCGAACGAGTAGTGCGGCGAACGGGGTTGACGCGATCGGGGCCGCCCGGCGAGATCCGCCGGACGGCAGATCTAGTCGGTCTCCCCCGGCGCGACCAGTCCGGTCTCGTACGCGAGGACCACCGCCTGCGCCCGGTCGCGCAGCGTCAGCTTGGCGAAGATCCGGGCCACGTGGGTCTTCACCGTCGCCTCGCTGAGCACGAGCCGGGCCGCCAGTTCGGCGTTGGAGAGGCCGCGCCCCATCAGCGTCAGCACCTCCAGCTCACGGGGCGTCAGCACCGCCAGGTTGCGGTGCACGGCGGGAACGGCCGGCGCGGGAGCCGCAGTGTCACTCCCGGCTCCGGTCCCGGCCGCCGGCCCCGGCGCCCCGGTCCCCTCCCCCGCGAACCGCTCCACCAGCCGCCGGGTGATCGACGGCGCGAGCAGCGCGTCCCCGGTGCCGACCAGGCGGACGGCCGCCGCCAGGTGCTCGGCGGTGACGTCCTTGAGCAGGAACCCGCTCGCGCCGACCGCCAGCGCGGAGTAGACGAAGCGGTCCAGGTCGAAGGTGGTCAGCATGATCACCTTGCAGGCCGGGTCCTGGGCGAGGATCCGGCGGGCCGCCTCCAGGCCGTCCATGTTCGGCATCCGGATGTCCATCAGCACCACGTCCGGCCGCAGCGTGCGGGCGGCCGCGACCGCCTCGACGCCGTCGGCCGCCTCGCCGACCACGTCGAGGCCGCGGGCGGTCAGGATCATCCGGAAACCGGTCCGGACGAGTGCCTGGTCATCGACGATCAGCACCCGCGGCACGGCCTCGACAGCGGTGACGTCACCTGCGGTGTTTCCGGCGATGCCGCCGGCGGTGTCGCTCATGCCCGGTCCAGCGGTATCCGCGCGCGCACCCGGTAGCCGCCGCCGAGCCGGCGGCGCGCGTCCAGGTCCCCGCCGTAGACCGCGACCCGCTCGCGCAGTCCGAGCAGTCCGCGCCCGGCGCCGTCGGCCGAGCGCGGCGACTGCCGGTCGGCACGCGACGCACCGCCGCCCGCCAGCACGCTCGGCCCGCTGTTCAGCACCTCCACCCGCAGATAGAGATCCGCGTAACGCACCGTCACTTCGGCCTTCCCCCCGTCGCCGTGCCGCAGCGCATTGGTCAGCGCCTCCTGCACGATCCGATATGCCGTCACATCGACACCGACCGGCAGCTCCCGGTGCTCGCCGGAGATCCGCACCTCGACCGGCAGGCCGGCGAAGGCGAAGCGGTCGACCAGCGCGCTGAGCCTGCTCAGGCTCGGCTGCGGCGCGAGATCGGGCTCCTCGCTCTCGTCCCCGTCCGGCGAGGGCGCGAGCAGGCCGAGCAGGTGCCGAAGCTCCTTCATCGCGTCCCGCCCGGCGCCCTCAACCGCCAGCAGGGCCGCCGCGGCCGCGTCCGGCACGCTGGCCAGCACCTCGCGGGCGGCGCCTGCCTGGACCACCATGACGCTCACGTTGTGACTCACGATGTCGTGCAACTCGCGCGCGATCCGCGCCCGTTCGGCGCCCACCGCGGTGCGCGCGGCGCTCTCCCGCTCGCGCTCCAGCAGCCAGCCGCGCTCCTCCACGCTCTGCCGGTGCCGGCGCCGAGCGCGGACCATCGCCACCGCCAGCCAGCCGGCGAGCGCGCAGGCCGCGGCCAGCGCGGCGATCAACAACCCCGTCCCAGTACTCCCCACCCGCACAGCTTCCCAGGTCGGCCGGGTGGCGCGCATCCACCCCCGGGTCCAGAGATCGGAGCCGGGCCGGTACATCCCCAGGATGACCCGGGCGCCGGGATAGGCCCGCGGGCTGATTCCCGGCCCGGGCGGCGCGGATACCTTCTGGTGTCATGAGTACTGACGAGAACACGGGTCGCGTCGTCGTCCGGCTGGACGGCGTGCGCAAGGAGTACGGCGACTCGGTGGCACTGGACGGTGTGTCACTGGAGATCCGGGCCGGCGAGGCGGTCGCGGTGATGGGTCCCTCGGGCTGCGGCAAGTCCACGCTGCTGAACATGGTCGCCGGGCTGGACCGCCCGACCGCCGGGTCGGTCGTGGTGGACGGGGACGACCTCGGCACGCTGAACGAGACCGGGCTGGCGCTGTTCCGGCGCCGCCGGATCGGGATGGTCTTCCAGTTCTTCAACCTGATCGACGACCTGCCGGCGCTGGACAACGTGGCCCTGGCCGCGCAGCTGACCGGCGCGTCCGCCTCGCAGGCCCGCAAGCGGGCGCTGGAGCTGCTGGACGAGCTGGGCATCGCGGACCGGCGCAACGTCTACCCGGCCGCGCTGAGCGGCGGCGAGCGCCAGCGGGTCGCGGTGGCCCGGGCGCTGATGAACCGCCCGGCGCTGCTGCTGGCGGACGAGCCGACCGGCGCGCTGGACAGCCGCTCGGGCGAGCAGGTGATGGACCTGCTGCTGGACCTCAACCAGATCGGCCAGACGCTGCTGATGGTGACGCACGACCGCACGCTCGCCACCCGGTGCGCCAGCCGGCTGATCGAGTTCGCGGACGGCCGGGTGGCCCGCGAGAGCACGCTCGAACGGACGCCGTGAGCGGGCGGCGCAAGCGGACGCCGTGAACGGACGCCGTGAACGGGCGGCCCTGACTCCCCCGGCGCGTGGTGCGGTACGTTACCCAGAGGTAATCGCAGGCACGGGACGGGGAGTTGACCGGATGGGCGAGCAGGTCACAACGGGGTTCTTCAGCTCGGTGGACGAGGTGGCCCAACGGCTCGCCGAGGCGGGCTACCTGGCCTCCACGGCGGTGGCCACCACCGTCTTCCTGGCCGACCGGCTCGGCAAGCCGCTGCTGATCGAGGGGCCGGCCGGGGTCGGCAAGACCGAGCTGGCCAAGGCCGTCGCCGCGGTGGCCGGCGCCCGGCTGGTCCGCCTCCAGTGCTACGAGGGCCTGGACGAGGCCCGCGCGCTCTACGAGTGGAACCACGCCAAGCAGCTGCTGCGGATCACCGCCGGGCAGGGCGAGAGCTGGGACGACGCCCGCACCGACATCTTCAGCGAGGAGTTCCTGCTCCCCCGCCCGCTGCTCACCGCGATCCGCGGCGACCAGCCGACGGTGCTGCTGATCGACGAGACCGACAAGGCCGACGTCGAGGTGGAGGGCCTGCTGCTGGAGGTGCTGAGCGACTTCCAGGTGACCGTGCCCGAGCTCGGCACCATCGCCGCGACCCGGCGGCCGTTCGTGGTGCTCACCTCGAACGCGACCCGGGAGCTCTCCGAGGCGCTGCGCCGCCGCTGCCTGTTCCTGCACCTGGACTTCCCCGAAGCCGAGCTGGAGCGGCGGATCGTCCGGCTGAAGGTGCCGGGGCTGGACGAGGTGCTGGCCGACTCGCTGGTGCAGGTGGTCGGCGCGCTGCGGGCGATGGAGCTGCGCAAGGCGCCGTCGGTCGCCGAGAGCATCGACTGGGCCCGCACGCTGCTCGCGCTCGGCGCCGACTCGCTGCACGAGAGCGTGATCCGCGAGAGCCTCGGCGTGATCCTCAAGCACCAGGAAGACGTGCTCACGGCCGTCGAGAAGCTGGCGCTGTCGTGACCGCGGCGGCGCCGCGCGCGCTGCCCGAGCGGCTGACCGGCTTCGTGCACGCGCTGCGCGGGCACGGCCTGCGGATCGGCCCGAGCGAGACGGTGGACGCCGCGCAGGTGCTCGCCGTGCTCGGGCTGGCCGACCGGGAGCAGGTCCGGGCCGGGCTGGCCGCGGCGCTGCTGCGGACCGACGGGCATCGGGCGGTCTTCGACGCGACCTTCGACCTCTTCTTCCCGCTCTCGGTCGGGGCCCCGGAGGTGTCGGACGAGGACCTGCGCGAGCGGCTGGCCCAGGCGCTCGCGGCCGACGACCGGGCGATGCTCGCCCGGCTGGCCGCCGAGGCCGTCCAGGCGCTCGGTGGCTACGGCGCGACGCCCGGCTCGGACGGCTGGTCCGCGCACCAGACGCTGGACCGGCTGCGGCCGCAGACGCTGCTCGCCCGGGTGCTGGCCGGCCTGCGGGCCGGCGCCGGGCCGGACGCCGGCGACCCGGCGTTCACCGACCGGCTGACCGCGGACGAGATCCGCCGCCGGATCGAGCTGTTCCGCGGCCTGGTCGCGACCGAGGCCCGGCGGCGGGTCGCGGAGCTGCGCGGCACCGAGGAGATCGCGCAGCGCGCGATCGCGCCCAGCGCCGACCGGATCGACTTCCTGCTCGCGGGCCGCGAGCAGCTGATCGAGCTGCGGCGCACCGTCCAGCCGCTGGCCCGCAAGCTCGCCACCCGGCTGGCCGCGCGCCGCCGGCAGGCCGCGCACGGCCGGATCGACCTGCGCCGCACGCTGAGGCGCTCGCTCTCCACCGGCGGGGTGCCGCTGCGCCCGGCCTACCGGCGGCGCCGGCCCGGGCGCCCGGAGCTGGTACTGCTCTGCGACGTCTCGGGTTCGGTGGCGGGCTTCGCGAGCTTCACCATGCTGCTGGTGCAGGCGCTGCGCGACCAGTTCAGCAAGGTCCGGGTGTTCGCGTTCGTCAACCGCACGGCCGAGGTGACCGGGCTGATCACGGCCGGCTCGGGCGGCTCGTCCGCTCCGGAGGCGCTCGGGCAGCGGATCATGACGCAGGCCAAGGTGGCCGGCTACCACGGCAGCAGTGACTACGGCGCGGCGCTCGGCGAGTTCGTCGAACGGCATCTGGACGCGGTCGGGCCGCGCAGCTGCGTGCTGGTGCTCGGGGACGCCCGGACGAACGGGTGGGATCCGAACCTGGCCGCGCTGCGGCAGATCGGCCGGCGGGCCCGGCGGGTGTACTGGCTCAACCCGGAGCGGGCGGAGCTCTGGGGCACCGGGGACTCGGCGGCGCTGCGCTACGCGGAGCTGGTCGAGATGCACGCCTGCCGCAACGCCCGGCAGCTCGGCGAGATCGTGGCCCGGGTGCTGCCGGTATGACGACGAGGAGGGGAGGGCCGCGGCCCTCCCCTCCTCGTTCACCGCTCTGCGAGCGTCAGCCCACGTGCACCTTGGGCCGGCAGTTGCGGTCCGGCTCCGCCTCGCGCAGCACCTCGCGGGTCAGCGGGGCGACCTCGCCCTGGCCGAGCAGCAGGAAGCGCAGCAGCTGGGAGATCGGGTTGCCCTCGGTCCAGTCGAAGTAGATGTGCGGACGCCCGCCGGTCTCGTCGCGCACGTGCAGCAGCAGGGCGGCCAGCGCGTTCGGGATGGTCGAGCTCTGCAGCGTCAGCACCCGGTAGCGGCCGTGCCGGACCTCGCCGCGCACGGTCAGCTCGGACTCGAAGTCGGACGGGTCGCCGACGCTGACCTCGACGAAGACGAAGTCGTCCGCAGTCGGCAGGCCGTGGTCGGAGCGGATCATCTGCAGCTTGTCGCGGTACGACGCGATGTCGTTGTGCTGCGGCTTCATCGCGATGAACTGCACCTTGCGGCGGGCCAGCTCACGCACGAAGCCGGCGGCGACGTCGTCCAGCACCACGCTGGTGACGCGCAGCTCGAAGGCGCGGACCACCCGGGACAGGATCGAGACCAGGATGATGCCGGCGATGAAGCAGGCGCCGATCTTCAGACCGTCGGGCCGCTCCAGCATGTTGGCCACGGTGGTGTAGATGAAGACCACCGAGATGACGCCGAAGATCACCGACCAGTTGCGCTGGCCCTTGCGCCGCGAGGAGATGGTGACCGCGATCGCGGCGGAGGTCATCAGCACCAGGACGCCGGTGGCGTACGCGCCGGACTGCGCGTCCACGTTGGCGTCGAAGATCCAGGTGACCAGGAAGGAGAGCAGGATGAAGACGATCACCATCGGCCGCATCGCGCGGGCCCAGTGCGGCGCCATGCCGTAGCGCGGCAGGTACTTGGGCATCAGGTTCAGCAGGCCGGCCATCGCCGAGGCGCCGGCGAACCAGAGGATCGCGATGGTGGAGAAGTCGTAGGCGGTGCCGAAGACCGAGCCCAGGTCCTGGTGCGCCAGGTAGGCGAGCGCGCGGCCGTTGGCCGGGCCGCCGTCCTTGAACGCCGACTGCGGGATCAGCACGGTGGTGATCAGGCTGGTGGTGATCAGGAAGCCGCTCATGATCACGGCGGCCGTGGTCAGCAGCTTCTTGGTGCCGCGGATCGTGCCGGCGGGCTTGGCCGGGTCGTCGCCCGGGTCGCCCTTGATGTGCGGCATGACGGCCACGCCGGTCTCGAAGCCGGACATGCCGAGCGCGAGCTTCGGGAAGACGATCAGCGCGACGCCGACCATCACGATCGGGTTGCCGTGCTGCTGGGTCAGCGCGTGCGTCCAGTCCACCGTCAGGTGCGGGGCCTCGATCAGCTTCCACAGACCGACGGCCACGACGACCACGTTCAGCGCGAGGTAGACGCCGACCAGGACGACCGCGAGGCCGATGGCCTCGGAGAAGCCCTTCAGGAAGATCGCCCCGAGCAGGGCTATCAGGAACAGCGTGATGATCATCTGGTGGCCGCCGAGGAACCCACTGAAGATCGGGTTCTCCGCCAGGTGCGCGGCACCGTCGGCGGCCGAGAGCGTGATCGTGATCAGGAAGTCGGTGGCCGCGAAGCCCAGCAGGGCCAGCACGAAGAGCTTGCCCTTCCAGGACGGCAGCAGTCGCTCCAGCATCGCGATCGAGCCGGCGCCCTGCGAGCTCTCCTCCGCCACCCGGCGGTAGACGGGCAGCGCGCCGAGCAGCGTGACGATCACCAGCACGATGGTGGCGATCGGCGACAGCAGACCGGCCGCGAGCGCCGCGATGCCCGGCTGGTAGCCCAGCGTGGAGAAGTAGTCGAGGCCGGTCAGGCACATGGTCCGCCACCAGACCTGCCTCTCCTCCTCCGGGTGGGCAGGCGCGGTGTCGGGCGTCTGTTTGGCCCGGTCTATGTCTTCGAGCAACCAGTCTCGAAGACGGTCCGACACTGCGGGCGCAGTGCCTGGGCTGGCGGAGGGGACCACCGTGAACTCCTAGCGGTTCGTCTACATCGGGACGACCCGCCCCCAACCTGGTGGGCGAGTCAGCGGCGCACCCTCCACCGCGAAGTGATGAGCGAGCGTGCCAGAGACTAACGCGCGGTGGCCGGGGTGAAGGTGGACGGGGGCACGGCAACGCGTTAAAGGGGCGTTAGGGCGGCGTCAGATACCTGCCAGGGATGCGCTACGGAGGCGTCAAGACGCACCGGGTGACCAATGCGGCGTGGTACGCGTCACATTCGGGCGTTTCCGGCTCCGCGTCCGGCTCGGGCGCCGGCGCCGGCGCCGCGCACCTTGCGCGCCGATCCGTACGCCTGCTGTGCGCCGGGGCAGCCGTGCGAGGCTGCGTCTCCGTCGCCGGCCCAGCCCGGTGTTGCAGTCGAGCCCCGTTGTGGAGGAGTCCCGTTGCCCGAGGCCCACACCGACCCGTCCCTCTACCGCACGCCCGCGGACGCGATCGCCGCGCCGCCGGAGAAGCTCGCCTACGTCGCCGGCTTCGACCGCACCGCCCGCCGCCCGGACGCGCTGATCACCATCGACACCGACCCCGAGTCGCCGAGCTACGGCCGCGTCCTCAACCTCGCCGAACTCCCGGGCCTCGGCGACGAGCTGCACCACTTCGGCTGGAACGCCTGCTCCAGCGCGCTGGCCCACGCCTGCCACGAGAACCCCGAGCGGCGCTACCTGCTGCTGCCCGGCCTGCGCTCCTCCCGGCTGCACGTGATGGACACCCGACCCGACCCCGTCCGTCCCCGGCTGATCAAGACCGTCAGCGCCGAGGAGCTCGCCACGAAGGCCGGCTACTCGCGCCCGCACACGCTGCACTGCGGCCCCGACGGCGTCTTCCTCTCCTGCCTCGGCGGCGCGAACGGCGCCGACGGCCCAGGCGGCGTCGCACTCCTCGACCACACCACCTTCGAGGTGCTGCGCGCCTGGGAGACCGACCGGGGGCCGCAGCACCTCGCCTACGACGTCTGGTGGCACCTCGGCGCCAACGTCGGCATCACCAGCGAGTGGGGCACGCCCTCGATGGTCGAGGACGGCGTCGTGCCGGACCTGCTGCTCGGGCGCCGCTACGGACACGCGCTGCACTTCTGGGAGCTCGACTCCGGCCGCCACCTGCAGCGGGTCGATCTCGGCGACGAGCAGCAGATGGTGCTGGAGCTGCGCCCGGCGCACGACCCCGAGCAGCAGTGGGGCTTCGTCGGCGTGGTGACCAACGTGCTGGACCTCGCCGCCTCGGTCTGGCTCTGGTACCGCGACGGCGACCGCTTCGCCGTCCGCAAGGTGATCGAGATCCCGGCCGAACCCGCGAAGACCGAGGACCTGCCGCCGGCCCTGCAACCCTTCGGCGCGGTACCGCCGCTGGTCACCGACATCAACCTCTCGGTCGACGACCGCTGGCTCTACGTCTCCGCCTGGGGCACCGGCGAGCTCTTCCAGTACGACGTCGCCGACCCCTTCCACCCCCGCCTGGCCTCCTCGATCCGCCTCGGCGGCATCACCGGCCGCGCCCCGCACCCGACGGCCCCGGACACCCCGCTCACCGGCGGCCCGCAGATGGTCGAGCTGAGCCGCGACGGCAAGCGCCTCTACCTCACCAACTCCCTCTACGGCTCCTGGGACGACCAGTTCTACCCCGCCGGCATCGACCCCTGGATCATCAAGCTCGACGCCGACACCACCACCGGCGGCCTCACCGTCGACCCCCGCTTCTTCCCGCACGGCGCCGAGTTCCACGGCCTGCGGGTGCACCAGACCCACCTGTCCGGCGGCGACGCCTCCTCGGACTCGTACTGCTTCCGCTGAGGGCACCCGGGCGAGGCACCCCGGCGATGCTCAGCCCAGCTCGGTCGGGCCGGCCGGCGTGGGCGTGGTGGTGGTCGGGGGTGGGGAGAGGGTGAAGGTGACGTCGTCGAAGCGGGCCTGGCCGGTGTTTCCGCGGGACTTGAGGGCGAGGACCGCGGCGGCGGCGCAGGGTGGGGCGGTGGAGTCGACGGTGAGGTGGTGCCAGGGGGTGTTGCCGGGGGGGAGCTGCGCGGAGTCGTCCTCGCCGAGGTAGTGGCCGGTGCGGTCGAACCAGGTGATGGCGATGGTGTTGTGCCCGGTGGCGTTGACGCCGCGGACCCAGGCGGCGAGGTGGGCCTGCTGGCCGGCGGCGGTGGGCTGCTGGACCGGGTCCACGGTGAAGTCGGGGGTGTCCTTGGCGCGGTCGGGGGTGGCGCTGAGGACGGCGGCGCCCGGGGCGTGGTGGCCGTCCTCGGGGTCCCAGAAGGCCTGGGTGGGCGAGGCGTTGTGCGCGGTCCAGTCCTCGGGGGCGGCGTCGGTGCCGTCGGTGCCGTTGGTGAGGTCGCCGTTGAAGTCGGGGCTGATGCCGTGGCCGAGGAAGGCGGCGCGGATCGAGGCGGCGGCCGGCTTCTCGCTGCCGTCGGCGCGCAGCAGGCCGAAGGCGAGGTCGGAGGGCGCGCGGGGGGCGCCGGAGGGGACGTCGCGGGCGGCGATGTCCTGGAGGATCCACGGGGCGGCCGGGGGCAGGCCGGCCGAGGCGGCGGCCTGCTCGACGGTGCGCAGGTAGAGGTCCTGGGCCGCCTCGTCCTGGTCCGGGCCGCCGCCGGGAACGGTCGCGGTGCCGGTCTCGCCGACGTACACGGCCGCCGGCGCGACCGCGAGCTGAGCCGCCTCGAAGGTGGGCCGTGCCAGGCCGGCGTCCCCGTAGTAGTGCAGGTCGTAGAAGTCGGGTGGATCGGCGGCCAGGGCGGTCTTCAGGGTCGTCAGCTGGGCCACCGGATCGTTTCCGGTCACCGAGGCGGTCAGCGGGACGGAGCCGACCGCCTGCCGCAGCACCGGCAGTTCATGGCGCAGCCAGTGGACCACCGTCTGGTTGGCGGGGTCGACCTCGTTCTTCAGCTCGACGAAGGCGATCCGCGGATCGTCCCGGTACGGCGCCAGCACGGCCCTGGCCCACTGGTCGCTGCCGGCGGTGTCGCCGAAGTGGCTCCACCAGTCGAACAGGGTGAGCTGGACCGTCAGGCCGTGCTCGGCGGCGATTCGGACCGTCTGACGGAGCTGGTCGAGCCGGGCCGGGTCGGGGGTGGGGAAGCCGAACGCGTCGGGCTGGACCGTCACGCGCACCGCGTTCCCGCCCAGGCCGCTGATCCGGGCGAAGTCCGTGTCGAGCTGGGCCGGGTGCCAGTTGCTCCACATCGCGGTCCACGGGGCCTTCGCCGGGTAGTAGTTGAGCAGCCGCAGGCCGGCCAGGCGCGAACGGGCGGCGCTCTGCCGTTCGTTCGCGCCCTGGCCGGGCGCCGGGACGGACCACGGCACGCAGGCGGCCGGCGCCGGTGCGGCGCCCTTCGCCGGCCCGGCGGCGCCGCCGGTGCCGAGCAGATGGACGGCGACCGCGACGAGCAGCGCCGCCACCAGCAGGAGCACCGCCACCAGCAGCAGTGCGGGCCTGCGACCGTTCACTTTCTGACGCCGCATCAGACCCGCGGGCGGCCCAGCGCGCGGTACGTCCAGCCGGCGGCCCGCCAGCGCTCGACGTCCAGGCAGTTGCGGCCGTCCACCACCCGGCGCTCGGCGACCAGTTCACCGAGCTCGGCCGGATCGAGGTCGAGGAACTCCTGCCACTCGGTGAGCAGCAGCACCACGTGCGCGCCCTCGACCGCCTCGCGCGCGGAGGAGGAGTAGCTCAGCCCGGGGAAGGTGCGCAGCGCGTTCGCGGTGGCCTGCGGGTCGTACACCCGCACGTGTGCGCCGGCGAGTTGGGCGGCGGCGGCCACGTGCAGCGCGGGCGAGTCGCGGACGTCGTCCGACTCCGGCTTGAAGGCCGCGCCGAGCACCGCCACCCGGCGGCCGAGCAGCGAGCCGCCGGCCTGCTCGCGGGCCAGATCGACGGTGCGCACCCGGCGGCGCATGTTGATCTCGTCGACCTCGCGCAGGAAGGTCAGCGCCTGGTCGGCGCCGAGCTCACCGGCCCGGGCCATGAAGGCCCTGATGTCCTTGGGCAGGCAGCCACCGCCGAAGCCGAGCCCGGCGTTCAGGAACCGGCCGCCGATCCGCGGGTCGAAGGCGAGCGCGGCGGACAGCTGGGAGACGTCGGCGCCGGCCGCCTCGCAGACCTCGGCCATCGCGTTGATGAAGGAGATCTTGGTGGCGAGGAAGGCGTTCGCCGCCGTCTTCACCAGCTCGGCGGTGGCGAAGTCGGTGACCAGCAGCGGCACTCCGGCGTCCAGCAGCGGGGCGTAGATCTCCCGCATGGTCTTCTCCGCCTGCGCGCTCCGGGCGCCGATGACGATCCGGTCGGGCCGCAGCGTGTCGTCCACCGCGTGGCCCTCGCGCAGGAACTCGGGGTTCCAGACCAGCTCGGCCTGGTCGCCGGCCGGGGCCAGCGCCTGGATCCGGGCGGCGAGCGCGGCGGCGGTGCCGACCGGGACGGTGGACTTGCCCACCACCAGGCAGGGTTCGGTGAGCAGCGGCGCCAGGGTGTCCGCGGCGCTCTCCAGCTGGGCCAGGTCGGCGGCGTACTCGCCGTGCCGCTGCGGGGTGCCGACGCAGAGGAAGAAGGCCTGCGAGCCGGCTGCGGCGCGGGCCGGGTCGGTGGTGAACTCCAGCCGCCCCGCGGCTATCTGGCGCTTCAACAGGTCGGCCAGACCGGGTTCGTAGAACGGCACCTCACCGGCGGCGAGCCGGTCGATCTTCGCCTGGTCGGTGTCCAGGCCGACCACCTGGTGGCCGAGCTCGGCCATGCAGGCCGCGTGGGTGGCGCCGAGATAGCCGGTTCCGACGACGGTCATCCTCATTGCTGCGGTGCCTTTCGGTTGGGGCTTCTTCAGGGGAATGGTTGGAGGGGCACTGGGGTGCGTCAGCGCGGTCTGCTCGGGCGGTGGGCGGCGTCGGCGCGGCGCTTCAGCACCTCGTCGAAGAGGTCCAGCACCTGCGGTCCGACGGTCTCCACCGTGTAGGCGCCGGCCCGGGCCCGGCCCTGCTCCCCCATCCGCTCACGCAACTGCGGGTCGGCGAGCAGCCGGTCGATCGCGGCCGCCAGCGCGCCCGGATCGCTCGGCGGCACCCGCAGGCCGGTGACGCCCTCCTCGACCACGTCACGCAGACCGCCGACGTCGGAGGCGACCACCGGCCGGCCGGCCAGCATCGCCTCGACCGCGACCTGCCCGAGCGGCTCCTCCCAGACCGAGGGCACCACTGCGACCGAGGCCCGCTGCCAGGCGGCCATCACCTGCGCGGACGGCACGTCCCGGACCACGGTGACCGCCGGGTCGTCGATCGGCGGCGTGTCGGCGCGCGGCGTGCCGATCAGCACCAGCGGGACGGTGTGCCGCAGCCGCCGGTGCGCCTCCAGCAGCACGTCCACGCCCTTGTGCGGGCCGAGCGCACCGACGAAGAGCAGGTAGCCGTCCTGCGCGGGCAGGAAGTCCGGGCGCGGCGTGGTCCGGGCCAGGTCGGCGATGCCGCGCGGCACCATGCTCGGGATCACCCGCAGGTCGGTGTCGGCGGCCAGCGCCGGCCGGCTCGCCCGCGCGACCGCGTTGCTGATCGCGACGTACGCGTCGGCCCGGCTGTGCAGCGGCCGCGAGGCGCGCAGGCCGCAGGTCAGCGCGGCGCCCTTGACCGTGCCGTAGTCGGCCGTCGCGCAGGGCAGGCACTTGGCCAGCGAGGGGCCCGAACACGGGCCCGAGGTGTGCCGGTTGGTCTTCTTGGCGCAGCTCAGGCCGTAGTCGTGCAGGGTGACGACGTGGCCGGGCCCGGTGGGGGCGGCGCGGTGCAGCGGGAAGTACGAGTACTGCAGCCAGCTGTGGCTGTGCACGATGTCGGGGCGGTTGCGGCGGACGGCCGCGCGCAGCGCCACGAGCGCGCCCGGGTCGGGGGCGGTCGGGTGGAACGGGCGGGAGGTGTCGGCGTACAAGCCGGAGAGGCGGCCGGTCCAGCTCTTGATCCGTTCGATCCGCACGCCGTCCACCTCCTCGACCGCGGGTCTGTCGCCGATCTGCAGGGTCAGCACGGTGACGTCGTGGCCGAGCCGGACGAACTCGGTGGAGAGCGACTCGACGTGGCGTTCCAGACCGCCGATGGTGGGCCGGTAGAAGTCGGTGAGCTGGAGGATGCGCATGGTGGTGGGACCTTTCGGGCAGGGCCGGCCGGGGCTGCCGGGTCAGGGCTGGTCGGGGGGTGGCAGCAGCCGGCCGGGCAGCAGCAGGACGGCCAGCGCACCGAGCAGTTGGGCGCCCAGCCAGGACAGCCCGGCGCCCAGGATGCCGAACCGCGGGGCGGCGAACCAGGTGCCGACCACCGCGGTGAACGCGATCACGGCGTTCAGCGTCGCCGCCCGGTTCAGCAGCCCGCGCACCCGCAGCGTGGCGACCGCGACGTTGCTCACCGTGTCGGGGAAGGCCGACAGCACCAGGACCACCAGCAGCGCGTACCCCTGCCGGTAGCCCGCGCCGAACAGCCCGAGCACCGGCTCGCCGATCGCGCAGAGCACCGCGGCCGGCACGGTGATCGCGCCGACCGTGACCAGCCCCGAGCGCAGCGCGATCCGGCGCAGGCCGCCGCGGCGGTTGCTCCCCTCGGCGAAGAGCGCCGAGGAGACCGCCGGGCTGATCATGAAGATCGCGCTGCCGATCATCCAGGTGACGAAGAACGCCGCGTTCGCCCTGGCCCCCAGCCGCGCGGTCACCGCGACCGGCAGCAGGTAGGTGGGCACCAGCCCGGCCACGCTCACCGCGTGGTGGCCGAGCGAGGGCCGGGCCAGCGTGACCAGCTCGCGCCCGGCCTCGCGCACCGGCACCCGGCCGAGCGGCCGCACCCGGCGGTGGCAGAGCACCAGCCCGACGCCGGTGCCCAGCAGGCCGCTGAGCGACCAGGTCACCACCAGCCCCATCGCACCGGCGCCGCGGTCCAGCACCGCCACCACCAGCAGGCCGCCGAGCTTGGCGACGGCGGTGGCGGCGTTGCGGACCAGCATCAGCTGGCTGCGCCGCTCGGCGATGAAGAGGTAGTCGAGCACGCCCGAGCCGGTCCAGCCGGCCGCGCCGAGCACGAACCAGAGCGCGAACCACGGGTTGTGGGTCAGCCCGCTCAGCGGGGCGACCAGCAGGCCGAGCGGGTAGACGGCGACCGCGGCGGCCAGCAGCGTGCCGCCGACGGTGGCGGCCAGCGTGGCGACCACGGTGAGCCGCCACTGCTCGGCCGTCCCGCGCTGCGGCAGCCGGGCGATCAGGCCGACGCCCGCGCCCAGGTGCACCATCAGCGAGATGATCACCAGCGCGGAGGTGGCCGCCGAGCCGAGGCCGACCTGCGTGCTGGGCATCAGCCGCGCGGCCAGCGTCCAGTAGCCGTAGCCGAGCAGCGCGTTGACCACGGTGGTGGCCATGATGCCCAGGCTGTTGACGGCCAGCGAGCGCATCGCCCCGTCCAGCCGGCCGCGCGAGGGGCGGCCGGCCTGGGCGCCGGCCGGTGCGCCGGACGGCTGCGCTGCCTGAGCGGTCGGCTGCGCTGCCTCAACGGTCTGAGGTACCGCGGCAGTCGGCTGCGGTGCCTCAGCCGTCGCCACAGGCCGTCCCCTTCCCGGTGCGCAGGTAGACGTCCACGCTGCGCAGTTGCTGGGTGCCGCGGTTCAGCCAGACCGTGACCCGGTGCAGGCAGCCGGTCGTCGGCACGGTCGCCGAGACCTGCGCGGTGGCCTGGGTGTCCGCGGTGCCCGGGGTGAGCGGCAGGCCCGGGTCGGTGGCGGCGGCGCCGTTCACCGAGACCGTCACCTGGAGCCCGGCCAGGTCGGTCGGCCGGGTCGCGTCGGCGACCACCGGGATGCTCAACCGCTGCCCCGGGGTGGCCGGCTGGACGCCCTGGAGCTGGGTGTACTGCCCGCCGAGCGAGAACGAGAGGAACGGCTGCTGCGGGGTGGTCGGCAGCTGGGCGGTGACCGCCCAGAGCAGCCCCGCCGCCGCCAGCACGCTCGCGCCGTACACCGCGCCGCGCCGCCCGGCCGTCAGCAGCTCGGACAGGGCCGGTGCGTCGGCGCCTCGCTCCAGCAGCGTGAGCGGCAGCAGCACGGTGCTCACCGCGATCGGCAGCACGGCCAGCGGCACCCGCCCGAGCGCCAGGTTGCTCAGCAGCCCGCCGGCGATCAGCGCGACGATGCTGAGCAGCACGCAGAGCGGCGCGGTGAACCGCCCGGCGCTGCGGGCCAGTCCGAAGCCGGCCACCAGGCTCCGCCCCGGCACCCAGAGCATGGCCGGCAGCACCAGCACCGCCCGGGCCGGGCCGGCCGGCACCAGCAGGTGACCGGCCAGCGCGACGGCGATCAGCGCGGCGTGGGCGGCGAACAGCCGGAGCCTGGTCATCGTGCCTCCCCGGAGACGGTCGAGTCGATCGCCCGGAAGTCGAACCGGTAGATGGCGTAGGAGTCGCTCTCGTAGACCTTGGTGGTCCACGGCAGCACGTTGTAGCGGTCCAGGTCCTGCTGGCTGATCGGGCTGCGGTCACCGAAGGCGAACGGCTCGTCCGGCTCGAAGTAGACGCCGATCTGCGGCAGTTCGGTGGCGGTCCGCTTGTCGATCACCAGGTAGGTGTAGTCCGAGGAGCTCAGCTCGTGCACCAGGAACGCGGACGGCGGAGTCGAGTTGAAGTACAGGTCGTACGTCGGGAACCCCTTGGCCGGTGCGGCCGGCAGCGCGTTCGCGTCGCGGACCAGGACCAGGCCGGTGTAGCGGTCGGAGACCACGTGCAGCCGGGCGCCGAGGTTCGCCTTGAACCACTGCGCGGTGCTCACCGCCTCGGCGGTCACCGAGCGGGTGTCGGAGCCGAAGACGAACGGGCCGGGGAACCGGTAGTCCTCGTCGAGCCCGGCCGCCACGTTGCCGACCAGCGCGTCGGCGGCCACCATGACCGCGACCAGTGCGGCGCAGGTCCAGCGCCGCCCGGTCAGCCGCTGCACCCGGTCGAGCGCGGCGAGCATCACCGGCACCACCAGCACGGCGACGCCGATGTAGGTGAACCCCCAGCTGCGCCGGGCGCCCTCGGCGCCGAACTCGACCAGGATGAACGGCAGCGACGGGAAGTACAGCACTCCGAAGAGCCCCAGGCCGAGCAGCAGCGGGTCGCCACCGAAGATGCCGTCGGGCCGCCGGCGGCGGCGCAGCACGGCCACCGCCGCGAGCAGGAACATCAGCAGCGGGACGGTGAAGGCCGCGTACCGCTCGTAGAACGGCTCGGTGCTCGCCTGGAAGAGCGAGCGGGTGCCGTTGCCGCCGGAGAACATGTGCAACAGCTGGTTGGCGCCGCCGCCGAGGTAGGGCGAAAGGTAGGCGAAGGTGGCCGGGGCCACCAGCACCAGCCAGGCCACCCCGAAGCCGCCGACCAGCGCGGTCACCGCGACGGTGGTCACCGCGGTGGCCCGCGGGGCCGTGCCGCGCATCGCCGCGAGGACGGACACCGCGCTCAGGAGCAGCAGCAGGCCGGTCATCAGCACGGTGGTCAGGTGGTGGGTCGGCACCGCGCCGGCGCCGGCCAGCACCGCGCCCGCCGCCCAGCCGATCCGCTCGCGCCGCTGGGTCGCGCGGTGCGACTTGGCCAGCGCGGCCAGGCACCACAGGAAGCACGGCATCGCCAGCGACTCGTAGGCGAACTCGGTGTCGAAGTAGACGAAGCTGGAGTTGAGGCTGTAGACGAGCGCCACCAGCGCGCCGGCCCGCATCGAGCCGAACAGCGCCTCGCCGAGCATGAACGCGCCGAAGAGCGCGAGCACATGGGCGGTGACCAGGACCACCAGGGCGCTCTGCCAGACCGTCAGGCCGGTCGCGTCGCTGACCGAGCCGGTGACGATGTGCAGGCCGGGGAACCGGGCGACGATGCCGATCAGGTAGTTCGGCTGGAACAGGTGCCCACTGGCCGCCAGCTCGGTGGTCTGGCGCCAGTGCGCGATCTCGTCGTGGAACAGCGGCTGTGCGGGGTTGCGCAGCAGCTTGGGCACGTAGCTGAAGAGCCCGTAGCCGAGCAGCCAGCCGAACCGGACCCGCGGTGCCACGTTGCGGTGCGTCAGGACGACGGCCGCCGGACAGAAGAAGAGCAGCATGCCGGCCCAGAACACCGCGTAGTGCAGGGTGTCGGCGGCATCGGTCGCGGCCATCGAGAAGGCGACGGCGATCAGCACCGCGCCGACCGCGGCGGTCAGCCAGAGGACGGCCCAGGCGAGCGGGGAGCCGAAGCGCGGCGCGCTGTGCTCGCCGTCGACCGGCGGGCGGGCGGGCGGGCCGTCCGGCGCCGGGGTGGTGCCGGTGGCGAAGGCGAGGTTGCTCATGCGGCCACCTCGCTTGCGCTCGGCAGGCGCTTCGCACATGCGCACCTATCGATTATTCGCTCGCTTCGCTCGCTCATGCGGCCACCTCTGCCGCCACCTTGTGGTACACGCCGACCAGTTGGGCGGCGACGGCGTCCCAGTCGGGAATCGACTCGCTGCCGGGCGCGGGGGGCGCGGCGAGGCAGCTCGCCAGCACGGCGCCGATCTGCTCGGCGGTCGCATCGGCCGCGAGCAGGCGCTTGGCGCCGTCGGCGGGCAGCTCGGCGTGGGCCGGGATGTCCGAGAGCACCGCCCAGGTGCCGGCCGCGAGCGCCTCGGCCGGCGCGAGGCCGTACGCCTCGCGCTCGGAGAGGCTGCCGAGCACGCCGGCCGTCCGCAGCCAGCGGCGCAGCTCCAGGTCGCCGACCCGGCCGAGGAACCGGACGCCGGGGATCCCCGAGGCGAGTGCCTCCAGTCGTGCCCGGTCCGGGCCCTCGCCGATCACCACCAGCTGGGCCCCGGCCGTACTGATCCGGCCGAAGGCCTCGATCAGCCGGTCCACCCGCTTGTAGCGCTCCAGCCGGCCGACGCTCAGCACGGTCGGCGGCTCGCCGGGCAGCGGCAGCGCGGTGCGCAGCGCGGCGCGGTCCACCGCGTTCGGCACCACGGCGACCTTGCCGGCCGCCGCGGGGAAGTCGACCGCGAACAGCTCGGCCTCCGGCCGGGAGACGCAGAGCACCGCCTTGGCGCGGCCCGCGGCGGCCCGGCCGACCGGGCGGTAGGCGCGGTGCAGCAGCGCGCGGGCCGGGGTGTGCCCGGTGCCGTGGTAGTGCGGGGTCAGCACGAACGGCACCCGCAGGCCGCGCAGTCGCAGCGTGAGCGCCGCGCCGACGCCGGTCAGCGCGTGGTAGCTGTGGCCGTGCACGACGTCGAAGGAGGCCGCGTGCCGCGCGAGGTGGCGGTAGAGGCCGGGCGCCGTGCGGTAGTTCTCACCCCGGTTGGCGGCGAACCGGCGGACCAGCACGCCGTCCTCCCAGCTCTCGGACGCCCAGCTCTCCGACGCCCGGCTCTCGGACTCCCGGTTCGGCGCCGGGCGGCCGGTTGTCGGGTGAACGGCTGACGGGCGGGCCTGCTGTGCGAGCACCTCGACGCTGACTCCCGCCCGGACCAGCGCCCGCGCCGTCTGCGCGACCACCATCTCGACTCCGCCCGGGGTCGGCGGGTACCCCGGACTGACCAGTGCGAGCCTCACCGTGCTCCGCCTTCCGTGGCGGCCGTGCTCAGCACCGCTTCGACGTTCCGTTCCCAGCTGTGCGGGTCGGGGTAGTTCTCCCCGGCCATGGTGACCACCTTGCGCAAACCCTCCACTAGTGCGTCCACGTCCTCCGGCGGCACCAACACCGCCCCGGGGTAGTCCCCCACCGCCTCGACCAGTCCGCCGACCGAACTCAGCACCACCGGCAGCCCGTTGCTCATCGCGATGTGCAGCGGACCGCTGGCGGAGGAGCGCCGGTACGGCAGCACCAGCGCGTCGGCGGCGGCGAAGTGCGCCTTCGCCTCCTCGTCCGACACGTAGCGGTTGACCAGCGTGATCCGGTCCCGGTACGGCGAGGCCTCGATCTGCTGGAGCGGCCCCACGCACCCCTCCCAGGTCTCGCCGACCACGGTGAGCCGGATCCCCTCGACCTCGCTCGGCGTGAGCCGGTCGAAGGCCTCGATCAGCAGGTCCAGACCCTTGTACGGCCGGATCAGGCCGAAGAAGAGCAGCCGGGCCGACCCGTCGTCGGACGGCTTGCGTTCGACCGCGTAGTGGTCGAACGGGCCGTGCGCGACCACGGTGACCGGACGTCCGGACAGGTCGAAGAGACCGCGCAGCAGCTCCTCGTCGTGCGCCGAGTGGACCAGGAAGGCGTCCGAACGGCGCAGCAGCGCGGACAGCACCCGGCGGGTGTAGGCGGCCACGAACGGGATCCGGATCTCGCCGGTGTCCTGGACCTCGTGGAACTCCACCACCACCTTGGCGCCGAGCATCCTGGCCACGATCGCGAGCACCAGGTAGGTGTGCGCGACCGTGCCGGTCCACCACTGGAAGACCACGGTGTCCGGGCGGTTGCGGCGCAGCCGGCGCAGCGCGGTCAGCAGGCTGGGCAGCCAGTACCAGTCGACGCCGTCGTAGACGTCGACCCGCTCGTCGTAGTCGATCGCCGCCACCTTGACGCCGACCCGGGCGCGGCCCGGGTAGAGCACGGCGGGCAGCAGGCGGCGCATCAACACGGCTGATACGTCCGCGTGTTCGGCGAGGGCCCCGGCGAGGCGGCAGGTGTAGTGGCTGAGCCCGCCGGTGAACCGCCAGCCGGAGCCGACCACGCACACGCGCGGCCGTCGGCGCGTCTGCTCAGTCGGCGGCATGGGTCACCTCCGCGTTCCTGGCAACGGCTGCCGGGCGGGGGTCGGCGGCCTCCTGCGTGGCGCCGCCGCGGATCCGGTGCCGCGCCGACTCACGGCGCACGCCGGCGACGGCCGCCGCGGCCGCGTAGGCGGTGTAGCCGGCCCGCGACCTGGGGCGCGGGCCACAGATCGCGAACTCCGGATGCTGGACGATCTGTTCACTCCAGCGCAGCTTCGCCACGTCGGGCCCCAGCGAGAGGTTGAGCTCCGCATTGCCGTGCCGGATCGCGTTCTCGGCCGCCGTCAGCTGGAGCAGGGTCACCGGGCTGACGTTCCACCACAGCGGATCGACGCCGCTGATCCCCAGGTAGTCCGCGCAGGGCGCGCGCAGCACCAACTGCGCGGCCACCGCCCGGCCTTCCACGTCCAGCGTGAGGATCTCGGCCCGCCCGCCCGCGGCCAGCAGCGGCAGCACCTCGGCCAGGAAGGCCCGGTGCGCGGCGGGCTCCAGCACGTCGCCGTGCCGGCGCCGACCGGCCAAGGTGGCCCGGGCGGCGTGCAGTTCGGCGAGCACCGGCAGCGCGCGGCTGACCTCGGGGCCGGACTCGTGGACCGTCACGGCCCACGAACGACCGCTGCGGTTCAGCCGGTTGCGGGACCGGCGGACGCTCTCCTTGACGTTGCGCTTCAGACTCGGCCGCAGCGCCGCCACCTCCCCCGGCAGCGGCAGCACCACCGAGGGGCGGGTGGTCCGGTGCCGGATCAGCCCGCTCTGCGCGACCGGACCGGTCAGCCACTCGGGCTCCAGCCAGCCCTGTTCGGCCCCGAGCGGCAGGTCGAGCCAGTCCCACTCGGCGCTGCGCGCGCACCAGTGCTGGACCACGGCGCGCAGCACCGTCCGGGCGTCCGCGGGCTCGCAGAGCACCACCGGCAGCTCGGTCAGCGCGTCGTGCCGGCCGGCGCCCAGCAGGTGAACGGTCCGCAGCACCGGACCGAGCCGCCGCAGGTAGCAGGGTGCCACCCCGACCAGCCGGTCACCGCGGTGCAGCGCCAGCACGTTGAGTTCGCGCTCGCTGCTGAAGTGCTTTGCCCAGACCCGGATCCAGTCCGGGCCGGCGTACGGATTACGGGAGTTCGCGCGTTCGTGCAGTTCCTGCCACGGCCCGCGCAGAGCCTCGAGCTCGGCGAAGGTGGTGATCCGCCGGACCATCAGCTCGTGCGTGGTCCGGGAGTGGGCCGGCTCGGCGGGAGCCGTGTCACCACGGAGGTGCAGCCGCATCAGGCCACTCCGGTGGACGCCTGCTCGTCCGCCTGGGCGGCCAGCGCCGTCGGCCGGTTCTCGGACCCCGCGGGCCGCCCGTCGGCCGCCGTGCCGCCGTGGGCGGGGTGAGCGGGGTGAGCAGGGTGAGCGGGGTGAGCGGGGTGGCCGGAATGGGCGGAGTGGGCCGCGTGGGCCAGCAGGTCGTCCATGCTGCGCGGACCGCGCCCGAACCGCACCCGGCCCAGCATGGCGAGGCAGCCGACGCCGTCGTGCCAGGTCAGCTTCTTGCCCTCGGTGTGCGAGCGGCTGTGGTAGCTGACCGGCACCTCGAACGGGCGGATCCCGAGGCCGAGCAGCCGCGCGGTCAGCTCGGTGTCCAACCCGAAGCCGGTGGCCTCCAGTTGGAGCATCCGGAACAGCTCCAGCGGGACCAGCTTGAGGCAGGTGTGCATGTCGGCGAGGTGCGCGTCGAAGAGCACGTTGGCGGCCAGCGTGGTGAGCTTGTTGCCCATCGCGAAGCGGTACGACTGGTACACCGTGTTGGCGCCGAACAGCCGGGCGCCGTAGACCACGTCGCAGCGGCCCGCGAGGACGGGTTCGAGCAGCCGCGGGATGTCCGCCGGCGAGTACTCGAGGTCGGCGTCGAACGGCAGGATGTGGGTCCCGGTGGCGAGTTGGGCCGCCGTCAGCAGCGCCGCACCCTTGCCGAAGTTGCGCGGGTGCCGGTACGTGAGGACCCGGGGGTCGGAGATCTGGGCGATGTGCAGCGGGGTGCGGTCCTTGCTGCCGTCGTCCACGATGACGAGCTCGATCTCGCACGGGTACTCCTGGGCGAGCAGCGCCCGGGCGACCGTGGCGACGGTGCGCTCCTCGTTGTACGCGGGCATCAGCAGGGAGAGCTTGACCGGCCCCTCCCCGGACCAGGCCCGGCCCGCTCGTAAGCGGCGGTTACCCGGCGCGGCGGCGCCGTGCAGCTGCCCTGCTGCCTCGGCCCGCCCGGTCAGAGCGGCGGTGATGTGCGTCTCGGCCGCGTGTATCGGCTTCATGAGGCCTCCACTGTCCATTCATTGGGGGTCGGACGTGCCCGATCACTTTTCCGCCCTGCTGACGGCAGGCCGTTCGCGAGCATTCGGGCACGACTGTGACTGGCGGTTGCGAAGAAGGAGACCGCGGCGACTTGCGGCCCATGCGGCCGGAAATCGAGGGCGGCGCTGCCCCGGCGCCGCAGTGCGACGGCCAGGAGTATTGCACTGAGCCGAGCCGGCCATCGGAACAAGGCGATGAACGAGGGACAAACGGGCAGTGCCGCTCCGACCTGCCAACTCTTCCCTCTGACGAGCCACTGTCAGCATGCTCAACTCGCCTACTGGCCAAGGGACCTGAAGATCACGCCCGGCTTTCGAACAGTTCGAAACGTGATCCCACCACCCCTTTCGCCAGCAAACCATTCGGTCGGAAACGGCACGAATTTACCTCCGTGCAACAATTCCGGACCGCCCCCGGTCACATGACAATGCCCACCCATCCTGCATCGCATTCCACGACATCGGGCAATGCGACGAGCTCGCTCGATCCTACGGGAGCTTCCCATTGCCCCCGTGCAAAATCTTGTACTTGCAGGACCTTCACAGCATCCTTCCAGCTGATCAGAGGAAAGGCCAGTACATGACGTGATCCAGTCATCGGCGATCAGTTTTGCTCTACACAAATGCGACAGAAGACAACAGCTTTCACAGGAGTGCTCGCGGCACACGCCGTATCCACGCCAAGCGCCCCCTCCCGCGCACCCCCCGCACTCGCTGCGGCGCTCACCGTGGCGCTCACCGCAGCGCGGCCCGGGCGGGCGAACTCGCCTGGCACGCAAGGGGATCGGGAGTGCCTGCCGCACCTGCCGGCGGCATGTGCCACTGACCTGCGGAAAGGCCTGCGGAAAGGCATTGGCAGCAGGAGCGGACCCGCTGGCATGCTGGCCGCGTGCAGAACGAATCGCGCTCGGACCTCGAGGCCTCAACCGTGCTGGTCGATTTCGCGCCCGAGCTGCGGCTCTTCCTGGCGACGGCGCAGCGGGCGGGCCGCTCCTCGGTGCGCGTGGACGGCGCCTCGACGCTCGGGCACCTGGTGGAGTCGCTCGGCGTCCCGCTCACCGAGGTGGGATCACTGCTGGTCGGCGGGCGGCCGGTGGCCGCCTCGCACATCCCCGGCGGCGGCGAGGAGATCTCGGTCCTCGGTGTCAGCAGGCCGCAGCGGCTGCCGGGCGCACCTCGGTTCCTGCTCGACGTGCACCTCGGCACGCTCGCCCGGCGGCTGCGACTGCTTGGTATCGACGCCGCCTACGAGACCCCGGACATCGGCGACGCGGCGCTCGCCGCGCGCTCGGCCGCCGAACAGCGGGTCATGCTCTCGCGCGACCGGGGACTGCTGCGCCGCCGGGAGCTCTGGGCCGGCGGCTACGTGTACAGCCACCGGCCCGCCGAGCAACTGCGCGACGTGCTCTCCCGGTTCGCGCCGCCGCTCGCCCCCTGGACCAGGTGCACGGCCTGCAACGGCACCCTGCGGCCGGCGGAGAAGGCCTCGCTGCACGGGCAGTTGCAGGACGGCACCGAGCGCTCGTACGACGCGTTCGCGCAGTGCACCGACTGCGGACAGGCCTACTGGCGCGGCGCGCACCACGCCCGGCTGGACGCGATCGTGGCCGAGGCGGTGCGGGAGTTCGGCGAGCCGACCGCGTAACACCTCGGACTTCTCGCCGGGGTCACCTGCACACTCATTGGTATCACCTGGTGGACACGGATACTGCTTTCGGTGCACACAAGTGGTTGCGACGCCTTCGCTTCCGCCAAGGCGCGCGGGCTGCCGGCCGGAAACATCGGGCGGGGTGGCGGCCGCCGCCCATCCCAGGAGCCCCTGGGGGACCCGTCACCCCCATTGCCACTCGCCTGTCACTCGCCTGTCACTCATCGGGCCGGGCCGCAGGACACCCACACACGGCGGTCCGCCAGCGGCATCAATTCCAATGCCGCAAAGGACACTTCGCGTGAGAAGCAACGCGATTGACGGGGAACGTCGCCCGGTCGGCCGGCTCGTCGGATGTTCAACTGCGGCCTCCGACCTGCGTTCGACCTGCGCGGGGCACCCGCGCACCCGCCAGGCGTGACCTGTCGTCAGTTGTCGCCGCCGGTCGCCTTCCAGAGCAGCTTCACTCCGACCGTCCCGCCGCCACTCGTCGCGCCCACTCCGCCTCCCTCGACCGGCAGGGCGAGCTGGAAGCTCAGCTCCACCTCGTTCAGGCCCCACTCGCGCTGCGCGGACCGCTCGGCGGCCGGCCGAGTGGGGTCGGCGGCCTCCTGGTAGCGGATCCGCTCCTCCAGCCGGGCGCGGAAGTGCTCGGCGACTGCGGCGATGCCGTCCGCGAGGTCCGCCACGCGGGCACGGCACAGCTCCGGCTCCGCCGGCAGGCTCGGCAGCAGCTCGCCGGATGCGGACGGTAACGGCTCGACTTCGACCGTGAGTTCGCTCATCGATCCTCCTTGTGGTGAGCAGCGTAGCCGTCCGACCAGCGAGATGACCTTGACTCAGCAGAAGTTGTCGATCGTGCGTCAGTACCTCGTCACACCCCAGGATGTCGCGCAGAGCGCCGTTGCCAGCTCCTCCTGGTAGCAGGCAGCAGCGAACCAGGCCTGGGCGAAGGCGAGGTGGTCGTCGGTGCGCAGCCGGCCGAAGACGTCGCGGTCGAGATCGGCCGCGGCGCCGTGCAGCGCGGTGAGCAGGTCGGCGGCCGTGCCGAGGCCGGCCGCCCGGAGCTGCCGGGGCTCCATCGGGCTGCGGTGGAGGCGCGGGGCAAGGCCTTGGCGGCCACCGGTGACGGCCTGTTCGAGACGACGCGCCAGCAGGTGGACGGGTGGCGGCGGGACCGGGGACAGGGCCGGGGTCGAGGACGAGGACGGGGACGGGGACGAGGCAGATGGCGCGGCATCGACGGGTGCCGACAGCGGTTCGTCGGCAGTCGCGGGCAGGTCGGCCTGTTGCAGGCGTTCGAGGCCGAGGCTGATCCGCGCCTGCCGCTCGTCCGGGAGTCGAAGCGTCGCCGGTGCCTCCCCCGGCGGTTCGGCCGGCGCTGCGGCGAGGAGGCGCAGCCGGGGGTCGGCGGCGCGTTCCAACCGGCCGACCACCCGCAGCCGCAGGCCGGGGACGGTCGCCAGGAGCGCGAGGTTGGCGCGGTAGGCCAGCTTGGGATGGTCGTGCGCCGGCAGCAGCGCCAGCCTCGGACCGTCCTCGCAGTCCGCGAGCAGCTGCGGCACCGCCAGGCCGTGGACGGTGCCGAGGCCGCGCAGCGTGACATCGAGGAAGAGCAGATCGGAGCCGGCCGGCCTCAGTTCGTACGGCAGCCGCTCGGCGCTCAGCACCCGCTCGACCTGGGCCCCCGGTGCCTGCGCCCACAGGGCGGCCAGCGGCGGCTGGTGCCAGCCGGCGCCGGCGGCGCGGACCGCACGAACCGTGCGCCCCGCGCCGAGTCGCCCCGACGCCGTCCGGGTGGCGCCCTGGACGGTCAGACCGGCTCGGGCGAGCTCGCGGTGCGAGAGGACGGCATCGCCGAGCCGGACCGGGCGGGCCGCGGCGGCCTGGGCCAGCTGGGCCGCCGCACCGGGGTCCGCGTGTGGGGTGATGTCGGAGACCGTGGCGAGGCGGCCCTCGGCGTCGACCGTCCAGACGACGGCTCCGGCGTGGGTGGCGGTCACGACCGGTTCGGCGAACAGGCCGTGGAGGCGCAGGCCGCCGACGGGTTGATAGGTCTGGCGCGGGGTGCCGCGGAGCTGCTGGGCAAGGAAGGGGGCACGGGACTCGCCGGTGCCGGTGGCGGTGACCGTGGTGGTGACTGTGGTGGTGAGGTCGAGCAGCTCACGGTAGGCGGCGGCCAGGTCGGCGAGCCGGTGGTCGGGTTCGGCGGTACGGGCTGCGCGCAGCCGGGTGACCACGGTGGTGGCGAGCGCCGCCGGGCGGTACAGGCCGAGCAGGCGGGCCTGGTGCGCCGCGCGCAGGAGTCGGGCCTGCTGGACGCCGCCGGCTCCGCTCACACCGGCGGCCAGCGCGTCGGCGGCGAAACGGTGCAGGCGCTCGACGGCCTCGGTTTCGGCGGTGCTGAACCACTCACCGGACGACGATGGCGGGTTGGCCGGCGTGACGGAAGTGGCGGGAGTGGACCGGGCAGCCGAGGCACGTACGGGCGCGGGTTCGTCGGCTTCCGGTGTGTCCGCCGACGGTTCGGCGATGGGTGCGACCGTCACCGCCGCGGCGCGGTGGAGGCAGGCCGGGGCGAGCAGACAGCCGCAACGGATGTCGGAGGCGGCGCCGATCACCCCACCCGGAGCGTGCAGGACGAGTTCGACGTCCTCGTCGATCCGGACGCGGTACTCATCGCCCGTCCGGCTGAGCGGGCGGTCGGCGAGCTTCGCGGCCGCGCCGTCCAAGCGCTTCTGCAGCCGCGGCGAAAGCTCCGAGACGAGCTCTGCGACCACGGCGGCCGGGACTGCGGGCCAGCCCGCCGGCCGTAGCGGGTCGTTCAGCTGCAAATCGGTCAACTGTGAGTCGCTCAACGGACCTTCTCCCCCACCCAACGGGCCAGTTCCAGCGGGCTGAGCGCCGCCACCGGCATACCGGCCGCGACGAGCTGTCCGGCCACGGCTTTCGAGTAACGCGCCTGGCCGGTGTCGTCCAGCGCCGCGCAACCGAGCAGGTGGCATCCCTCCCCGATCAGCGCACGGGTCTCGGCGAGCAGACCACCCAGCGGGTAGCCCTCCTCGAAGTCGCTGACCACGGCGATCAGCGTGCGGGACGGGACGGTGACCAGCTCACGGGCGTGCCGCAGACCGGCCGCGATGTGCGTGCCACCACCGACCCGGACTTCGAGCAGCAGCCCGAGCGGGTCGGTCACGTGGCCACTGAGGTCGACCACGCTGGTCGAGAACGCGACGAAGTGGGTACTCAGCGCCGGCACACCCGCGAGGATCGCGGCGGTCAGCGCGGACCAGACGGTGGACGCCTCCATCGAGCCCGAGACGTCCACCACCAGGATCAGCCGCCAGTCGTTGGCCTTGCTGACCCGGGTGCGGAAGACCGGGCGCTCCGGAACGATCACCGTCCCGCCGTCCGCGCCCGGCCGGGCGGTGGCGAGGTTGGCGCGAATCGTCCGGGCCAGGTCGAGACGGCCACCAGGGCGGCGGCTCGGCCGGGGCACACCGAGGCCGGTCAGCGCCGGGCGCAGCGTGGTGGCGAGCTCGCGGGACAGCTCGTCCACCAGCCGTCCGACCAGCGGTCGGAGCGCGGCGAGGCGGGCTTCCGGGAGACCGCCGGCGTGCTGGAGCACGGTGCGGAGCAGCTCGACCGACGGCCGGGCGGCCTCCGGCGCGAGCGTCTCCAGCACATCGGTCCGGCCGTTCGCGGCAGCGGCCGCCAGCACCTCCTCGCGCAGGCCGGGGCCGAACAGCGCGGCCAGTTCGTCGGCCCACTCCCGGACCCCCGGGTACGGCGCCTCGCGACCGCCGCGGCCGGCCCGTCCGGCGATCGGGCCGGGGCCGGAGCCCTCGCCGCGCCCGGTGCCGTACAGCTCATCGAGTGCGGTGGCGAGCCGGGCCGCCCGGCCACCGAGGCCACCGCTGCTGCCGGGACGACCGAGCACCAGCCGCCAGCGGTCGGCGGCGGGCAGGTCGCACCCGGGCGCTCGCTCGGTGACGGTGACGGTGGCGGTGGCGGTGCCGGTGATGGCGGCCGTCGCTGCGGTGGTGGCGGTGGTGACGGTGGTGGCGGGCTCGGGCACCGAGGTGGTGGCGGGCAGCAAGCCACGGGCGGCGAGCAGTCGGCGGACCGCCAGGTCCGCCGCCGTCCAGGTCGCGACCGAGCTCGGCTCGAACTCGCCCGGCAGCGTGTCCATTCGTTCGCCGAGCTGTTCCTCGACCACTGCGAGCAGCCGGTCGCGAGCGGCCGGACTGAGCGTGTCGAAGCCACCGCGCAGGGCGGGCAGCCGGTCCAGGAAGGCCGTGTCGGAGAGCGCGGTCACACGCTCAAGCAGCGCATCGAGCGCGGTCGGCGCGCCGGCCAACAAGCCCTCGGCGGCGGTGAGCAGGCCGGTGAGGGACCGGCCGAGCGCCCGCCGGGAGTCGGCGCCGGTGGCACCGTCCACCCAGGACGCGACCCGCGCGCCGAACTCTTCCGGCTCCTGCTGGCCGAGCAGCACCCGGACAGCTCCGGCCGCGCCCCGGACCAATGGCGAGCCGTGGTCGGCGAGTTGCCGAAGCGTGCGGCCGAGCCGGACCCCGCCGAGCACGTCGGCCCGGCGGGCGAACTCCATCAACGCCCGGGCGTCCGCCGGTTCGTCGGACCCCGCCATGCCTTCGAGACCTCGAACGGCCGCCGCGGTGAGCAGCTCGGCGGCTTCGTCCGCGACCGGGACCAGCGCGCCGAGCGCCGTCGCGGACGGCAGTTGACCGGCCCGCAGGCGGTCGAGCAGCGCGAGCCCGTCGAGCAGCTCGGGGAGCGTGGCGGCAGCCGGGACCTGCTCGGCAAATTGGGCGAGACGGGCCGCCGTCAGCTCCGCGAGGGCGCAGCCGGCGGCGTCGGCGAGGCCGTCGATGATCTGACGGACCGTGCTGCCGCCGGCCTCCTGCTCGCGGCGCAACCGCTCACGCAGCGTGCCCTCGGCCGCCTGCGCCGGGGTGACGCCACGCAGCCCGGCGATGGTCAGCATGGCTGCGACGGCGGGCGTCCAGCGCACCCGCCAGTGCGAGCCGAGCGCGTCGGTGCCACCGGCGCCGGTGACGGCGAGCTGCTCGGCGTACGGCACGCCGCAGACGGTCAGCCGGCGCAGCAGCAGCTCGCGGCGGGCGTCCAGCGGCGAGCGGAGCGGATCGAGGCGCAGGTCATGGGTGCTGGGGGTGTTGGGGGTGCTGGGGGTGTTGCTGGGGCCGGTGGGACCGGGCAGCCCGAGTTCGGCGAGCAGCTTTTCGACGGCCGGGCCGAGGCCGCCGCGCGGTGTGCTCGGGCTCGGGCTGCCGGTCCGGGTGCCGACGAGGACTCGTTCGAGAGCCTGCGCGACGGCGCGGCCCCGGCCGAGTGGCTCCCCTTGGCCGAGCACGGTCTGCACCGCCTCGACCAGCTCACCGCGCCCCGCCGCAGGCAGCCCACGCAGCCGGGCGAGGTCACCGGCCAACCGGACGATCTCCCGAGCATCGGCGGGCCCGGCCGGATGCCCCTGCGCGCGCAGCGCATCACAGATCCGGACCGCCAAGCCGGTCAGCACATCAGCGAGTCGCTCCGGCTCCCCGGCTGCTTCGAGGACGGCGTGCTGCCACTCCGGATCACGGATCCCGGCGGGATACCCGGAGCGCGCATCGAGCAGGGGGTAGGTGTACGGGATCAGGGAAACGGTGTGCGCCACGCCGGGTTGGGCACCGCCGGCCGGCAAGGCGACGGGCCCGGACGTGCCGGTAGCCGGCACGGTGCCGACCGACACCTGGGTCGTCGACGCCGCAACACCGCCGGACGGCGAGGTGCCGGCCGATGCCCGGCTACCCTCCACCGGAACCCTTCCGGGAGGCACAGCAGCGCGCCCAGACGTACCAGCAGACGGCATGGCGTCAGCCAACACCCGGGCGGTCGCCGCCGGAACACCACCGGACGACGAGGTGCCGGCCGATGCCCGGCTACCCTCCACCGGAACCGTTCCGGAGGGCACGGCAGCGCGCCCGGACGTACCAGCAGACGGCACGGCGTCAGCCAACACCCGGGCGGTCGCCGCCGGAACACCACCGGGCCTCACGGTGTCGGCGGACTCAGGCGAACCAGCCGGCACCGCCGGGCCGGCGAGCACCGGAGTACCGCTGGGCCGCACGGTGTCGGCGGGCGGCGGGTTTGAAGGGGACGGCGTGGCGGTGCCGGGCTGGAGCGGGAGCACTGTGGCATCCAGCAGAGCCGGTGCGTGGAAGGCTCCGATGACGGCGGCGACCCGGCGGCCGCCGGCGCCGTGGGTGCGGATGCAGTCGCGCATCCAGGCCTCGCGGCGCAGGTCGATCGGGTCGACGGCGGCGCCGGCGTCCTGGCGCAATGCCCAGCCGACCAGCAGAGCCGCGCGGCGCAACTGCTCCGGCGTGGACCCGGGAGCGGGAGCCTCCACCAGGCGGTCCCAGAGGTCCTCCTCCGGGCGCCCGGACAGGCGGCGGCCGAGCGCCCGGGCGAGACCGGACGCCTCGGAAGCAGCCCGGGACGCAGCACCAGGCACAACCCCGGCAGCTGTCCTCGGCCCAGCACCGGAACCCACACCCGCGACCGGTTCCGGATCACCCCCGCCCACAGCTCCCGAATCCCCGTCCGCCGACCGCGCACCCGAGCCTGCCCACTCGGCATCCGCCTGCCCAGAAGCCGCCTGCCGGTCCGGCACCTCCCCCGCCCGGTGCGCGAGCGGCAGGTCGCAGGCGATGGCCGGGACGCCATGGCGGGCGGACCAGCGGAGCGCAGCGAGCTCCGGGGAGAAGTCCGCGAACGGGTAGAACGCGAGACCCGCGCCCTCCTCCCCCGTGGCGGCGGCCAGCGCCACCGGGGCCGTCGTCTGCTCGTCCGCGAGGTGGGCGAGCCACGGTTGGAACTCCGTGGGCAGCTCGACCAGGAGTACGTCCGGCCGGGCCGCGTCCAGCAGGGCTGGCAGCGCGGCGGCGAGCGAGGGGGCATGGTGCCGCACCCCGATCAGGAACGGCCCGGGGTCGCCGACGCCCGCAGCGGCCAGCCGGTCGGCCTCGGCGGCGAGCGAAGCGAGCGAGCCGAGCACCGCTGCGGAGTCAGGGCCAGGTCCAGTGTCGGCGCCAGGGCCAGGGCCAGGACCGAGCCCGGCGTCAGGTCGGGGATCACGCGTCACGGCGCTCACCCCTCCAGCGCCGTGCGCAGGTCCCACAGCGTCCGCCAGGCTGCCGCGCCCTGCTCGGCCCGACGGCGGACCGGGCCGTCCCAGTAGCCGAGCAGGCGGGCGGCGTCGGCGGGGTCGTCCTTGCGGACCACGCCGACCAGTTGACCGGGGAGGCGGTGCAGCAGGTCGGTGCCCGCGTCGAGATAGGCGGCGGTGACGCCGAGCGCGGTGGCGACCGAGACGGCTTCGGCAGTGCTCATCACGGTGGACGGGCGTTCGACGTCCCAGCCCTCGACCGAGCGGCCGGAGCGCAGGTCGCGGAACGCGGTGACCAGCGCCTCCAGGACGGTGTCATCGACGGCATACGGCGCGCCCGCCCGCGCGACGGCCGCGGTGGACTGGCGGCGCACCAGGTCCACTTCGGCAGCGAGGTCGCCGATCGGCCCGACCGTCTCGAAGTTGAAGCGGCGCTTGAGCGCCGCGGACATCTCGGAGACGCCCTTGTCGCGCAGGTTGGCGGTGGCGATCAGGGTGAAGCCGGGAGCGGCGTGCAGTTGGCCGTCGGGGCTGCCGGCGAGTTCGGGGACGGCGATCCGGCGTTCGGAGAGCAGCGAGACGAGCGCGTCCTGCACCTCGGGCAGGCAACGGGTGACCTCCTCGACCCGGGCGACCGCGCCGGTCGTCATCGCGGTGAGGACGGGCGACGGGACGAGCGCCTCACGGCTCGGGCCCTTGGCGAGCAGCAGGGCGTAGTTCCAGCCGTACTTGAGCTGGTCCTCGGTGGTGCCCGCGGTGCCCTGGACGGTCAGTGCGCTGCTTCCGCAGACGGCCGCGGCCAGCAGCTCGGAGAGCATCGACTTCGCCGTGCCAGGCTCGCCGACCAGCAGCAGGCCGCGCTCGCCGGCCAGCGTGACCACGCAGCGCTCCACCAGGGCTCGGTCCCCGACGAACTTCTGCTCGATCAGCAGGCTCTTGCGGCCGCTCTTCAGCTTTTCGCCGTTGCTGCCGAGCACGAACGTCACGACGGCGCGCGGGGTGAGCCGCCAGCCGGGCGGGCGCGGACCGCTGTCGTGTCCGGCGAGGAACTCCAGTTCGGCGGCGTACCTGTCCTCGGGCAGGACGATCTGACGGTCAACGACGGTCGTGGGCGTGCTCATCGACGGCCTCGCTTACGGGTCTTGGTGGTGAGCTGCTCGTAGCCGGGACGGTCGCCGGCGGTGACCCGCTGCCAGGCCCGGGTGAACAACTCCGGGGCCGGGAGCGGCGGCAGGATCGCGCTGTACTCGGGGATCTCGTAGAGACCGGCCTTCCAGGTCTCCAGCGGCAGACCGGGCGACTTGACCTCCTGCCAGCCGCCGGGCAGGAAGAGGGCGCGGCCGGCCCGGGCCCGCTTGGCCGCCAGGACCAGTTCGGTGGCGGCGAGTTCGGCTCGGGCCCGCTTGAGCCTGGCCGGTGGCCAGCCGGTCCACCGGGCGGTGTTGCGGTCGGTCGGGTCGGGCAGCGCGAGCAGCTGGAGGTAGAGCGCAGCGGCGTCCGCGCCGAGCCCGGTCGCCTCGGCCACCTCGGCCACCAGGGCGGGCGCACTGACCTGCGGGTGCTGCGGCCAGCCCGAGAACCCGGCCGGGCTCTCCGGGCGGACGCCGGACACGCCGCCGTCCACCGGCCGCACCGCGACCAGTCCGTCGGCCTGCGGCCCGAGCAGCAGCCGCAGTGCGCGCAGGCCGGGCCGGCTGTTGTAGACACCGACCAGCCCGTCCAGCAGGTCGAACAGCGGATCCTCCGGGCCGCTCAGCGCGGCCGGCCGCAGGTAGGCGAGCTCACCCCACTGGCAGGGCGCGATCACCAGCGCCGGACCGCAGACCACCAGACCGTCGCTGCCCGCGCCGCCCTTCTCCGGCAACCCGGCGTGCTCGCGCAGCACCGCGGCCAGCGGCTTGTCCCGGACCGTGGAGCCGTGCTCGAGCTCGATCAGCAGCTCCGGGTCGGCGAGCCGGCGGCGGACCGCCGCCAGCGCGGGTGCGAGCCGCAGGCGCAACCCGTCCCCGTAGGGCAGGTGGTAGGCGAGCCACTTCAGCGCCCGGCTCGTCGCGGCGAGATCGGACGCACCGGGCACCGCCGCCGGGTCCTCGGCAACCAGGTGCGCCGCCTGGTCGACCGGGCGGACCCGCTGGGTGGTGGTCCGGCTCAGCCACGGGGTGCGCCCCGGAGTGAGCAGCGCCTCGATCGAGGTGATGTCGGTGGCGCCGCCCTGCAGCTCCTCGGGAATCGTGACCAGCTCGCCCCGCCGCTCGATCCAGCACCGCGCGGCGGCTGCGGCCGAGAGGCCCGTGTGCCACAGCTCGGCCGGCTCGGCGGGCAGCAGCGCGCCGAGGGTCGCCTCGCGGTCGGCCAGGGCGACGCCGCGCAGCCACTCGCGGGCCGCCTTGGCGTGCGCCGCCTTCAGGTCGCACTCGGCGAGCTGATCCGCCGTCATGACCTCGCCCCGCCAGTTGTGCAGGCCGGGCGGGTTGGCGAGGAGCACGACGGCGCGGGCGCGGCCGATGCCGGTGGCCGCGGCGAACTCCTCGGCCGGCTCGGGTCGCCAGCGGACCGGGCCGTGCTGCCGCAGCAGTTCGGCGAACTCGGCGACCCAGCGGGCCGGCAGGTCGTCCCGCACCCGCCGCTCCGAGACCAGCCCGAAGTCCGCGATGGCGGTGAACGCCCGGGTGGGGTCGTGGTCGAGCGCCTGCCAGACCACCTGGCGTCCGGCCGCCCGTTCGCAGGCGTAAACGATCACCATGCGCTCGCCGTGGCGCAGCACCTGACCGATCCGGGCGGTCCGGTCCGCCGAGGTGAGCTCGTGGTCGAGCGTCTCCTGGAGGGTGACCTGGCGGAGCGTCGATCCGCGGTCGGCGAGCGGGCCGGTGGCCAGCTCGGCGAGCAGCAGCAGGAGCGTCTCGCGAGCCGGCTGCCCGGTCCCGGGCGAGGCGGCGGCGAGCGCGATCGGCGCGGTGCGGCCGAGCAGGTGGGCCCAGGCGTGGCAGCGGGAGCCGCCGTGCAGGAGGAGCGGCTTCGGATCAGCGGTCCAGCCGCCCTGACGCGCTGCGCGCCCGGCGGCGGCCGGCTCGACGGCGGGCGGCTCAGCGGCAAGCTGCTCAGCGGCGGCCGACTCGGTGGCAAGCTGCTCAGCGGCGAGCAGTCCGGTGACGGCCCGCAGATTGGCGAGCACGTGCCACTGCCGATACGCGCCGGCACTGTAGTTCTGGCCGAAGCCGTCGGCGTTGAGCACCCCGCTCAGCGCGTCCCGCAGCGCGCCGTCCGACCCGCCCTCGGGCTCGAAGGCGGCGGGGACGGCGGACGACTGCTCGGCGTCGGCTTCGGGCAGCGGCGCGTAGCGGGCGGCCCGGACGGCGGTCTCGGTGGCCAGCCGGGCCAGCCCCGCGACGCCGAGCTGCAGCAGCTGATGCGTCAGGCCGGGCAGCGCCTCGGTGACGGCCTCGGCCGGGATCCGCTGGGCGGCCCGGCTGCTGGGCGCTCGGCGCGGCGTGCCCTGGATCAGCAGCAGCTCCGGACGGCCCGATCCGGCCTCGTCTGCGTCGTCCGCGTCATCCACCGGCCAGGCGGCGTCGATCAGTTCGGCCGCCTGCCGGTCGGTGAACTCGCGCAGCAGCCTGGAGCCCGCCTCGTCGCGCGGGCGCAGCGCGTGCCAGTGGTCGAGCGGCGGCACCAGCGCGGTGCCCGCCGCGTGCAGCTGGCCGTGGTGGCAGCTGACGAGCTCGGCGAGCACATCGGTGCGGTCGCCGGTGCCGTCGACCGGGGCGAGTGTGAGATCGCGGCCCCCCGCGATCAGTGCCAGCTCGCCGCCGGCCGGCAGGTCGAGCCGACCGGCCGGATGACGGACCGCCTGGTGACCCGCCAGGGCCTCTGCGAACGGCAGGGTGGTGGCGCGGCCGTCGGTGCCGTGGAAGGTCGCGCGGCCGCCGGTGCTGGTCACCCGGCCGCCGAGCGCGGCGCCGTCGGTGCCGAACGGGCTCTGTTCGAGCCCGGGCTGGAGCGGGAGCAGCCGGCAGAGCTGCGGGTGCAGCACGGCCCCGGGTTCGGCGGCGCCGGCCGTGAAGAGCGGCGGCAGGCAGGCCCGGCCGGTCGCACCGGTCGCCGGGTCGTACTCCACCAGTTCCTGACGGCCGCCGCTCTGGCGCAGCAGCCAGTAGCCGGTGCCGTCGCCCAGCACCGGGCGCTCGGCGGGGTAGCCGGTGTCACCGGCGTGCAGCACCCGGCCGCCGGTGGCCCGGCCGCCGCCGGGCAGCGGCAGCGAGCTCGGCGCCGTCTGCTGGTGGTAGGTGCCGCCGGTCAGCTGCTCGCCGACCAGCGTGAACACCTCGGCGGGGCGAGTGGACCAGTACGCGCGCCGCTCGCCGGCCTCGTGCCAGCTGACCAGCAGCTCGCCGTCCACGTAGCGCAGCCGGGGGCTGCGCCAGGCGTGCAGGCCGACCGGCGTGCGCAGCTCGTGCTCCAGCAGCACACCGGCCGGGCCGACCACGACCGCCTTCCGGTCCCGGACCAGGATCAGCGCGGGCCAGGCGTCCTCGATCCGCAGGCCGTCCTTGGCGACCCGGCCGGGCACGGTGGCCAGGTCGGCGGCGTCGTAGTCCCGGTAGCCGAGCCGCTGCAGCCCCTCCTCCAGCGCGGGCCAGCCGAGCTCGTCCAGGATGCCGGCGCGCAGCGTGCGGCCGAGCAGCGCCGCGACGTCCAGACCGGCGATCCGCGCGGCGGCCCGCGGGTTGACCGTCATCAGGGCGCGGCGCACCGGGCCGAGCGTGACGAGCAGCTGGTACCCGCCGGCCAGGCCGCGGGCGGCGAGCAGCTCGTCGGCCCGGTCGTCGGCCCAGTCGGCGAGCAGCTGTCGCAGCACCGGGTACGGCTCGAGCTCCGGCTCAGCCTGGTGCGAGCCGAAGAGCGGGGGAACGGCCCGCTGGAGCAGCGGGCGGTAGCGCGGGTCGGCGGCGACGGCCGCCAGCTCGCGGCGGCCCGGCTCGCCGGCGGACAGCCAGCCGCCGAGCTGGAAGATCATCACCGGCGGCGGGTCGGCGACCGGCACCTGCTCGGCGAGCAGCAGGTCGAGCAGGTTGATCGCGGTCACGTGGCCCTGCGGGAACTCGACCGGCACCCCCTCGGCGCGCAGTCGCGGCACCATCCGGGTGGCCAGCGCGAGCGTCGGGGCGCAGCTCGGTCGCTCGCGCCAGCCGCGGTTGACGTGCGCGACCCAGCGCTGCAGCCAGCGGGCGGCGGGCTCGGCGGTGCGCAGCTGCGGGTCGGTCAGCAGCCGCTCGGCGCCGGTCTCCCGGAGCAGCTCCAGCCAGGCCTGGTCGGCGGCCCGCTGGTCGGTGCTGCCGGGCGGGGTGGGCATGATCTCCAGCAGCCGGGCCGGCACCGAGGCGTCCTGCCGGGCGAGTTCGACGAGCGGGGAGCGCCATGCCTGCCAGACCGCCGCCGAGGTGCGGCCGATCGCCGGTGAGGGCAGCAACTCCGCGAGCAGCAGTCGGATCTGCTCGTGCCGGTCCAGCCCGGCGGCCTTGATCAGCGCCTTCGCGTCCTCCGCGATGCCGGCGTACGGGGCCATGCCGGCCGCCGAACGCTCGACGCAGAGCTGGCGGAACCGCTGCCAGGCGGTGACCGGGTCGAGCCGGCCGGTGAGGTCCTTGACGTACTGGCGCAGCGCCTTGACGGTCAGCGCGCCGGCCAGCGCGAACTCCAGGAAGACGGCGCGCAGCCGCTCCTCGTCCACCACCAGGCTGTGGGTCCGCTCGGCCTCGCGGGCCTTGCCGAAGAAGACGGCGGCGTACGTCTGGTTGCCCTGCTCCAGGAAGATCCGGCCGACCTGCTCGCTGTAGGTGGGCAGGAAGTGCGGCACGGCGCGGCCGAGCCGGGCCGCCAGCTCCTCGAAGCCGTCCTTCGCATGCCCCGGCTTGGACTTGGCCTGACGGGCGAGTCGCTCCATCTCCTTGACCACGGCGAGCGCGTGGTGGCCGTTGGCCGGGTCGTGGACCAGGGCCCAGGCGGGGAACCCGAGCGCCTCCTGGCGGACCAGGCCGACCTCGGCGGGCGCGCCGTCGGGGGTCAGGCCCAGGTACTCCAGCGCGAGGTCCTCGGCGGGGCCGAGCGCGCCGGGCACAAGCCGGACGACCGTGCGGCCGTCCAGCGCCGGGTGGCGGTAGCTGCGGGCGGTGAGCAGGTCCACGGTGGAGCCGCCGGCCGGGTCCGTGGCGGGCGGTGGCACGGCACCGTCGGCAGCCGTGCGCGCCAGGGGCAGCACGGCGCCCGCGTCGAGCAGGCGGTCGGGCTGCTGGGTCTGCCGGTCCGCCACCCGGATCTCCTGACTGGTCGTCATGCCGACTCCTCCCCTTCGACGAAGCGGCCGGCGTACAGCGCGGCTGCCATTCGCATGCCCTCGGACCAGGCGACCGGGCCGACCTCGCCGAGCGGGATCTGCCGGCCGTCCGGGGCGGCCCAGCTGAGCGGGCCGGTCTCGCACTCGTCGTACTCGTAGTAGTCGCCCACCCAGAGACGGGCCTCCAGCGACCGGCCGTCCTCGACGACCGGGGTGACCACCGAGCCGCCGCGGGCCCGGTAGCCGAGGCGGGCGCAGCGGCCGAGCAGGTCGCGCAGCTGTCGGTACCGCCCGCCGGCGTACTCCTCGACCTGGAGCGCGGCCGGGTCGGCGCCGGCCGGGCGCCGCCAGACCTCCCGGTGCAGCTGCTGGAGCTGCTGCTCGACGCCCAGCTCGACGGCGAACTCGCGCAGCTCGTCGAGGTCTTCGAGCAGCACCGGGTGCGGGATGCGCAGCTCGCGGTCGGCCAGCCAGAGCGTGTCACCGTCCAGATCGACGACGCCGATGCCGCGGGCCGGGTCGGCCCCGCGCAGGAAGCCGGCCACCGCGCCGTCCGGGCCGGTCACCACCAGGTCGCGCAGCACCGACTGCCAGGCCTGGTCGGGCCAGACCGCGGTCAGCACCGCGGCGGGCACCGGCAGCGAGCGGACCATCCACCGCTCAGCCTCGGCCAGGCACTGGCGCTGGTGCGCCTCCAGCCACTCGGCGAGCTGGTGCAGGCCGGTCACGACCGCGTCGTCCCTGAGCTTCGAGGGCACCGTCTTCAACCGGCGGCCGGCCGCGTTGCGGCACGCGACCTTCCCGTCCGGTTCGAGAGTGACTTCGTAGTCACCCGTGGCCAGCCACCCCATGACAGTGCCTCCCAGCTGCGTGTTTCGTTCGCTGGCGGGAAACGTAGCGGGCCCGACTGACAGGCCTCACCCGGATGGCTCAACGGAGCGGTGAAATCAACGGTCCGGCACAAAATGTGGCGTCAGATGCCTTGTGGACGAACGATGAGCTGTGTTAGCACTGTCCCCGTAACGACGAGTCGATCGATCGTGCGGAGGTGTCGGACATGGTGCTCGCAGAGCTGCTGAAGCAGCGGGCGAACGGGCCGGCGGACGCCGGGTCACCGCGGCGGAAACAGGACCAGGCCGGTCCGCGCTGACGCGGGTCCGCCAGGGGTGCCAGGAGTGCCAAGGGTGCCGGGAGTGCCGGGAGTGCCGGGAGTGATGGCCGGTTAAGCGTCAACTGGTCATCGGGGCAGGCTGATCGCGGTCAGCACCAGTCCGTCGCGGATCAGCCAGTCGCCCTCGAAGGCCGTGTGCCTGCGGCCGTCGACGGTCGGCCCGGGGACCAGCAGTCGGGCGGTGAAGCGGCCACGCCAGCGGGCCTGGGCGGCGATCGAGATCTCGGCCTCCTCGAACTCCAGCATCCGGCTCATCAGCGGGAACCAGGTCTTGTAGACCGCCTCCTTCGCGCTGAAGAGCAGTCGGTCCCAGTGCACTTCGGGACTGACCGTGGCCAGCAGCTGCAGCCGGTCGCGCTCGGCGGGGTTCGCGAGGACGGCGTCGAGGATGCCATCGGGCAGCGCCCGGTGCGGCTCGGCGTCGATACCGATCGAAGCCCACTCCCGAGCGTGGGCGACGACCGCGCCGCGGTAGCCGTCGCAGTGCGTGATGCTGCCGACCAGGCCGGCCGGCCAGCGCGGTTCGCCGCGCGGGCCGGGCAGGATCGCGACCGGCGGTTCACCGAGCGCGGCCAGCGCGCGACGGGCGCAGGCCCGGCCGCCGGCGAACTCGGCGCGCCGCTTCGGCACCGCCTCGGCGACCACCGGCCGTTCCTCGGGCAGCAGCGCGTCGGGCGGCGGCTGCTCGTCGAACGACTCGGCGGCCGCGATGCCGGGCGGTACCAGGTCCTCGATCACAGCCGTCCCCCTCGTACCCGACGCACACCGACGTCCACCGATGTCCCACCGATGTCCCACAGGAGCCCAGCATGTCAGGTCCGGGTAACGCCCCCAACCCCGGCTCCCCCGAGCCCGAGCCGGCGTCAGTCGGCCGCCCGGTGCTGCCGGATCGCCTGCCAGACCTTGTCGCGCAGCATCGGCGCCTCGGTGAACCGCACGCCCGTCGCATCGCGCAGCGCGTTCGCGAAGGCGGGTGGCACGGGGTTGAACGGGCTCTCGCTCATCGACTTGGCGCCGAGCGGTCCGATCGCGTCGGAGGTCTCGGTGAAGTGCACCTCGGTGCGCGGCACGTCGGCGTACGCGGGCAGCCGGTAGCGGCGGAAGGCCGCGGTGGTGACCGCGCCGCGTTCGTCCACCAGGACCTGTTCGAAGAGCGTCGCGCCGAGCGCCTGGGCGACGCCGCCCTCGACCTGGCCGCGGCACTGCATCGGGTTCATCACCCGGCCGGCGTCCGCGCCGTGGACGCTGCGCAGGATCCTGATCTCGCCGGTCTCCGGGTCCACCGCGATCCGGAACCACTGGGAGTTGAACGCCACCGAGCGCGGCGAGCCACCCCAGTGCCCGTCCGCCGAGAAGACGACCGCGCTGCCACGCGCGGCCTCGAAGACCTCCTTGAGGGAGATCGGCCGACCGTCGCAGTCCACCGCGTCGGCGGTGAGCCGCAGCAGGCTGCGCGGCGTGCGGGCGTACTCGGCGGTGAAGGAGAGGATCCGCTCGGCGAGCGCGTTCGCGGCCTTCATCACGGCCTTGCCCGCCACCACCGTGCCGGCCGAGCCGAAGGCACCGGTGTCGTGCCGGACGACGTCGGTGTCGGACTGCCGGATCGCGATCCGGTCCACCGTGGTGCCGAGCGCGCCGGCGGTGATCTGCTGGTGGACGGTGGTGGTGCCGTTGCCGAACTCCGCCGTGCCCACCGCGACGTCGTACGTGCCGTCCTCCAGCAACTGCACGGTGGCGTCGGCGAAGTGGCCGCCGGGCGGGCCGGTGGCGATCGCGGACATCGCGAAGCCCTGGCCGACCAGCCAGCCCGCGGGGGCGAGTTCGGCGCTGCGGTCGTCCGCGAGCGCGTCCCGCACGACCTGGAGGCACTGGTCGAGGCCGTAGCTCGCGATGTGCAGGTCCTCCTCCTCGCCGCACGGGCCCTCCATGTGTTCACCGGGGCCGATGACGTTCTTCTCGCGCAGCACCAGCGGATCGATGCCGAGCCGCCGGGCCAGCTCGTCCATCGCCTGTTCCAGGGCGAAGGTGACCTGGCCGAGCCCGTAGCCGCGGAAGGCCCCGGCCGGCACGCAGTTGGTGTACACGGAGTAGGCGTCCACCTTCTTGTTCGGCGCCCGGTACACACCCATCGACTCGCCGACGCTGTGGAACATCACCGCCGGGCCGTGGTTGCCGTACCCGCCGGTGTTGGCGACCACCCGGAACTGCAGCGCCGTCAGCGTGCCGTCGCGCCTGGCACCGACCTTCACCGTGACCGTGAACGGATGCCGGGTGGTGGCGCCGTAGAACTGCTCGGCGCGGGTGAACTCCAGCTTCACCGGCCGGCGCAGCTTCAGCGCGGCGAGCACCACGATGTCCTCGGTGAGCATCTCCTGCTTGCCGCCGAACCCGCCGCCGACCCGGCCCGCGACCACCCTGACCTTCTCCGGCGGCAGGTCGTACAGGTCGCAGAGCGCGCGCCGGGTCAGGAACGGCACCTGGGTGCTGGAGCGCACCACGATCCGCTCCTCACCGGCCGCCGCGGTGGTCACCCCGTTGCCGTCCCCGCCACCGTCCCCGTCGCTGTCCCCGGCCGTTCCGGTCTCCTCGACCGGCTCGACCGGCTCGAAGTACGCGACGCAGCCGTGGGTCTCCAGGCTGGCGTGCTGCACCCGCTGGGTCCGGAAGGTCTCCTGGTAGACGACGTCGGCCTCGTCGAAGCCCTGCTCGACGCTGCCCATCTCGCCGTGCACCTCGCCACAGACGTTCTGCCCGGCTCGGGCGATCCGCGATTCGGGGCCCTTCGGGTGGATCACCGGCGCGCCCGGCAGCATCGCGAGCTCCGGGTCGAGGACGTACGGGAGTTCCTCGTACTCGACGACGATCCGCCGGCAGCCCTCCTCCGCCGCGCCCTCACTGTCGGCGACCACGGCCGCGACCCGCTGCCCGACGAAACGGACCACGTCGTCCAGCACGCGGGTGTCGTCCGGATCCTCGGTGGGGTGCTCGTGCCGGGCCGAGGAGTACAGCTTGGCGGGGGCGTCGTGGTGGGTGAGGACGGCGTGCACACCCGGCACCCGCAAGGCCGCCGAGGTGTCGATCGAGACGATCCGGGCGTGCGGGTGCGGGGAGCGCAGCAGCTTCATGTGCAGCAGCCCGTCCACCTCGACGTCGAAGGTGTAGCGCGCGGTGCCGGTGACCACCTGCGGCCCGGCCGGCGCGCCGAGGCTGCGCCCGACGGCCTGACCCGCGCACGGCCGCTCGGTGTGCCGGACGCCGCGGATCGCGTCCTCGATCGCCCGGTAGCCGGTGCAGCGGCACAGGTTTCCCTTCAAGGAGCGCGGCAGGTCGGCCAGCTGCTCCTCGTCCAGCGCGGAGGTGGTCATCAGGAACCCGGCCGTGCAGAAGCCGCACTGGAAGCCCTGCGCGTCCAGGAACCGCTGCTGCATCGGATGCAGTTCCCCGTCGCCGGCCAGCCCCTCGACCGTGGTCACCGAACGGCCCTCGGCCCGGACCGCCGGGTACAGGCAGCTGTGCACGGGCTCGCCGTCCACCTGCACGGTGCAGGCGCCGCAGTCACCGGCGTCGCAGCCCTTCTTCACGCCGAACCAGCCCCGGTCGCGCAGGTAGGTGCGCAGGCACTGGCCGGGACGCGGCTCGGCGTCGAAGTCCTGGTTGTTTACGCGGATCCCGAAACTCATCTCGCGGCCTCCTCGGTGAGCTCGCGGCGGATCTGCTCGGCGAAGTGGAAGGTCAGGTGCCGGCGCCAGGCGGGCAGCCCGTGGATGTCGTCGAAGTACTCGTGCGGCTCGATCGCGTACTCGATCGCCTCGCGCAGGGCCGCCGCGTTCGGCGGGAACGGGAACCGCAGCCGGATCGGCCGCACGGTCGCGGCGGTGACGGTGAGCGTGAACGTCCCCTGCGGTGGTGCCTCCTCGCCGGAGGCGGAGGCCGGGGCGGGCTCCAGGGTGCCGATGAGCAACGCACCCGAGCGGCCCAGGCCGTACAGCGAGGCCTGGCGGAACGCGGTGCGGGCGGCCAGCGCCGTGGCCGGCAGCGTCACCGCGCGCAGCAGCTCCCCCGGCCGGAGCAGGTTGCGCCCAGCGCCGACCACGAAGTCCGCGACCGGTAGCTCGCGCAGCCCGCCGCTCTGCGACTGCAGTCGGCAGACGCCGTCCAGCGCGGCGGTCAGCGAGATCATCGGCCCGGCCGGCAGCGAGTTGCACAGGTTCCCGCCGACGGTGGCCATGTTCCAGATCTTCCAGGAGGCCAGAAACGCCCGACAACACTGCTCGAAGAGCGGCGCGGCGGTCCACTGCGCGGACTTCGCGAACCGGGACAGCTGGGCGATCGTGCAGGTGGCAGCGATCTCCAGATCACCGGCCGGCGTCACCTGCAGGGGCGTCCAGCCGGTCCGGCTCAGGTCGATCAGCCTGCGGATCTGCGGCTGCGGCTCGGAGAAGAGGTACGTCCCGCCGCCGAGCCACGCGTCGCCGGGCTGCCAGGTGCCGCGACGACGGGCGTCGCACACCTCCGTCACCGTGTTCAGATCCACGTTCTCCCACCGTCCTCGGCTGCTCGATACGGCGATTGAAGCAACGCGGATCGGGCCGGACGAGTGGGCTGGCACACCGAGGACCGCCGCCCGCCCTGGATGATCCACCAAGCCCGGACGTGGGATCCGGGGGCGGAGGGAGGGCGCGCGGCAGCCGGGAGAGCGGTGGCAGGACGGTGGGCGGCGCTGTGCGACGGCCGTCCTGCAGTGGCGGTCAGGCCGTGACGGTCAGGCCGTGACGGTCAGGCGGTAGCCTTCGGGCGGCGGCGGCCAAGCCGTGCGCTCAGGCGGTGGCGGCCAGGCAGTGGCAGTGGCAATCAGGCGCTGGCAGTCAGGCGCCAATGGTCAGGCGGTGGCCAGAGCGACCTCGGTTGCCTTGATCAGTGCGACGACCTGGGAGCCGGCCGCGAGCCCGAGTTCGTCGACCGCGTCCTTGGTGATCGCCGCGGTCAGCTCGCCGCCCGCGACCGAGACCTTGACGGTCGCCATCGCGGCGCCCGCGGCCACATCGGTCACGGTGCCGGGGATCTGGTTGCGGATGCTCAGGCCGCGCACCGGGCCGGTGGCCAGCGACACCTCGGTGGACTTCACCATCGCCCGGACCGCCGTGCCCTCGGCGAGTCCGAGGTCCTTGACGGCATCCACCGTGACGGCCGAGGTGATCTCCTGCCCACCGACCAGCCGGGTCTTGACGGTGGCCATCGCCTCACCGGTGGTGACCGAGACGACGGTGCCGGGAATCTGGTTGCGGATACTCAGCGTCATGGGAGTCAGCCTCACAGAGCTCGGGGAGCACGGGCAAACGGATGCGTTCTGCAGCCGTGTTCCAGCTCACTCTAGCCAGATTGCCGTCCCCCGGCCGGGCCGCCCTCGCACCTGCCAGGGGCACCCTCCGCTCAGGCATGTACGTGCGCTGATCTGGTCTTTGACGAATCCTCAGGGGCGAACAGCAACTGCCAGGCCGCCACGGGAAACGCCTCTGCAGGTGCGAACCGATCACCGCATCGAGGCACGCATCCGATAGCGGACCGGCTGCACCGCCAACCACTGCGATCAGCCCAGAAGTGGTCACCGTCCGTAGCATCCTGCCCGCCCGCACCCCCAAGGGGCGCGCCGCCGCCGACTTGACGCAACGCGGCCGACTTCGAGCGGGGGCCTGGCGGGCGGCGCCGCGGCGCGGTGGCTGGTGTAAGGTCCGGTCCTGCCCAAGGCAATTCACCAAGGCGAGAAGTCATCGCCCAAACCCGCCCGGTTCGCGCCGATGCAGGAGTCAGTGTGGAGCTCAGTCGGAACGCCGATCAGCGAGGGCCGCACGAGGGGACCCGGCCGCTGCTGCGTGCCGAGGTCTTCCCGCCCGACCGTCCGCTGTACGGCTGCGACGGGCTGCTGATGGTCGATCAACTGAGCCTGCTGACCGGCCTCCGAACGCTCGCCGACGGCGACGACCGGCTCGACCAATGGCTCGACCGGTGTCTGGACCATCGCCTCGACCGCCCGTCTGACAGCCGGTCCGATCACCACCCCGGCCACCTACCCGAGCACCAGCCCGGCCGGCACCGGGCCTAGGGCCCGTCCGGCGGATCTTGCCCGGCAATTCACGGTGCCACCGGTGATTTCCCGACCGGGCCCCGGCAATGCGCTGTGCCTCAGGACGGAATTCCCACCAGTACGTTGCTGTTTCCGCCGGCTCTGATCATGCCCTTTTCATAGGCGTAGATGACCGCATGCACGCGGTTGCGCAAGTCCAGCTTCTCGAACATTCGCTGAATGTGTGACTTGACCGTGCTCTCGCTGAGGAACAGCGCCTCGGATATCTCGGCGTTCGTGTAACCACGCGCGATCAGTTGCAGGACATCGCGTTCCCGGCGGGTCAGCCCGCTCAGCTCGATCGCGCCGTCCGAGCCGTCGAGTCCTTCCGTATCGACCGGGGTGGCGAGGGAGTCGGGGAATCCGGCGGCTTCGGCGGATTCCGTGACCAGCGACGGGACGAGCAACCGGTAGCCCGCGGCAACCATTCGCACCGCCGCGATGATCTGCTCCGGGCTCGCCTTGCTCGGCAGCACCCCCCGCGCGCCGGCCACCTGCCAGCGCTGCACCGAGCTGTCCAGCTCGTGGATCAGCGCGACGATCTTCGGCCGCTCGCCGACCACCCGGCAGGCCAGCTGACCGACGACCGCCATCGCATCGACGGAGTCCCAGTGGGTGTCCACGATCACCACGTGCGGGGCCAGTCGCGCCACGCCCCGGGACACCTCGCGGACGTCGGCCACCTCGCCCACGACTTCAAGATCGGTCTCATTCTCCAGCAGGACCCGCAGCCCGACCCTGGAAACGGTCCTGGCATCGACCAAAAGAATCCGTGTTGTCTCCCCCTGAAACACCATGTCCCCCGATATTCAAAGTACGAGACGGTGTTGCGGAGGCTAGCACGGTCATGCAGGCCGCATCAATAGGTCAAGACTTTGTCAGTGCTGCGCCAATCCGAGATTGATCTTGCATTCTTGGAGGATTGTAAAAATCTCCGGCGGACGTGGACAGGTACACCCGGCGGGCTCGCGAAGGCTTCGCGAAATCGGATCGAAACCGTAAAATCCAGCGCCCCGGCCGGGGGGACCGGGGCGCTGGGCGGGCGACGGACGGGGGACCGTCTGCCCTGAGTGGGCCTGCCAGGACTCATCGCTGATGGGACAAGGTGGGGCGGCGGCTGCTCCGACCGCCCGACCACACCGGCGGAATCCCGCAGGCCGTCTGTGTCAGGCGGCGGCCACCAGTTCGGTGGGCTTCACCTGAGGCAGGAGGAAAACCAGCAGGAAACAGGTGGCGAAAACCCCGACCTGCCAGTAGACGGACTCCTGGAGACTGAGTACGAAGTCCTTCTTCATCGCGTGCGGCACGGCATTCCCGGCGACCGCCTGCTGCACCTGCTGCTTCACCGCGATCGGCGCCGGGCTGTTCAGCACCTGCTGCTGCATCGCGGTGCAGCTGGCCGGAAGCTTCGACAGGTCTTTCGCGTGCGTGCGGTCACTGAAGCATTCCTGGAACCCGGCCAGCACCGACTGCTGCTGCGCCGCCGGAAGCCCGGCGACCGAGAGCTGCTCGCGCAGTCGCGGCAGCGCGGTATCGGAGGCCTGGTGGGCGTTCGTGCCGAGCAGACCGAAGTAGATGACACCGATGATCGCGATCCCGATCGACGCTCCGACCTGCTGCGCCGTGGCGAGCACACCCGAAGCCGCACCGGCGTCCTCGGACCGGATACCGGCGATCACGACGCCGGTGACCGGGGCGAGGAAGAAGCCGCCGCCGAGGCCCGCGACCAGCAGCGCCGGAATCAGGTAGTAACCGTGCAGACCGGTGTCGGCCGAATGCAGCGTGAAGGTGACACCGAGCATTCCGATCGTCATCAGCGCCATTCCGAGCGACAGGATCCGGGTGCCGAGCCGCCGGGTCACCGCGGCGGACCGGCCGGAGCCGATCGCGATGCAGAGCGCGAATGCCAGCACCACACCGCCGGCCGCGATCGCCGAATAACTGAAGCCGACCTGCAGCGTGAAGACGAAGACGAAGAAGAAGGACGGGATTCCGGTGAAGGCCACCAGATTGATGAGCAGTCCGACGGTGAACGGACGCTGCCGGAAGAGCGAGGTGCGCACCAGCGGCGAGGAGCCCGGACGGGCACCCAGCCGGATCTCGTAGGCGAAGAAGGCCACCAGGGCCACCACGCCCGCCGCCATCATCGCGAAGCACCAGACCGGCCAGCCCTCCTCACGACCCATCACCAGCGGCATGACCAGCATGAACAGGCCGACGGTGACGATCGCGGCGCCGCGCAGGTCGAGCTTCTGCGCCTGCGGGGACTTCGACTCGCCGATCTTCCGGGAGCCGAGGTACAGCGCCACCAGGCCGATCGGCACGTTGATGTAGAAGATCGAGCGCCAGCCGCTGAACAGGCCGAGCTCGATCAGCGCGCCGCCGAGCACCGGGCCAAGCACGGTGCCGAGCCCGATCGACGCGCCGTACAGCCCCAGCGCCTTGGGCCGCTCGCTCTTGGGGAAGGTCACCTGCAGGATGGAGAGCACCTGCGGGAGCATCAGGCCCGCACAGAGCCCTTGCAGGATCCGGGAGTAGACCAGCATCTGGGCGGTCGGCGCGACCCCGCAGAGCGCGGACGCGATGGTGAAGCCGAGCATCCCGCTCAGGAACAGCTTCTTGCGGCCGTGGATGTCACCGAGCCGCCCGCCCGTGATCAGCACACAGGCGAAGGTGAGCGCGTAACCGGCGACGATCAGCTCCAGCTGGGAGGAGCTGGCTTTCAGGCTGCCCTGGATCGACGGCATCGCCACCGTCACGATCGTGGTGTCCAGCATCTGCATGAAGACGCCGGAGAGGACGATGCCGAGCACCAGCCAGCGATTGCCCGCCGGTGCAGCCTCCTCCTGGACGCTCCGGAGGCCCGCGGTCTCCGGTTGCAGGGTCGCGCCGGGGCGCGCGTTCTTGTCCCCTTGGCTCATCAGTGTCTCCTCGTACCGGCTATGGCCCACGCACTCGACGGAAACTCATCGCGGGATGAACTCTACAAGCGTTGACTTTATGCCGCAAGCGGCTCGTCACGCTCGGCAGCCGGGCACGCCGGAGGGCCGCCGCGAACCCATCGCGACGGCCCCCACGTAGGACTGACTGATCATCAGACGATCACCCCGACAGCGTCCGGAACCTCTGCCGGTACACCTGCCGGAACGCCTGTCAGAACACCCGGCGCCCCTTCAGGCCGGCGCGGGCCATGTCCTTGACCGTCCCGGTGATCAGGTCCCGGATCTCCGGCGGCGCCACGCTCCGCACCCAGCGGGCGTCCTGCAGGCCGGTGGAGAGCGTCGGGTTCAGGAACGGCCGGTTGCGGTCGGCGAAGCCGAGGCCCGGCGGGATGTAGTCGGCCGCCTCCAGCTGCCGGAACAGCTCCTCCGCCGCGCGGGACGCGGTGGTCTCGCCGCGCTCGAACGCCTCGCACTGTTCGACCATCGAGTCGAAGAGCCGCTTGTACTCGGCGTGGTCGGGCCACCAGAGCCCGGTATTGGGCGCGTTCTCCAGGTCCCGGTAGTACGAGTCGTCGCCGGTCCGCCGGTAGCCGGTCATCGCCCGCTGCTGGCGCAGCGCGCCGATCACCGATCCGTAGCCCCAGATCCGGAAGACCGCGTTCCACAGGTCGTAGTGCTCGAACGCGATGTACGCGCTGTTCACCAGGTTGTCGTTGTACTCCAACAGGCCCTGTTCGAGCTGCTCGACGTACTCGAAGCGCTCGGTGGAGAAGTCGTCCAGCTTGAGCGCCTCCAGCAGCCGCCAGCTCAGCGCGTTGATCACCTCGGAGGTGTTGGAGAGACCGCGCGAGAAGAGCGGGTCGAGGAACCCGGCGGCGTGCGACATGAGGCACCAGCGCGGGCCGATCGAGCCCTTCGAGGAGTACTGCAGCCGCTCGGTGGAGACCCACGGCCGCACCGATCTGGCGCCGGCGAAGTTCCGTTCCACCGCGGGGAACCGCGAGGCCAGCTCGAAGAACTCCTCCTCCGCGCTCACCGCCCGGTTCTTCGGGTACTTGCGCGGGTCGAGAGTCACGCCGACGCTGACCAGCGGGTTGCGCGAGTACTTGTTGTTGTTGAACGGGATGACCCAGAACCACCCGCGGTCGAACAGGTGGTGCATCGTCCCGTCGCTCCACGGCAGCGGCGGCTGGTCGGCCTTCGGGTGGCGCAGCGCCGCGTCCGCCGTGCTGACGTCGATCATGTGGGTGAAGATCGAGCGCGAGTGGTGCTTGAACCGGCAGGGCTCGTCGCGCAGTTGAAGTTTCTCGGCGAGCGGCGAGCGGTGGCCGCTCGCGTCCACCAGGAAGCGGCCGCGGATCACGGTGCCGTCGGCGGCGATCACGGACACGCCGTCGTCCTCGAGCTCGACGTCGTCGATCCGGGTGTTGAGCATCGGCAGGCAGCCGTACCGGACGGCCGCGTTGAAGAGGTAGGCGTCGGTGTCCTGACGGAACAGGTGGCCGGTCTTGTTGAGCACGCCCGGCGTGCTGAACTGGTTGGACTCGTAGGGGTTGGGCTCCTTGCCCGGCGTGTGGCGCATGAAGCCGAAGTGCCGCTTCCAGCCGAAGGACGCGCCGATCTCCTTGGTGCAGGTGTCGAACGAGGAGAGGGTGGCGATCTCCGGCACGTCGTAGCGTTCGGCGATGGTCCGCAGCACCAGCAGCGTGTACGGGATCATCGACTCGCCGATGGCGAACTTCGGGTGCGAGCCGGCGTCGACGATGACCACCTTGGCGCCCTGGCGGGCCAGGATCGCGCCCAGCGCCGATCCGGCGAAGCCGGCGCCGAGGATGATGACGTCGTGTTCGGGCTGCTGCCTCAGCGCGGGGCTACCCGCCGTCGGCGCCTTGTCGAGTGGCATGCGGTTCTCCTCGTTCATGGTGAGGGTGCAGAGTCCGTGATGAGTTGCCGCGTCGGGGAGCAGCGTCGGGGGGTAAGGCCGGGGGACGTCAGAACAGCCGACGTCAGAGCGGACGCGCGCGCCGCTGCCGGGCGATGCCCTTCAGAGCCGCCCGCACCAGCCGGCCGATCTCCTCGGGCGCGCCGCGCAGCGACCAGGCCGCGACTCGGCCCAGCTGCCAGGGGGTCGGGTGGTAGAAGCGCTGCTCCAGCTCGGTGAAGCGGAACGGCGGCGGCGCCATGCCGGAGGCCTTGAGCGTGCGCAACAGGTGCTGCGCGGCGGCGTCCGGCTCGACCTCGCCCATCGCGACCGCGTCGCAGGTCGCCGCCGCCTCCGCGAGCAGCCGGCGGAAGCCCGAGTGCGCCGGGAACGGCGCGTCCGCGTAGCCGAACTCCTCCCAGGCCAGCAGACCGGCGTCGCTGCCGGTGCGCAGCAGGTCGCCGACCGCGCTCTCCAGCCGGAAGGTGCCGTACAGCTGACCGGTCTCCCAGATCCGGAACACGGCCTTCCACAGCGGGTACGAGACCGTCGAGCGGAACACCGTGCGCAGCACCAGCCGGTCCGCCGCCAGCCGCTGGCGCACCAGCTCCGCGACGCCCGCCAGATCGGCCGGTGGCCCGTCCGGCGTGCGCAGCGCGGCCAGCAGGCGCCAGGCCACCGCGTTCACCTGCTCCAGCGCGGCGACGGTCGGCAGCGAGAGGTACGGATCGACGTAACCCGCGCCCTCGCCGATCCGGCACCAGCGCTCCCCCGCCAGCTCGGCGGCCGCGTACTGCTGCGGGTCGGCGGTCGCCTCGTACGGGCTGACGGCCCGGGCGCCCGCCAGCTGTGCGGAGATCTCGGGGAACCGCCGCACAATCCCCCAGAAGTCCTCCTCCGGGGTGCCCTCGGCCGGGAACAGCCGTGGATCCACCGTGAGTTCGACGCTCGTCGGCCGGTCCGCCCGGCGGCCGGTGCTGCCGAGCGGCACGACCGCGAGGAAGCCGCCGTGGAACATGTGGTGCACCGGCCCGTCCGCCCACGGCACCGGCGCGTCGGCCCGCGAGAGCTCGTCGTACGGCCGGACGCCGATCATGCAGGCGCGGATCGTGCGCGACACGTGCTGCGCGTCGTACCCCGCGCGCGGCTGGACCTGCCCGAGCAGCTCGCCGACGAGCTCGGGTGCGCCGGTCACGACGAGGTAGCGGGCTTCGAGGCGGCGGCCGTCGGCGGTGACCAGCTCCACGCCGTCCGCCGAGGTGGCCAGCTTGCCCAGCTCGCTCGCCCAGACCGGGCGCACGCCGTGCGAGACGGCCGCGTTGAAGACGTACGCCTCGATGTCCGGGCGGTACTTGGTCGCCTCGGTCGGCACCATCTTCGGCGTGGACAGCTGGTCGGTCTGCTCCGGACGCTGCGGCGCGCCCTCGCGCTGGTAGACGAACCCCAGGCTGCGCCCGAGGCCCACCGCGTCCGTCACCTTCGCGCGCAGCGCCTGGTAACCGGCGACGTGCGCGAGCTGCGGCACGCCGTACCGCCGGGCCAGCATCCGCAGCAGCAGCGACTCGTACGGGATCGCGGCCTCGCCGCGGGCCCGGCCCGGATGCGGCTGCGAGTCGAGCAGTGCCACCCGGGCGCCGCCGCGGGCCAGGATCGCGGCCAGCGCGCTGCCGGGCAGTCCGCTGCCGAGCACCAGCACGTCGTACGCACCGCTGTCGGTGCGCGCCGGCACCGTCCGCCCGGGCCTGGGCGCCGGATGTTGCCTTGACTGAGCCACCGGGACACCTCCGCTGCGAGTCGGCCCGTCCGGCGTCCGCCGGACGTGCACCGAAGCTACGCGGCGGCGCGGGGTGGCGTCTTCGCCCCGATGGCTGAGTCTGTCCTGGTACCTTCTGCGGTCATTCATCCTCCGGTCCCAGTCCGGGGCGCCTACGCACCGCCGAACTCATCCGGACGACCCATCTCCGCTCCGACAACGTGAACATCGGGGCGAACGCGGAAACGCCTGCGGGGGCGGACCCGAAGGTCCGCCCCCGCAGGGTTCCTACCGATGTGTCATCAGGAGGCGTTCACCGCAGCGTCGTCGAGGACGAAGCTGGTCTGCGCGGAGGAGGAGTTCTCCACGCCGTTGAACTTGAGGGTGACGCTCTGGCCCGCGTAGGACGAGAGGTCGAAGGTCTTCTGCACGTAGCCGCTGTTGGCGTTCAGGTTGCTGTACGTCGCCAGCGTGGTGCCGTTGGCCGAGACGGTCAGCTTGTCGGCCGCGGTGGTGCCGGTCTTCGCGGTGTCGATGTGCAGCCAGAAGCTGAAGCTCGCGTGGCAGCCGGCCGGGATGCTGACGGTCTGCGAGAGCGTGTCGGTGTGGGCGGAGCCGTAACCGTCCAGCCAGGCGTCGTAGCTGCCCGAGTGGGCCGGCTCGGAGCTGGTGTCGCTGTTGATGACACCCGAGGTCGCGGTCCACGGAGCGGCGGAGCCGGTCTCGAAGCCGCCGTTGCCGAGCAGCTGCGCCGGGGTGCAGGAGCTGGAGCCGGTCACGACGAACGAGAAGGTGGTGCTACCGGTCGCGCCGGTGGCGTCCTTGGCCGTGACGGTCACCGAGGAGGTGGCCGCGGCGGTCGGGGTGCCGGAGATCAGGCCCGAGGAGCTGATCGACAGGCCGGCCGGCAGGCCGGTGGCCGAGTAGGTCAGGGTCTGGCCCGAGGCCGAGTCGGTGCCCGCGACCTGGAGCGAGACCGCGGTGCCGACGGTGCCGCTCTGGGCGCCCGGGTTGGTCACCGTGACGGTGTTGCCACCGGTGGAGCCGCCGCCGTTGACGATCGGGTGCGAGATGGAGCACGCGTTGGTGTCGTTCGACCAGCTCGCCTGCTCGGCGAAGGTGCCGGTGGCGAAGGTGACCATGGCGGCGCCGCCGGCGGTGCCGGGCTTCAGCCACGCGCACTCGTCGGAGTTCTCCTGGCCGTTGTAGGTGGCGTCACCGGTGTGGTTGGTCCAGCCGCCGGCCGGGTTCTGGTCCGACATCATCTCGTGCCACTCGTGGCCGAGGGTCATCGTGTAACCGTCGAGGGTGCCGGGCGAGTTGACGAAGCCGACGCCGCAGTTCTGGCCCTGGTCGATGTTGTACGGCTGGTTCGAGAACGCGATGTCGCCGTAGGGCGAGTTCGCCGCGCCACCGGTCAGGGTGGTGTCGCCGTTCCAGTCGTGCCAGGCGCAGTAGCCGGTGTTCGGGTCCTGGTAGTTGTCCGGGTCCGTGCCGTGCGGCGACAGCACGATGTAGTACGCGTCGCGGTTCGCGGCAGCCGTGGTGTTGCCGAAGTGGCCGGCGGCGTTGATCGCCTCCTGGGCCAGCTGGTTGCCGGTCGCGGCGGACGGCGAGGCGGCCGCGTTGTCGTACCAGACACCGGACAGCACGCCGCCGGCCTGGTACGGGATGTAGTTGGCGTTCGACGGGCAGCTGGTCGCGCCGGAGGCCACGTTCGGGCCGTCGCACCACTGCGTCAGGTCGGCCGACCACAGCTCGTTGTTGGTGCCGATGCCCTTGAACATCTGCTGGGTGGCGCCGGCGGCGCCGGCCGAGTCGCCCGAGAACTTCGCGTTCCCGTTGCTGTCGGTGCTCTGGTTGCCCCACTGGCTACCGTAGAAGACCAGGTAGACCTTGGAGTGGCCGCTCTGAACGCCGATGCCGTCCACGCCGCCGCCGTACGACAGCGTCTCCGCGCCGGTGGCAGCCGCCGTCGCCTGGTTGGCGATGTTCTGGCGCCGCTGGGCCTCGTACTGCTGGATGCCCGGGAGCTTGCTGGCCTTCAGCGAGGAGCTGTAGGGGTTGAACTCGTTCTTGATGGGCGAGCCGACCTCGGCGAGGCCGTGGTGGGCCTGGCCCGAGACCGCCGGGGCAGCGGCCGGCGTGGCGGCCTGGGCCGGAGCGGCCATCAGACCGGCGGCGGCGACGGCGAGGGAGACTGCGCCGGTGAGCGCAGCACGCTTCGCGGCGCGGGAGCTGTGGGGGCTACCCATGGATGCGGGTTCCTCTCGTGAACCCGCCGCCCGGGCTCCGATCAGGACCGGGAGGCGGCTTTCCAGGACGGGAGACTGCGGCAGCCGGGACCGTGGTTCACCGTCTCCGGTTCCGCCCCGGTTGGGGGCCGGACGCTGCGACCGCGGACCGGAGCAGGGCACAGCTCACCCACCGGAGAATTACGGGAAGGCCTGCCGGGCATTGCTCGGAAGCGGTCGGGCCTCTCTGCCGAGAGACCACAGAACCGGTATTGCTACGGATAACCACAACTGTCGGCCAGTCACCGCCGTGATCGGCCGTGCTGTCGGCTGCCGCGGTGAAGCAAAGCAGAATTGGTTAACAGCGGTCAACAGGTAACTCACAGGACCCTTACGGCCGACTCCGAGGTTTAACGGAAAGGTCGCAGGTCGGCGACGATCAGCGCGCGTAGCGTTTGGCACGAACCGGATGGATCGTCATCAGGGCGTAACAAACGGCCGATAGGGCACCGAAGGGCCGTCCACCAGCACTGTTCAGGCCACCGCGCCGGGCGGGCCGACGAGCCGGGACACCGCATCGCGCCGCCCGCCGTCCGCATTCCGGTGACTTCGGCGGACGTAGCCCGGCCGATCGGCCGGGTCGGCGCCCCTCAACAATTGAACGGAATTCGCCGGACGTCATCGAATTGTGCAGGACACGCGCTTGCGGGGCACTCCGCCGGCGGCCGGCAACAGATAACAGCGGCGCAATTAACTGTATAGAAAACAGAACACCGGAAACTCAGTTGCGGCGCGCGAGGTGGACGACATCCGGCAGGCCGCGTTCGACCGAGACCTCGAGCGTGCGCACCTCGGTGAAACCGGCCGCGCGCAGCGCCGTCTCGAAGGCCGCGGACGGCTGCGCGCTCCAGACCGCGAGGATGCCGCCCGGGTTCAGGCAGTCGCGGGCGGCGGCCAGACCGGCCGGGCCGTAGAGGCCGGCGTTGGCGTCGGTGACGGTCCAGTCCGGGCCGTTGTCGATGTCGAGGCAGAGCGCGTCGTAGCGGTCCTCGGTCCCGGCGAGGTAGCCGACCAGGTCGGTGTGCAGCACGACCACCCGGGGATCGGCCAGGGCGTCGGCCGAGAACGCGGCGAGCGGCCCACCGCCCGACGCGTCGCCGCGGTGCCAGTCGATGATCGCGGCCTCCCGCTCGACGACGGCGATCCGGCCCCAGCGCGGCTGTGCCGCCGCGTGCGCGAGCGAGAAGCCCACCCCGAGCCCGCCGATCAGCAGCGCGGGCCGGGCGACGGCCAGTTGCTCGAGCGCCGCCTCGACCAGCAGCCGCTCGGAACGGCCGTCGGCGGTGTCCATCAGGAAGCAGCCGTTCGCGATGATCTCGAAGTCCGCGCCCCGGCGGCGCAGCACCACCTCGCCGTACGGCCCCTCGCGGCGGTCGAGTACGACGGCCGGCGCCGCCTGGTCCCTGGTGGGCAGCTCGGACATGTCGTGTTCCCCTCCGGACGGTGATCGGGTCGAGTCGATCGGTTACCGGGAACCGACTCTAGAACGTCCCGGCACCGGCGCTCGACCCGTTTCCGAGGCGCAGCCACGCAAGCGGGGGGGGGGGGGGGGGGGGGGGGGGGAGGGAAGGGGGGGGGGGGGGAAGGGGGAGAAGTGGGAAAGACA
>NZ_JBWXUE010000006.1:269119-284290 GCF_057158765.1 Kitasatospora sp. NEAU-69
GCGCTAAAAGCGGAAAAAAAAAAAAAAACCAAAAAAAACCCCCCCCCCCCCCCCCCCCCCCCCCCCCCCCGCGCTGGTGTGACCGTCGGCCACTGGGCCGATCACTCGACTTGACTCGCCTTACTCGACGACGAGGGTGACCTCGATGTTGCCCCGGGTCGCCTTGGAGTACGGGCAGTACGCGTGCGCCTGTTCGACCAGCGCGTGGCCCTGCTCGCCCTGGAGGCTCTCCGGCAGCTCGACCCGCAGCGTCACGGCGAGACCGAAGCCGCCGTCGGTGTCCTTGCCGATGCCGACCTCGGCGGTGACCGAGGCGTCCTTGGTGTCGATCTTCGCGGCCCGGCCGACCGCGCCCAGCGCACTGGCGAAGCAGGCCGCGTAGCCGGCGGCGAAGAGCTGCTCGGGGTTGGTGCCCTCGCCGTTGCCGCCCAGCGCGACCGGGAACGCGAGCTGGAGGTCGAGCCGGCCGTCGGAGCTGACCGTGCGGCCCTCGCGACCGTTGGCAGTGGCAGCGGCGGTGTACAGCGCATCCATCGGAATCGTCCTTCGTCCGTCGTCGATCGCCGGGCTGCTGCCCGTCGGGTCCGGCCGGTGTTCCCGGCCGCTCACTCAGCATGGCACGCATTTCAGTTGTGCGCAACTGAACCTTGCACAACCAAGCTGCGCCCAATCGAGTTGTATCCTTAGCCCATGGCCACCGTGAACCCGAGCAGCCAGCGCAGTCAGAGCAGCCCGACTGTCGCGGAGCTGCCCGCCGACCTCGACCTGCTGCAGCTCGACCTCCAGGTCTGCTTCGCCGTGCACGCCGCAGCCCGCTCCTTCGACCGGGTCTACCGCCGACTGCTGCAGGACCTCGGCCTGACCTATCCGCAGTACCTGGTGATGCTGACCCTCTGGGAGAACGGCGACCTGCCCGTCAAGCGGCTCGGCGAACTGCTCCGGCTCGACTCCGGCACGCTCTCCCCCCTGCTGAAGCGGCTCGACGCGGCCGGCCTGGTGCTGCGTGAGCGCAGCGCACAGGACGAGCGCTCGGTGATCGTCCGCCTGACCGGCGAGGGCACCGCGCTGCGCGCGGCCGCCGAGCAGGTGCCCCGGCAGATCGCCGCCGCGAGCGGGCTCGATGCCGAACAGGGCCGCGAACTGCGCACCCGGCTGGAGCAACTGACGGCCACGCTCGACACGTTCGGCGCCGACCCGGCGAGCGGCCGGTAGCTCGCGGCGAGTTGGCCGCACGGGGCGTCGAACCGGCCGACTTTCCGCACTGATTGTGGCGAGCCTCTTACGGAGCGTGCATCAGAGCGGCCAGACTGGTGCCATGTTGCGTACCCGAACCGCCATCGCCGCCGTCTCCGTCCTCGCCGCCACCGGGCTCTGCGCCGCCCCCGCGCAGGCGACGTCCCGTCAGCTCAGCCGGGGGCAGGAGCAGGTCGATGCGTTCTTCGCCCAGTACCTGACCGCCGTCAACGGACAGAACCAGGACTCGACCCCGCTCGACGTCCGCAACGAGTACCTGACCACCCAGCTCAACCAGCAGCTGACCCAGTACCAGCAGACCCACAACGCCGACCCGGTCTTCCGCGCCCAGAACATCCCGACCGGCTGGTCGACGCAGTACGGCGGCAGCGGGGCGGGGCACACGACGGTGATCCTGACGGAGAACTGGCGCGGCGGGCAGACCACGCAGGTCTGGTACCAGGTGGCACTCTCGAACCTGGTCATCGACGGGCTGCAGGACCCGCCGGCGTAGTCACGCTGCGGTCCCGCCCGTGGAGAAGGATCAGCGGCTCGGCGGGCGGACCATGAAGACGTCGACCGGGTCCTCGGCGTCCAGGACGAATCCGTGGCGCTCGTAGAGCCGGCGGGCGGCGCTGCCCCGCAGGACGTTCAGGCCCACGGTCGCGCCCTGCGCGTCGGTCCGCTCCAACAGCGCGCGCAGGACGGCGGAGCCGAGCCCGCGACCCTGGTGCTGCGGGGCGAGGTAGAAGTGCTCCAGCCACTGCCTGCCCTCGGCGGGCCGGAGCGTGACACTGCCCGCGCATTCGCCGTCGATCACGATGATCGACGTGTGGCGCGGGGAGAAGGAGTCCCGCCACCGCTGCCGCACCTTGTGCTCGTCGTAACGCCCGAGGCGCTCCAGATCGGCGCGCATGACGGCGGCCCGCAGCTCCGCGATCGGCTCGATGTCGGCGGCCACCGCCGCCCGCAGCGTCCAGTCCTCCAGCACCCGGGCCCCCTCCGTGTTCATGCGCCGGAGTATGCCACCGCGCCCGTGGGGCGGTCCGCGGCGCTCGTATGCCGGACGGAGGACGGCGCCCCGCCGCCACCGAGTGTCCTGCCCGGTTTGATCCGGTTCGTCCGGACATAGTGCAGCATGACACGTACTCGAGCGGCCCTGGCCCTCGCCGCAGCCACCATGATCGCCACCAGCCTGTCGACCACTGCGGGTGCCCTCGCCCCGTCAGGTGCACCGAACGGCGCGCACGCCTGCGTCCGCTCCCCGGAGCCCCACTCCGGGCCGGGACGGAAGGTGCTGGACATCGCAGAGCAGGGCAAGGAGCAGTACGGCCTCAACTCGGTGATCCTCAAGGTCACCGACGGCGACCACGAGCTCCTCACCACCGCGCTCGGCGAATCCATGACCGGCGTACCGGCCGAGCCGGACATGCACTTCCGGGCCGGCTCGGTGGGCATCGCCTACATGGGCACGGTGCTGCTGCAGTTGGTGGACGAGCACGTGGTGAGCCTCGACGACCCGATCTCCCGCTGGCTGCCGGACGTGCCGCACGCCGACAAGATCACCCTGCGGATGCTCGGCTCCAGCACCTCCGGCCTGCACGACTACGTCACCGACCCGGACTTCCTCGCCGAGCTGGAGGCCCACCCGTTCCGCCACTGGACCGACGACGACGTCCTCGCCTACCCGTTCAGTCACCCGCTCTGGTACCAGCCCGGCACCAACTGGAGCTACTCGCACGCCAACTTCGTGCTGCTCGGCGAGGCACTGCAGAAGATCACCGGCACCCCGCTGGACGAGCTGCTGGAGCAGCGCGTGATGGGCCCGCTCGGGCTGCACAACACGCAGAACAACTTCACCCCCGAGATCCCGGCCCCGGTGCTGCACGCCTTCACCTCGGAGCGCGGCACCTACGAGGAGTCCACCTTCTGGAACCCCTCGTGGACGACCGCGCGGGGCGCCGTGATCACCACCGACATCTGCGACCTCGCACGCTCGGCGCAGGCCATCGGCACCGGCGCGCTGCTCTCGCCGGCCGGTTTCCGGACCCAGCTCGACCCGGGCACGGTCGGCCTCGGCGAGCCCACCGACATCTGCCCGCCGACGGTGTGCCTGCACAACACCGAGGCGCTGCACTTCGGCTTCACCGTCCTGGTGGAGAACGGCTGGATCCTCCAGAACCCGTCCTTCTCCGGGTACGCGGCGATCCAGGCCTACCTGCCGTGCAAGCACCTCTCCATCGCCGTGTCCACCACCAAGGGCCCGGGCTCGCCCGACATCAACACGGCCGAGGCGATCGCCGCGCAGATCGCCGCCGAGTTCGCACCGGACAACCCGATCCCCGCCCCCACCACCGGCAGCTGACCGCCGGCACGCTAGCGCGCCCCCGCCCAGGCAGTGCCTGGGCGGGGGCTGGACCGGAGGACGCAAGCTGAGGTCTCGTCAGACAGCGCCGAACTCGCCCGCCTTGACGCCCGCAACGAACGAGCTGAACGCGGCTGCGCGGAAGAACAGTGCCGGGCCCTCGGGGTCCTTGGAGTCGCGGACCGGGACCAGGCTGTCGAAGTCAGGAGCGACCTCGACACAAGAGCCACCGTTGCCGCTGTGGCTTGACTTGAACCAGGAAGCGCCGGACAGGTCCAGGACGTCAGTCATGGGTGAAGTTCCTTTCGTGCCTTGCGGATCATTTCCAGGGATGCGGCCTTAGACAGCGCTTCCACCTGCAGCTGATGGTAGGCCCTGTCCCAAGCCCTCACAGTCTCATCGTTCCGCACCACGTAGCCCTGCCCAACCGACTCGGTGTAACCCAGCACGGATCGATCCGCGAAGGTCAGCAGGGTCAGGAATGCCCGGAACGGTAGGTGCTCGGCCAGGCCGAACGGTGCCACCTGGAGGATCACGTGCGGGCGGCCGGCCAGGTCGGCCAGGTGATCGAGCTGCGTGCCCATCGTCTCGACACCGCCGACCGGGCGGCGAATGCAGCTTTCATCCAGGACCGCGTGGACGAGGGGTGGCACGCCTCGCCGCAGGAGGCGCTGCCTCGTTGCAAGGAACCTCAAGCGTTCGTCAGCCTGCTCCTGCGTGACTTCACCACGCTGAACCGCCGCCGCTTCGAGAGCCGAGGAGTAACCCGGGGCCTGAAGTAGCCCCGGGACCATGTTCGGCTCGAAAACCCGGATCTCCGTCGCCCGCGCCTCCTGCGACGCGTGTTCGGGATAGCCCTCCAGTAGTGCGGAGTTCTTGACCCCCTTCAGCATCAGTTCCAGCGTCTGACCCGTCCCCATTGCCTTGTCCGCCGACTTTGCGAACCTCAGCGTGGGGGATTTGAGCGCCGTTTCCACCGCCGAGACATGGGTGTCCGAGTAGCCCATCCGGTCGCCCAAGTCGGTCTGGGACCAGCCGAGAGCCTCCCGCGACGTGCGGACCTGAACCCCGAAGGCCGCACGTGGAGATGACTTGGGGTCAAGCTTCTTGCGGTTCATGCCGGACTCCTACTCCTCTTTCCCTGCCCACAAGTTGAGGATCTGGCGATCGTAGTGGACAGTGGGCGCTCCCGGTAGTGAAACGGCTACAGAGAGGAACAATGGTCTGCCATGGCTTCTTCCCTCAGAAAATTCTCGGATTCGATGCGTGCCGAAGCGAAAGAAACCGCACGCGAGTTGACCGAAACGCTCGGCAAAGCGGTCATTACGCTGCCTTCGGTCACCGTGGACTGGCACGCGGACCGCTTCACCGGAAAGGTCCTGATCGAGCTTGGCGCGGCCCGCGTGGACGTGGTCCAGGACATCATCGCTCTCCTCCGCGACGGACTGGCGTACCGTGCCCAGCAGCAGAATTGAGACCCCCGAAGAACGCGACGAACGCGAACAGCGCGAAGAGGGCGAACGCGCGGTCGCTGCCCTTGTCGACGCCCTTGCGCTGGCCCGCCTCCCCTCGTTCCACTCCCTCACCGCCGGCCGGGTCACCGTCACCCGGGACGGCGTCCACGTGGAGATCGGCGGTGCGAGCGCGCGCACCGTTCTGGCGGTCGCCGCGTACATCGCCCAGCACGCGCGTTGCCTGGGCCATGTCCTCCCCGGCGAGGCCCTGCCCCCTTTCCTGGCCCAGCTGCCCGGTGTGCGAAAGGAACTGAACCCATGAGCAGGATGACCATCTGCGTCTACCGAATCACGGCGACCGGTCAGCGGATCGAGGTCAAGCCTGTCCAGGACGTACAGCCGTGCGCCTTCTGGGAGATCCGCAACACCCTCAACTGGCCACCCTGCGTCTGCGCCCGCTGCGTCCCGCCCAACCGGCCGGGCCGGCAGCCGGACGAGACGTTCCGGGTCCGCCGCCGGACGTGCAGCTAGGCCGTGTCTCAAAATTCGCGTCGGATCAGCGCGCGGCGTTGGGCGCCCGGCTGGGCGTGCCGGCGAAGCGTCCTCGTACTGGGTCGTACTTGGGCGTTTCGCCGGTGCGTCCAGGCGGGATGCCCGGCGTCGCGCGCCCGACGGGAATTATGAGACACGGCCTAGCCACGCGGGGCCGCGCCCCAACGGTGCCACGGCCGAGCCGTGGCACCCCCGGGGACACCGCCGGACGAGCGGTGCGACGGGCTCGGCGGGCAGTTCGGCGCGGTGATCGGGGGCGGCGACGGCTAGCTTCGGAGGGGCCGGCACGCTCAGTGCGATCGGCGACATCCGATGGAGGGAACAGTCATGCTCGACACCAGCAAGGCGTTCACCAGCTTCTCCGTGAACGACCTCGACCAGGCCAAGCACTTCTATGCCGAGACCCTGGGCCTCCAGGTCAGCGACCTGGCCATGGAGGAGCAGTACCGGCTGCTGCGCCTGCACCTCAACGGCGGCGGCGAGGTGCTCATCTACCCGAAGCCCGACCACACTCCGGCATCGTTCACGGTGCTCAACTTCCCGGTGGCGGACGTCGAGCAGGCCGTCGACGAGCTGGCCGGACGCGGGGTGCGGTTCGAGCGCTACCCCGGGCTGGAGGCGGACGAGAAGGGCATCTTCCGTGGCGGCGGCCCGTACATCGCGTGGTTCACCGACCCAGCGGGGAACATCCTCGCGGTGTTGCAGCAGGACAAGTAGCCCGAGCACGTCGTGGTGCAGGCACGGTGCGGCTGTGCGGCGGTTTCGCGGTCCGTGCAGCAGCGGGTGGATCAGCCGGTCCCGCTGCTGCACGCACACACCCGGATCAGCTGATGGCGCCCGGCTCGGTGCTCGCGTGCCTGTTGATGGCGTGGGCGATCTCGGCGAGGGGTGCCGCGTGCATCAGGCCGTGGTGGGTGGCCTCGATCCGGTGGTCGATGATCCGCCCCTCGACGTGGTCGTCCCAGACGCCGTACCCCGGGGTGCCCTCGGGGCGCTGCTCGGTCGCGGTGAAGAAGAGCACGTCGCCCCGGAACAGGCCCGGGGTGAACGCGCGCATCATCCGGATGTGCCGCTCCCAGGCCTCGCCCATCGCGACCAGGTCCTCGGCGGAGAAGGGGGCGGACGAGCTGTCCACCAGGATCTGCACGACCTCCTCCCTGGTGAGCGGCGTGCCCTCGGGGGTCGGACGGGCCACCTGGAACAGCTCCAGGAAGACGGCGAGCGTCTCCTGCTCGTCCCGCTCCACCCCCGGCGTGGTGTAGGCGGCCTGGGGGTACGCGTCCAGGATCGCGAGCATCGCGACCTCCTCCCCCAGCTCCTGCAGGTGGGCGGCCATCGCGTGGACGACAAGGCCGCCGAACGAGTGGCCCAGCAGGTGGTACGGAGCGGACGGCTGGACCTCGCGGAGGAGGGCCACGTAGTCGGCGGCCATCTGCTCGACGCTGTCCGGCAGTCCGTCGCTCCGGGTCAGGCTGCGGGCCTGCAGGGCGTACAGCGGACGGCCCGGCAGGTACGGCAACAGCCTGCTGTAGCCGAGGCCGACGCCGTACCCGGCGTGGATGCAGAACAGCGGTGCCCCGTCGCCGTCGAGACGCAACGGCATCAGTTCGGCGAACTTGTCGCCGAGGTCCGCGCCGCCGTCGAGCCGCTCCGCGAGGCCGGCGACGCTGGGAGCCTCGAACAGGTCCCGGAGCGCCAGCTCCACACCCAGCACGGCCCGGACGCGCCCGATCAGGCGGGTCGCGAGCAGCGAGTGGCCGCCCAGCTCGAAGAAGCTGTCGTCGATGCCGACGGATGCCATCCCGAGGACCTCGGCGAACAGGACGGCGAGCACCTCCTCCTGCGGGGTGCGCGGGGCCCGGTCCGAGCGCGGGGAGAACTCGGGGGCGGGCAGGGCGCGGCGGTCGAGTTTGCCGTTGACGGTCAGTGGCAGCGTGTCGAGGACGACGAGTGCGGCCGGGACCATGTACTCCGGCAGTGCGGTGGCGAGTTGTGCCCGGATGGCGGGTACGTCGAGCTCGACCGCCTCGGCCGGGACGAGGTAGCCGATCAGGCGCTTGTCGCCCGGTGCGTCCTCGCGGACCAGTGCGGCGGCCTGAGCCACGCCTGGGTGTGCGGTCAGTGCCGCCTCCACCTCGCCCAACTCGATCCGGAAACCACGCAGTTTGACCTGCTGGTCGGCCCGGCCGGCGAACTCCAGCTCACCGCGCTCGTTCCAGCGGGCCAGGTCACCGGTGCGGTACATGCGCTCGCCGGCGCCGCCGAACGGGCTGGCGACGAAACGCTCCGCCGTCAGGCCCGGCCGGTCGAGGTAGCCACGTGCCAGACCGGCGCCCGCGATGTAGAGCTCGCCGACACTGCCGACCGGCACCGGGCAGAGCCCGCGATCCAGCACGTACGCCCGGGTGTTGTCGAGCGGACGACCGATCGGCAACACTCCAGCCTCCGAGCGCACCGTGTGCGTGGCCGCGAACGTCGTCGTCTCCGTCGGACCGTAACCGTTCACCACCGCCACACCCGGACACGCCGCCAACACCCGTGCCACCGCGCCCGGCGAGACCACATCACCACCGGTCCACACCTCACGCACACCCGCGAAGCAGCCTGGATCCTCCTCCGCCACCAGAGCGAACAGACCCGCCGTGAGCCACAGACCCGTCACGCCGTGCTCCGACACCAGACGCCCCAGCGCGGCCGCCGTCAGGTCACCCGCAGGGGCCACGACCACGCGGCCACCCGACAGCAGCGGCACCCACAACTCGAACGTCGAAGCATCGAACGAGTGCGGCGAATGCAGCAACACCCGCTCCAACGCCCCACCCGCGAAGCGCCGATCCAACGCCAACGCGACCACGTCCCGCTGCGTGACCGCCACACCCTTCGCCCGACCCGTCGAACCCGAGGTGTACATCACATACGCCAACTGATCAGCGTCACAAGGCACATCGACCGCAGCCGGAGTCTCGCCGGCATCCTCGCCGACAACCAGCACGGTGATGCCCAGCTCGCCGGCCTGCGCAGCGGACGCGGCATCGGCGAGAACCACGCCCACACCCGTCTCGCCAACGATCAGCATCCGGTGCGCCTGCGGGTAGCGCGCGTCCAGCGGAACGTAGAACCCGCCCGCCTTCACCACCGCCAGCAGCGCCACCACCAGATCGGCGGAACGCTCCATCAGCACCGCCACGCCGCGCTCGGCACCCACACCGCAGGCGACCAGCCGAGCAGCCAGACGGCCGGCCCGCGCATCCAACTCCGCGTAGCTGAGCTCCACGCCCTCGTGAACCAGCGCCACCGCACCGGGAGTCCGCGCCACCTGCGCCGCGAGCAACTCCCCCAACGACCCACCCGGGAGCTCCGCCGCCGTGTCGTTCCACTCGACCACACTCTCCCGGTACTGCGCCCCGGTGAGGACCTCGACGCGGTCAACCGACGTGTCGGGGGCGGTCTCCAGAGCGGTGACCAGGCCCTCGACCGTGGTGTGCGTGAGGGCGCAGACCAGGTCCGGGTCGATCGGCGTGACGGCCTGCGCGGTGAGGATGAATCCGCTGCCGAGGTCGTCGACCGACATGGTCAGCGGGTAGTTGGTGCGCTCCTGGCTGTGCAGGACCTCGATGCCGTCCGGGCCCGGGTCGGCGGCAGCGTCGGCGCCCTGGCTGTGCCGGTAGTTGAGCAGGGCAGTGAAGAGCGGCGCCGACCCGGCGACGTCGCTGGCCTTCTGGGCGAGAGCAAGCGGCGCGTGCTCGTGGACCAGCAGGTCGGCGAGCAGCCCGCGCATCGCGAGCATCGCGTCCGCCGCCCCGACGCCGGCGGTCGGAACCCGGACCGGGAGCGTGTTGATGAACAGGCCGGGAACCCGGTCCGCGCCGCTGCCACCGCTCATCCGCCCGAACAGCACGGTGCCGAAGACGACATCGTCACGGTTCGAGGTGGCGGCGACGACCCGCGCCCACGCCACGTGGAAGACGGTGGCCGGGCTGACGCCCAGCCGGCGGGCCTGCTCGCGCAGCCGCTCGGCGAGCCCGGCGTCCAGGTGCAGCTTGGCCTCCACCACCCGACTGGCGTCGCCACGGACGTCCAGCAGGCCGAACGGAGCGGTCGGTTCGCTGATTCCGCCCAGCAGGCCGGCGAAGAAGCGCTCGTGCTCCGCACGGGAGACCCGCAGCCGGGCCTGCGCGACGAAGTCACGGAACGGCTGCGGGGCAGGCAGCTGGTCCTGCCGGCCGTCCAGCACCGCCCGGATCTCCGCCAGCAGCACCTCCATCGCCGTGTGGTCGGTGGTCAGGTGGTGCCGCTGGAGCAGCAACAGCCAGCGCCCGGTGCCGGGTTCGGCCGCGATGTGGGCACGCAGCAGCGGTGCGTGCGCGAGGTCCATCGAGGCAGGACAGGCGGCGAGCAGCCCACGCACCGGATCGCCACCGGACGTGATGTCGAGTTCGACTTCACGGACCTGGAGTTCGGCGCGCCTGGCGACGACCTGGACTGGCTCGGGCAGGCCCTGCCAGAGGACGGCGGTGCGCAGCACGTCGTGCCGGTCCACCACGTACTGCAGCGCACCGAGGAACGCGTCCAGCCGGTCGCGGGAGTCGAACGCCAGCATCATCGGCACGACGTAGACATCGTCCCGGCCGTCGCCAGCCGCCATCAGGTGGTGGAAGAAGATGCCCTCCTGCAACGGCGCGAGCGGGTAGACGTCGGCGATGTTCGCCGCGCCGCCCGGGAACTCCGCTGCCAGCTGCTCGATCTGATCTGATGTCAGATCGACCAGGGTCAGCATGTCGGGCGTGATGGCCTGCGCGCCGGCCGGGATCCGGTTCGGCGGCACGACGACCTCGGCGCCCACCGACGCGGCCGCCAGGCCGGCGACGGTCGGCGCGGAGAACAGCGCCCGCACGTTCAGCCGGACCCCGCGCCCACGCAGCCGCTCGACCAGCGAGACCGCGAGCAGTGAATGCCCGCCCAGCTCGAAGAAGTTGTCGTCCACCCCGACCCGCGGCAGACCGAGCACCTCGGCGAAGACCTCACACAGCACCTCCTCGCGCGGGGTCGAGGGCGCCCGGTGGACGGTGGACACGGCGAAGTCGGGCGCGGGCAGCGCACGCCGGTCCAGCTTGCCGTTCACGGTGACCGGCAGTGCGTCCAGCAGCACGATCGCGGCCGGGACCATGTACTCCGGCAGGACGGCGGCGAGCCCGGCGCGCAGGTCCGCGGCGGCGACCGGCGCGGTGGCGACCACATAGCCGACCAGGCGCTTGTCACCGGGTGCATCCTCACGCACCACGACCGCGGCCTGCGCAACCCCCGGCTGCGCGGCCAACGCGGCCTCCACCTCGCCCAGTTCGGTTCGGAAACCGCGCAGCTTCACCTGGTCGTCGACCCGGCCCGCGTACTCCAGCACGCCGTCCGCACGCCACCGCGCGACGTCACCGGTGCGGTACATCCGGGCACCCGCAGGCCCGAACGGATCCGCGACGAAGCGCTCCGCCGTCAGCCCGGCGCGCCCGAGATACCCGCGCGCCAGCTGGACGCCCGCAAGGTACAACTCGCCCTCGGCGCCGGCCGGCACCGGACGCAGTCCGGCGTCCAGCACGTACACCCGGGTGTTCCAGACCGGCCGCCCGATCGGCACCGACACGCCGGCGCCATCGGCCGAACACGGCCACGCCGTGACGTCCACCGAAGCCTCGGTCGGCCCATAAAGGTTGTGCAGCGGCACGGGCAGCACCCGGGCGAACCCGTCGCGCAGCTCGGCGCTCAACGCCTCGCCGCTGCACAGCACCGCCCGCAGCCCGTCGCAGAGCGCGGCGGCCGGCTCCTGGAGGAAGACCGAGAGCATCGACGGTACGAAGTGGGCGAACGTCACCCGCTCGCAGCGGATCAACTCCGCCAGATACGCCGGATCACGATGACCGCCCGGCCGGGCCACCACCAGGGCGGCACCCTCCAGCAGCGGCCAGAAGAACTCCCAGACGGAGACGTCGAAGCCGAACGGCGTCTTCTGCAGCACCCGGTCGTCCGGGCCCAGGCCGTAGGCGTCCTGCATCCACGCCAGACGGTTCACGATGCCGCCGTGCGGGACCACCACGCCCTTCGGGCGACCGGTCGAACCGGACGTGTAGATCACGTAGGCCGGGTGGTCCGCACCCAGCGCACCGAGGCGCTCGGCGTCCGTCAGATCGGCCGGGCTCCGATCGGACAGCAGCGCCGCGTCGTCGATCAGCAGCACGTGCGAGTCGGCGATCTGTGCGACATGTGAACTGAACTGAGCCATCGTCAGAACTACTGCGGGCTGGGCGTCATCGAGCATGGCGGCGATGCGCTCGGCCGGCAGCTCCGGGTCAACGGGCAGATACGCGCCGCCCGCCTTCAGCACCGCCAGCAGCGCGACCACCAGATCGGCGGAACGCTCCAGCACCACCGCGACCAGCGACTCCGGGCCGACACCGCGCTCGACGAGGAGCCGGGCGAGGCGGTTGGCACGGGAGTTGAGCTCGCCGTACGACAGCTCGACGCCCTCGAAGACCACCGCCACCGCGTCAGCGGTCCGGGCGACCTGCGCCTCGAACAGCGCCGGCAGGGTGGCGGCCGGGACCTCACGCGCCGTGTCGTTCCACTCGGCCAGCAGGGTGTCGCGCTGGGCGTCGGTGAGGACGTCGATCTGGGACAGCGGGGCGTCCGGGGTCATCTCCAGGCTGGTGACCAGACCCTGGAGCGCGGCGTGGGTCAGGGCGCAGACGAGCTGCGGGTCGATCGGCGTGACCGCCTGGACCCCGAGCTGGAAGCCGGTGCCCAGATCGTCGATCGCCACGGTCAGTGGGTAGTTGGTGCGATCGTGGCCGTGCCGGACCTCGATGCCCTCGGTGCCCGCAGTACCCGCAGTGGACGTGGCCGACGAATCGTCGCTCGGGCCATGGCTGTGGCGGTAGTTGAGGAGGGCGGTGAAGAGGGGGGCGGGGGCGGTGATGCCGCTGGCGCGTTGGGCGAGGGCGAGGGGTGCGTGTTCGTGGACGAGGAGGTCGGCGAGCAGGGTGCGCATGGCCAGGGTGGCTTCGCGCACGGTGACGCCGCTGGTGGGGACACGCACGGGCAGGGTGTTGAGGAACAGGCCCGGGACGCGGTCGGCGCCGGTGCCGGCGTTCATGCGGCCGAAGAGGAGGGTGCCGAAGACGACGTCGTCGCGATGGGAGGTGGCGGCGACGACGCGGGCCCAGGCGACGTGGAAGAGCGTGGCCGCGCTCACGCCCAGGCGGCGGGCGCTCTCGCGTAGGCGGGTGGCGAGTTGTGGGTCGAGGGGGAGCTTGGCCTCGCTCATGTGGGTGTCGTGGCCGCGCACATCCAGCAGGCCGAAGGGTGCGGTGGGTTCGGTGACGTCGGCGAGGAGGGTGGTGAAGAAGTGCTCGTGTTCCTCGCGGGTGACGCCCAGGCGGGCCTGGGCGACGAAGTCGCGGAACGGCAGCGGGGTGGGGAGCTGGTCGGTGTTGCCGTCCAGGATGGTGCGGATCTCGGCCATCAGGACGTCCATGGCCGTGTGGTCGGTGATCAGGTGGTGGCGTTGCAGGACCAGCAGCCAGCGCCCGGTGCCGGGTTCGGTGCCGGGTTCGGCGGCGATCCGGGCGCGCAGGAGCGGGGCCTGGGTGAGGTCCATCGAGGCGCGGCAGGAGGCCAGGAGACGGGCTTGGGCGTCGGGTCCCGGGTCCAGTGTGACGTTTTCGATGGGGAGTTGGGCGTTGCGGGCGACGACCTGGACGGGTTCGGGCAGGCCCTGCCACACGATGGCGGTGCGCAGGATGTCGTGGCGGTCCACGACGTGTTGCAGTGCGGTGAGGAAGGTGTCGAGGCGTTCGCGTGAGTCGAAGGTCAGCGCGGTCGGCAGGACGTAGATGTCCTCGCCGCCGTCGCCGGTGGCGATCAGGTGGTGGAAGAAGATGCCTTCCTGCAGTGGTGCGAGGGGGTGGATGTCGGCGATGTTCGCCGCGCCACCGGGGAAGGCGTCCGTGATCTGGTCGATCTGCTCGGGTGTGAGCTCGACCAGGGGCAGCATGTCCGGGGTGATCTCGCGCGCGCCGGCCGGGATCCGGTTGGGCGGAACGACGACCTCGCCGCGTCCGGCGCCCTCGGCCAAGCCTGCCACGGTGGGGGCGGCGAACAGGGCGCGGACGTTGACCTGGACGCCGCGCGCACGCAGCCGCTCCACCAGCGTCACCGCGAGCAGCGAGTGCCCGCCCAGCTCGAAGAAGTTGTCATCCACGCCGACCCGGGCCACGCCCAGGACCTCGGCGAAGACCTCACACAGGACCTCCTCACGCGCCGTCGCGGGCGCCCGATACGTAGCAGCGGCCGTGAAGTCCGGCGCGGGCAGAGCCCGCCGGTCCAGCTTCCCGTTGACGGTCAACGGCAACGCGTCGAGAACCACCACCGCGGCCGGCACCATGTACTCCGGCAACGAGGCCGCCACGTGCGCCCGCACCTCGCTCGGATCGGCCGCCGAGACCACATAGCCCACCAGACGCTTGTCGCCCGCTACGTCCTCGCGGACGATCGCCACGGCCTGCGCGACATCCGGGTGCGAGGCCAGTGCGGCTTCGATCTCGCCGAGTTCGATCCGGAAGCCACGGATCTTCACCTGGTCATCGGCACGGCCCAGGTACTCCAGGTTCCCGTCCGCCCGCCACCGCGCCACATCACCGGTCCGGTACATCCGGCTGCCTGCGGCGGTCGCGAACGGGTCCGCGACGAACCGCTCCGATGTCAGGGCCGAACGGCCCAGGTAGCCGCGCGCCAACTGCACACCAGTGATGTACAGCTCACCCGCCACCCCCGCAGGCACCGGACGCAGGCCCGCGTCCAGCACGTACGCCCGCGTGTTCCACATCGGACGCCCGATCGGCACGATCGCACCCGGCTCCTCGTCCGCGTCGAGCAGGTAGTCCGTGCAGCCGACGGTCGCCTCGGTCGGACCGTAGTGGTTCACCACCGCCACACCCGGATGACGCCCACGCCAGGACTCGATCAACGCACCCGGCACCGCCTCACCACCGACCATCATCCGACCCGACGGCACACACACCGCCGCATCAGCCAACGCCTCCAGATACGACACATGACTCGGCGTCGCCTTCAGGAACGACAACCGCTCCCCCGCCAGCACCGACGGCAGACCCTCATCCACCGCCGCCACCCGCACCCGACCACCACACGTCAACGCGCCATACAACGCCGTCACACCCGCATCGAACGAAATCGACGCATGCAACAACGTCCCGCCACCAAGCTCCGGATACACCACCCAGCAACGCGCCAGATAATTCACCAGACCCTCGTGTGCGACCACCACACCCTTCGGCCGACCCGTCGAACCCGACGTGTAGATCACATACGCAGGATGCTGCGGCCGCAGCGGCACGACACGATCAGCGTCCGTGAGATCAGCAGCGTCGTAGCCCGAGAGCTCCGTCTCGTCGAGCAGCAGCAACTCCACGCCCGGGACCTGTCCCGCGCTCTCCACGCACTGCCGCGAGGTCAGCAGCACCGAGGGCTGAGCATCGCCGAGCATGTAGGCGATCCGGT
>NZ_JBWXUE010000007.1:0-29500 GCF_057158765.1 Kitasatospora sp. NEAU-69
ACATCGGCGGGTTGCCGTGCTTGCGGCTGGGCAGGTCGGCGTGCTTGGTGCGGAGCATGGCCAGGGCGGCGGCGAGGACCTCGCGGGTCTCGGCCGGGTCGATCACGTCGTCCACCAGACCGCGTTCGGCCGCGTAGTACGGGTGCATCAACTCGCTCTTGTACTCCTTGATCTTCTGCGCGCGCATCGCCTCCGGGTCCTGGGCCCCGTTGATGTCCCGCCGGAAGATCACGTTCGCCGCGCCCTCCGCGCCCATCACCGCGATCTCGTTCGTCGGCCACGCGTACGACAGGTCCGCGCCGATCGAGCGCGAGTCCATCACGATGTACGCCCCGCCGTACGCCTTGCGCAGGATCAGCTGGATCCGCGGCACCGTGGCGTTGCAGTACGCGTACAGCAACTTCGCGCCGTGCCGGATGATCCCGTCGTGCTCCTGGTCCACACCCGGCAGGAACCCGGGCACGTCCAGCAACGTCACCAGCGGAATGTTGAACGCGTCGCACATCTGCACGAACCGCGCCGCCTTCTCCGAGGCGTTGATGTCCAGCACACCCGCCAGCGACTGCGGCTGGTTCGCGATGATCCCCACCACGTGCCCGTCGATCCGCGCCAACGCGACGATCACATTCGTCGCCCACCGCTCATGGATCTCCAGGTACTCGCCGTGATCGACGACCTCCTCGATCACCTTGCGCATGTCGTACGGCCGGTTGCCGTCCGCCGGCACCAAGTCCAGCAGCGCGTCGCAGCGACGGGTGACCGGGTCCTCGGTCGGCGTGGCCGGCGGCATCTCCCGGTTGTTCTGCGGCAGCAGCGACAGCAGGAAGCGGACCTCCTCGATGCACGACTGCTCGTCGTCATACGCGAAGTGCGACACACCCGAGACCGAGGAGTGGACGTCCGCGCCACCCAGACCGTTCTGCGAGATCTTCTCGCCCGTCACCGCCTGCACCACGTCCGGACCCGTGATGAACATCTGCGAGGTCTCCCGCACCATGAACACGAAATCCGTCAACGCCGGCGAGTAGGCGGCGCCACCGGCACACGGACCCAGCATCACCGAGATCTGCGGGATCACCCCCGACGCACGCGTGTTGCGCTGGAAGATGCCGCCGTACCCGGCCAGCGCCGTGACACCCTCCTGGATCCGCGCACCCGCACCATCGTTCAACGACACCAACGGCGCACCCGCCGCGATCGCCATATCCATGATCTTGTGGATCTTCTGCGCATGCGCCTCACCCAGCGCACCCCCGAAGATCCGGAAATCATGCGCGTACGTGAACACCGTCCGCCCGTGCACCGTGCCCCACCCGACGATCACACCATCGGTATGCGGCTTCTTCCCCTCAAGACCGAAACCCGACGCACGATGCCGCCGCAGAGGCTCCACCTCGTGGAACGAACCCTCGTCCAGCAGCAGATCGATCCGCTCACGGGCCGTCAACTTGCCCTTCGCGTGCTGCGCCTCGGTGGCCGCCTCACTCGGACCACGACGAACCTGCTCGCGCAGCTCGTGCAGCTCGGTGACCCGTGCTCGGGTCTCGTCCACGCCAGTCATGCAACCTCCTCCGACGGCCGACTGCGGTCACGCTCCGGGCTGCGGCTCGCGCGGAACTGGAGCGCGGGTGGACCCGGCGGCCGGCCCGGACGCTTCGAGGGCGATTCGAGAGGCTGCGCCTAGCGTTTGCAGTATGGAGATCCAGCAGATGTCCGTGCGGCATGCCTACCGCCTGGTGCCGCAACGGTTCGAGGACGACCGCGGCTGCTTCTTCGAGGCGTTCCGCGAGGACGAACTCGCCGAGGTGGTCGGCCGGCCGGTTCCGGTCCCGCAGAGCAACTACTCGGTATCCCGGCGCGGCACGCTGCGCGGGATCCACGGCGTGGCGATGCCGCCGGGGCAGGCGAAGGTGGTCACCTGCGTGCGCGGTGAGATCCTCGACCTGGTGATCGACCTGCGGCCCGGCTCGCCGACGTACCTGGAGTACGAGACGAACAGGCTGAGCCCGGAGAGCGGGGTGTCGGTGTTCATCCCCGAGGGGCTCGGGCACGCGTTCCTCGCACTGACCGACGACGCCTGCGTCAACTACCTCTGCTCCAGCACCTTCGTGCCCGGCACCCAGCTCGACCTGGACGCGCTCGACCCGACGCTCGACCTGCCCTGGCAGATCGACGACTACGAGGGCGAGTTGCTCCGGTCCCCCAAGGACGCCGCCGCGATCACCGTCGAACAGGCCGGCAAGGAAGGCCTGTTGACCTCCTACCAGGACTGCCTGGACTTCTACGCCTCGCTGAGGAAGTAGCCGCCCACCGTTCCCTTTCCCTTGATACGGAACGTTCCCTTGATACGCAACCGCCGCCCACCGGATCCCCGGTGGGCGGCGGTTCCGCGTTTCAGGCCCGGCCGGCGCCGAGCGTGTTGAGCACCGAGACGAGCGTGCGCGCCTGGATGTTGACGTACCGGCTGTGCTGCAGCAGCGAGGCGAACTGCGAGAGCGTCAGCCAGTGGTAGCCGGGCGGCTCCTCGACCGCGAAGTCCTCGTCCACCTCGATCACCTGGTAGGTGCTCTCGGCGTTGAGGAACCGGCCACCCTCCTCGGCGTGCACGGCCTGGTAGCGGATCGACTCGGGGGCGGCCGCGAGCACCAGGTCGAGGAACGGCGGGCGGTCCTCGGCCGGCAGCCAGTCGTAGTTGCCCGGCGTGTACTGCACGGTCGGCGCGAGCTCGACGGTGTCCAGGAACCCGCCCTCGGGCCGGGCGTGCGCGAGCACGTGCAGCACGCCGCCGACCCGCTTGGCCAGGAACGCCGAGACGCCCTGCCCGCGCGGCTCGAAGAGCGGCTGGGTCCAGCTGGAGACCTCCCGGCTGCCCGCCTCGACGCTCACCCCGACCACGTCGAAGTAGCGGCCGTCCACGTGGCTGATCGTGTCCTCGGTGCGCTGCCAGCCGGGGATGCCGTCGAGCGGGACGGACTGCGCCACCACGTCGTGTCCGGCGCGCTCGACGGTGAACCAGGAGCCGAGTTCGGCGTCCGAGTGCAGCGCGCCCGCGGCCGGGTCGCGGGACAGGTCGGCAGCCTCCTCGAAGGCCGTCAGCCCCTCCCGGGCCAGCCCGGCGGCCTTGGCGGAGCCGACCGGCAGGCAGGCCAGCACGCTGCGCGAGTCCATGTTCACCACGTTGTCCTGGCGCAGCAGTTCGCCGATCTGGCCGAGCGTGAGCCAGCAGAAGTCCGGGTGGACCTCGACCTCGTCGAGCGCCTCGACCACGATGTTGCGGTTCGCCTTGCGCAGGAACCAGGAGCCCTGCTCGGACTGCATGCTCTCGGAGAGCACCCGGCCGCGGCCCTGCGGCTCGACGAAGTACTCGATGTACTTCACGTCGGCGCCCTTGTGCACCTTGGTGTAGTTGCTGCGGGTCGCCTGGACGGTCGGCGAGAGCTGGAGCAGGTTCGGGTTGCCGGGCTCCATCTTGGCCTGCATCAGGAAGTGCAGCACACCGTCGAACTCCTTGACCAGCAGGCCGAGTACGCCCACCTCGGGCTGGCGCATGATCGGCTGGTACCACTCGCGGACCGGCCCGGAGTCCGTCGTGACGTGCACGCCCTCCACCGCGAAGAACCGGCCGCTGCGGTGCACCAGGTTGCCGGTCTCCTCCTCGAAGTACCAGCCGACCAGCTCGCTGAACGGGACCTTGGTCACCTTGAAGTTGTTGGCCCGGCGCCGGGCGTCCAGCCAGGCGTGGAACTCGCCGGTGGGCAGGTGCGCGCCCTCGGTGGCGGCCGCCGACAGTGCGAGCCGGCCGGGCAGGGCGAAGTCCTCCCGGGGCTGCAGCGTCGGCGTGGCGGTGGAAACGGACACGGAGACCTCCGAAGACGTGGTAAACGGTGAAGACGGGTTCAGCGGCTCAGCCGGGTGCCGGCCAGCTCCTCCAGCTCGGCCACCAGTTCGCCCGGGGAGGGCAGTTCGAGCAGTTCGGTGCGCAGGCGGGCCGCGTTCCGGGCGAACGAGGGCTCGGCCAGCAGCCGTTCCAGCCCCGAGCGCAGGACGGCCGGACGGTTCGGATCGGTCGCGTGCACCAGCAGGCCGGCGCCCGCCTCGGCGACCCGGCGCAGGTTCAGCTCCTGCTCGGCGGCGAACGAGATGCCGAGCTGCGGCACACCGGAGGCGACCGCCGTCATGGTGCAGCCGGCGCCGCCGTAGTGCACGACCGCGGCGCAGCCGGGCAGCACGAGGCGCAGCGGCAGGTTCTCGTAGACCAGCGTGCCGGTGGGCAGTTCGCCGAGCGCGGCGACGTCCGCCGGGTTGGCGAGCAGCAGCAGCTCGGCGTCCAGGTCGGCGAAGGACTCGACCAGCTCCGGCAGCAGCTGTGAGCCGCGACCGTGCGTCCTGGTCAGCGAGTTGCCCCAGACCAGGCAGACCCGCGGCCGCTCGCCGGGCGGCGCCGGCAGCTCGACCGGCGCCGACCACGGTCCGTTGTACGGGATGTGACGCACGTTCAGGCGCGTTGCGTCGGTGACCGGTTGCAGGCTCGGCGGGCACGGGTCGATGACGTAGTCGATCAGATCGACGCCCATCTCGCCGACGCCGTACCGGGCGAAGCTGCCGGTCGGGTCGCCCGGCATGATCCGCAGCTCGGGCTCGCGGTCGGCGGTGCCGAGCGGCCCCCACAGGTGCAGCACCGAGGGCACGCCGAGCACCCGGGCCGCCAGCAGGCCCTCGATGCTCATCCGCTCGTGCACCACCAGGTCGGGCCGCCAGGCGCGGGCGAACTCCACGACGGCGTCGAAGTTGTCGGCCGACTGCTGGGTGATCCGCGAGCGGTTCTGCTGCCGGAACGCGGGGAAGTCGAAGTCGGTCAGCTCGGCCATCTCCTCCCCGGTGATCGGGTGCAGCGGCAGCTGCGGGAACGGCCAATTGCCGGCCTGGGCGTCCCAGAAGTTGCTCAGCCGGGTCTGCAGGAGCATCTCCAGCCCCGGCTCGATGATCGGGACCGGGGTCAGGCCGGCCTGGGAGACCTTCTCGGTCTCGCTCGGGGCGCAGACCACCCGGACCTCGTGGCCGGCCGCCTGCAGCGCCCAGCCGAGCGGGACCATCGAGTAGTAGTGCCCCGACCAGTCGGAGACGGTGAACAGCACGCGCATGGGAGTCCGCTCCTCATGGGGTCATGGGGTCATGGGGCCTGGGGGCCAGGGGTCATGGAGTCAGGGGGTCAGGTGGCCGGCGGTCCAGCCGCCATCGACGACCACCTCGGTGCCGGTGACGTACGAGGAGGCGTCCGAGCTGAGGAAGAGCACCACCTCGGCGCACTCCTGCGCCTCGCCGAAGCGGCGCAGCGGCAGCGTGCGGTGGAACCACTTCACCTGCATCTCGTGCAGGTCCTTGGTCATCTCGGTGTTGATCACGCCCGGGCAGACCGCGTTGACCCGGATGCCGTCGGGGCCCAGCTCCATCGCGGCGACCTTGGTCATGCCGACCACCGCGAACTTCGAGGCGCAGTAGGCGGAGAGGTACTTCAGGCCGATCAGGCCGTCCACCGAGGAGATGTTGACGATCGTGCCGCCGCCGGCCTCGCGCAGCGCGGGCACGGCGGCCTGCATGCCGAGGAAGACGCCGAGCTGGTTGACCTCGACCACGGCCATGAAGTCGGCCGGGGACATCTGGTCGAGCAGGCCGATCTCGCACACGCCGGCGTTGTTGACCAGCGCGTCGAGCTTGCCGAACTCGGTGCGGGCGCGCTCCACCGCGGCTGCCCAGTCGTCCTCCGAGCGGACGTCCAGGTGCTGGTAGACGGCGGCGTCGCCGAGTTCGTCGGCGAGCTGCTTGCCCTGCTCGTCGAGGATGTCGGCGAGCACCACCCTGCCGCCCTCGGCGACGAAGAGGCGGGCGGCGGCGGCGCCCTGCCCGCGGGCCGCACCGGTGATCAGTGCGACTCGGCCTGCCAGCTTTGCCATTGTGCTGCCCTTCACGGTTTGGTACTGGACTGAACTGGACTGGACGGTTGGATTGCGGACGGAGCCGTCAGGCGCTGACGGCGGAGCGCAGACCGGTGAGGACGGCCCAGAGGCTGCCGGGGGTCGCGAAGGTCTCCGAGTTGAGCGCCTCGTCGGGGAACGTGACGCCGTAGATCTCCTCCAGGCGCATCAGGGTGTCGATGGTGGCCATCGAGTCCAGGCCCTGGTCACGCAGGCAGGTCCCGGCCGTCAGTGCCTCGCGGGCGGGCAGCAGCGGCAGCGCGTTGCGGACCACGGTCTCGAACTGGTCGTCCCACATGGTGGTTTCCTCTCTTGGTGGTGTGGCGCCCAGGGCCCGTCCGGCGGACAGGCCCTGGGGGCTGTCTGACAGCCCCCAGGCGTCAGGCGGCCTTGCGGTACTCGGCCAGTTCGGCGCTCAGCCGCTTCTTGTCGGTCTTGCCGTTCGGGGTCAGCGGCAGCTCCGGCAGCACGTGGCAGATCGGCGGCACCTTCGCTGCCTCGACCCGCTCGGCGAGCCGCACGGTGATCTCGTTCGGCGACAGGTCACCGACCGCGAAGAGCACCAGGTCGCGCCCGTCCTCCGGCGGCAGCACGGCGGCGGCCCGCACGCCCGGGATGTCCAGCACGGCGGCCTCGATCTCCAGCGCGCTCATCCGCACGCCGCGGCGCTTGAAGAGGTCGTCGCGCCGGCCCTGGAAGTAGAGGTGGCCGTCGGCGTCCAGGTGGCCGTAGTCGCCGGTGTGCAGCACGTTGCCGGTGCCGCCCTGGTCCGGGCGGAACCGCTCGCGGCTGAGCTCGGGGGCCCGCCAGTAGCCGGCCATCACGTGCGGGCCGCGGACCACGATCTCGCCGATCTCGCCGGCCGGCAGCAGCTCGCCGTCCTCGCCGAGGATCAGCACCTCGGTGCCGGGCAGCGGGCGGCCCACCGAGTGCGGCTTGGCCAGGTCGCCGTCCGGCTCCAGCACGGTGATCCGCTTGCACTCGGTGATCCCGTACATCGGGGCCACCGAAGCCTCGGGGAACGCGCGGCGCAGGCCCTCGATCACCGGCGGGTTGAGCGCCGCGCCGGTGTTGGTGAAGAGCCGCACGGCCGGGGCCGGGCGCTTGTCGCGGGCGGCCAGGCGCAGCAGCATCTCGGCGAGCGAGGGCACCACCGGGAAGACGGTGACCTTGGCCTCGTGCAGCACGGTCATCAGGCCCACGTGCGAGTCGGCGTCGGAGAGCACCAGCTCGGCGCCCGCGCCGATGGCCAGGAAGACCTGGTAGAGGCCGTAGTCGAAGGAGAGCGGGATCGCGGTCAGCACCACGTCATCGGCCCGGTAGCCGAGCCGCTGCGCGATCGCGGCGGCGGCGAAGGTGGTGGTCCGGTGCGGGCTCATCACGGCCTTGGGCATCGAGGTGCTGCCGGAGGTGTAGATGAGCAGCGCGAGGTCGTCGCCGGTGACGCTGCTGTGGGCGGCCGGGGCGGGGCCGGCCAGCGGGAGCTCGGCGACGTCCACCACCGGGGCCTCGGTGAGTTCGGCGAGCAGCTCGGTGTCGGCGCCGGTGCCGATCACCACGGCGGGCTCGGAGTCAACGAGCACCCGGGCCAGGTGGAAGCGCTTCATCCCCGGACCGATCGGCACGAAGACCGCGCCGGCCCGCAGCGCGCCGAAGAGCAGCGCGACGAACGCGCGGGTGTTGCCGAGCCGGGCCAGCACCCGGTCACCGCGCTGCACCCCGCGCTCGGCCAGCCAGCCGGCGAACGCGTCGGCGGCGTGGGAGAGTTCGGCGTACGTCCAGGCGCCCTCGTGGTCGCGGACGGCGGGCGCCGACGGGCGGGCGGCGGTGGCCCGGTCCAGCAGCTCGTGCACCAGGTCGGTGCCGGGGGCCGGGATCTGCTCGGTCATGGTGTTCTCCTCTCCGGACTGCGCGGCTGCGGGCTGTGCGGGTGTGGGCTCTGTGGGTACGGGCTGCGCGGGTGTGGGGTCCTGGGCGGTGGCGATCACCACTGCGGCACCTCGGTGATTTCCAGCACCGCCGCGGTGCAGCTGTAGCCGGCGCCGCCGCCGAAGAGCATCACCTTGTCGCCGGGCTCGACCGCGTTGGTGCGCAGCAGCCAGAGCAGGCCGGCCGTCCAGTCGCCGGCCCCGATGTGGCCGGTGGTGCGCCCGTACTCCCAGCTGGTCAGGTGCTCGGGGATCTGCAGCAGGTGGTGGTGGTGGAAGCCGCCGGCGAACTTGCCGGTCGCGCCGACCACCACCCGCTTCAGGTCGCGGACGGATACCTTCGCCGCGCCGAGCGCCTGGTTGCGGGCCTGGTTGATCAGCCGGGCGGTGCGCAGTTCGGTCTGCTTCGGGTCGCCGATCTCCGCGGCCTGGGCCGACCGGGCGACCAGGTCGATGGGGCCGGTGGGCGGCACCGGCCGCAGCGGCTCGGTACCGCGGGCGGACTCCTCCAGCGAGTTGTCCACGGCGGTGAAGGTGGAGAGCACCCGCGCGAAGCCGCCCTGGGTGGAGAGCACCATGGCGGTGCCGCCGTCGCCGTAGACGTTGTAGTCGTGCATGTTCCAGCGGTCCACCCGGGGCAGCGCGAACCGGTCGGCGGTGGTCAGCAGCGCGGCGCTGCCCTTGCCCACCCTGGCCGTCAGGTGCGCGCCGGCCAGCTCGATCGAGCCGAGACCGCCGTTGCAGCGCTGCTGGACGTCGAAGGCCGTGACGTGCCGCCCGACCGTGCCGGCCGCCACGTAGGAGGCGGTCGGCCAGATGTCCAGGCCCTGGAACCAGAGGCTGCTGTGCAGGGCGAGCGCGAACTCCCGAGGGTCGATGCCCGAGTTGGCCACGGCCTGCTGCCCGGCCCGGACCGCCATGTCCGGCGGCGCGACGTCCTCGGCCACGCAGATCGAGGTGTAGTCACGGGCCTTGCACCGCTCGGCGTCGTACAGGCCGTCCTCGACGGCCTGTTGGGCGGAGACCGGCTCGCCCAGCCAGGTGCCGAGTCCGGCGACGAAGAGTTGATCCCACTTCACAGGTTTTCCCACCTCGACATGAAAGTGACGCTCGACATGAAAGTGACCGGAGAGCGCTGGGGAGCAGCCGGCTCGGGCTCGGACGGTCGGCCTCGGACGGTCCAACGCGGACGGTCAGCCGCGACCGGCGGCGAACTCCTGGATCGAGGCGATCATGTAGTCGAGCATCTCGGCGGTGAGCAGCGGGTGGACGCCGATCCAGAAGGTGTGCTCGGTGACGATGTCGCTGTTCTCCAGGCCGCCGACGACCCGGTTGGGCCGCTCGACGTACGCCGGGTGCCGGGTCAGGTTGCCGCCGAAGAGCCGCCGGGTCCCGATCTTGCGGGATTCCAGGAAGTCGGTGAGGCCCTTGCGGGTGAACGGGGCGTCCGGCTTGACGGTGATCACGAAGCCGAACCAGCTCGGGTCGCTGCCCTCGGTGGCCTCCGGCAGCAGCAGGCCGCGGGTGCCGTCCAGGCCGTCGCGCAGCCGCTGCCAGTTGCGCTTGCGGGCCGCGCCGAAGTCGTCCAGCTTCTTCAGCTGGGTCAGCCCGAGCACCGCCTGCAGGTCGGTCGGCTTCAGGTTGTAACCGATGTGCGAGAAGATGTACTTGTGGTCGTACCCGTACGGCAGGGTGCCCATCTGGTGCTTGAACCGCTTGAGGCACTTGTCGTCCTCGCCCGGCTCGCACCAGCAGTCCCGGCCCCAGTCGCGCAGCGACTCGACGATCCGGGCCAGCGCCAGGTTGCGGGTGACCACCGCGCCGCCCTCACCCGTGGTGAGGTGGTGGGCCGGGTAGAAGCTCACGGTGGACATGTCGCCGAACGTGCCGGTGAGCTTGCCCTGGTAGGTCGAGCCGACCGCGTCACAGTTGTCCTCGATGAGGAACAGGTCGTTGTCCTCGGCCAGTTGGGCCACCTCGGCGACCGCGAACGGGTTGCCCAGGGCGTGCGCGATCATGATCGCCTTGGTCTTCGGGCCGATCGCCGCCGCGATCCGGTCGACCGTGGTGTTGTAGGTGCCGAGCTCGATGTCGATGAAGACCGGGACCAGGCCGTTCTGGACGATCGGGTTCACCGTGGTCGGGAAGCCCGCCGCGACGGTGATCACCTCGTCGCCGGGCTGGAGCCGGCGGTCCTCCAGGTGCGGGGAGAGCAGCGCGCTCATCGCCACCAGGTTCGCCGAGGAGCCGGAGTTGACCATGTGCGCCTTGCGCAGGCCGAGCATCTTGGCGAACGCGCTCTCGAACTTGCGCACCCCGACGCCGGCGACGATCCGCAGGTCCAGAGCGGCCTCGACGAGCGTGGCGCGGTCGTCCTCGTCGAGCAGCGCACCGGCCGGAAGCAGCGGTGTGACACCGGGTACGAACGCGTCGCTCCGCTCGATCTCCCGGTGGTACTTCCGGACGTTCTCCAGCAGCAGCGCTCTTGTGTCTGCGTCGCTCATCTGCATCGCCTCCTGCGAAACATCCGGGCCCAGCAACGGCTCCGGCTCTGTTCGGACACTCGGCTTCCGCCGGCGACCGTTCGCGCCGGGCTCCGCCCCGGGGCCAAAGGTGATGCCAACGACTCAAGGAGACCTCGAAAGCGGGCTGTGGCCGGGCCACGGAGCCACCGGGGAACCAACGCCCCGGAACGACGCCGCGGAACGACGCGGGCGCACGACACAGGGGCCCGGCGCGGCCGGGGCTGCTCCCCCACCGCACCGGACCCCTGTAGCGGCCCCTGTGCCACGCGTCGCTCAGACGGCGGCGACCTCGCCGCGGACCGCGCCGGCCTCCTGCCAGAGCGCTGTCAGCGAGTCGGCCGCCGAGTGCCGCGCCGACCAGCCGAGCACCGCCGCGGCCTTCGAGCAGTCCAGCTGCTGCCAGTCCAACCCGGCGCTGCGGTCCGGCTCGTGGCCCTCCTCCAGCAACTGGGCGGCGATCCCGCTGGTCGCGATCAGGCTGCCGACCATCCAGCGGACGGCCACCGCCTCACCCCGGCCGATGTTGAACAACCGCTCCTGCGGCGGCACTTCGGCCACCTTGGGGCCGGCAGCGAGGAGCACCGCGGCGGTCACGTCGCGCACGTCCACGAAGTCCCGCAGCGCACGCAGCGGCGCGACCCGGATCACCGCGGTGCCCCCGGTCCGCCCGGCCTCGGCCAACTTGCCCGCCACCATGCCGAGCAGGCTGCCCTGCGGCGATCCGGGCCCGACGACGTTGGACAGCCGCAGCACGACGCCGTCCAACTCGCCGCGCGCGGTGGCCTCCAGGACCAGCCGGCTGCCCGTCAGCTTGGTCTTGCCGTACGGCGTGACCGGATCGGGTGCGTCCCCCTCGCTGAGCGGGACGCCCGGCTCGGTCAGGCCGTACTCGTGCACCGAACCGAGCTGGATCAGCCGCGGCCGCCGCGCCTGCGGCTGCGCGGTGAGCGCGCCGATCAGCCGCTCGACCAGCCGCACGTTGCCCTCGGTCATCTGCTGCGGCGACACGCTCCAGACCCCGCCGGTCGCGTTGACCACCACGGTCGGGCGCACCTCGTCGAAGAGCTCGGCGATCGCGGCGGGCGGATCGTTCAGCAGGTCCAGCACGAGGCCGCCCTCGGGCGGGCGGCGCGAGGCGGTCACCACGTCGTACCCGGCCTCGGCGAACCCGGCGCACAGGTGCCGTCCGACGAACCCGCCGCCACCGAGCACCAGCGCCCTGCCCACGGCCCGGCCGCCCATCAGACGAGCGCGGGCTGCCGGCCCGCCGCGTCCAGGGTCGCCAGCTCGGCCTCGGTCAGCTCGCCGTTCCTGGCCAGCGCCTCCAGCACCGGGACGAGCTCGGCCGGCGTCGGGCGCTGCTCGGTCTCGGCGCGCAGTCGCTGCGCCGCCTCGCGGTAGGACGGCACGTCCAGCAGCTCGCGGACCGAGCGGCGGATCGACTCCGGATCGGCCTGGTCGCCGAGCAGGTGCAGGCCGGCGCCGGTGGCGGCCAGCCGGGAGCCGTCGGCGTCCTGCTCGGGGCCGAAGGTCAGGGTCAGCTGCGGGACCGCGGCGACCGCGGCGGTCATCATCGAGCCGGCGCCGCCGTGGTGCACCAGCGCCGAGCAGGTCGGCAGCAGCAGGTGCAGCGGGAACCGGCCCATCACCGTGACGTTGGCGGGCAGTTCGCCGGCCAGCGCGAGGTCCTCGGGGTGGCCGGGCAGCACCACCTCGACGTCCTCCTCGGCCAGCGCCGCGAGCACCTGCGGCACCAGGTAGGAGCCGGCGCCGTACATGCGGCTGACCGAGTCGCTCCACAGCACGCAGACCCGCGGCCGCTCGCCCGCGTCCAGTGCCCAGGTGCCCATCGCACCGGGGCCGTTGTACGGCACGTAGCGGACCGGCAGCCTGGTGCCGTGCACCGGCGGCGCCATGCCGGCCGGGCACGGGTCGATCACGTAGCGGACCAGCTCCGGGCCCATCGGCGCCAGCCCGTTGCGCGGGAAGGACCGCGTGTAGTCGATCGGCAGCGGATAGAGCACCGGGTCGCTCTCGTCGGTGCCGACCGGGCCCCACAGGTGCGAGACGGCCGGGATGCCGAGCACGCCGGCCACCAGGAAGCCGTCCAGGCTCAGCCGGTCGTGCACCACCAGGTCCGGGCCCCAGGCCTTGGCGAACTCCAGCGCGCCGGTGTTGCTGCGGCCGGTCTCCCGGACGATCCGGCGCTTGGACTCCTCGGCGTACGCCTCGAAGTCGAAGCCGTCCAGGCTGGGCAGCTCCTCGCCGGTGTCCGGGTGCAGGCCCGGCAGGCCCGGGTACGGCCAGCGGCCCTCCTTGATCAGCGTGAGGTTGCTGAACCGCGCCAGGAAGACCATGTCCAGGTCGCCGAGCACCGGAACCGGGGTCAGCCCCGCCCGCTCCAGGTAGCCGGCCTGGGACGGCGCGCACGCCACCCGGACCTCGTGTCCGGCCGACTGGAGCGCCCAGCCGAGCGGGATCATCGGGAAGAAGTGGGCCGGCCAGTCCGACACCGTGAACAGCACCCGCATGGGGGTTTCTCCTTCTGATTATTCGTCAGAGTTACTTCTGGGCGGCCAAGTCGGCGCTGCGGCGGTCGGCGACCAGCTGTTCCAGAGTGCGGACCAGTTCGGCCTGGGTCGGCCGGGCCAGGTTCTCCCGGCGCAACTCGGCGGCGGCCTCGGCGAAGGACGGCTCGGCGAGCAGCCGGCTCACCGCCGCCGCGACCGCCTCCGGGTCCGCCAGGTCGCCGCGCACGTGCAGGGCGGCGCCGGTGGCGGCCAGCCGGGCGCCGTTCGCCTCCGCCTCGGGCGCCCAGGTCAGCGCCAGCTGCGGCACCCCGGCGACCAGCGAGGTCATCGCGCAGCCCGCACCGCCGTGGTGCACGACGGCCGAGCAGGTCGGCAGCAGGAACTGGAGCGGGAACCGGGACATGCTGCGGACGTTGGCGGGCAGCTCGTAGACCGTCTCGATGTCCTCCGGGATCCCGGTCAGCACCACCTCGACGTCCAGCTCGGCGAGCCCGCGCAGCACCGTGGGCACCGCGAACGAGCGCGGGCCGAACATCTTGCTCAGCGAGGTGCTCCAGATCACGCAGACCCTGGGCTTGGCCGGCGGCTCCAGCACCCAGGACGGCATCGCGCCCGGGCCGTTGAACGGCAGGTAGCGGACCGGCAGCCGGGTCGCGTCACCGAGCGGCACGGGCAGGCTCGCCGGGTTCGGGTCGATGACGAACTCCACCGACTCGGTGGAGAGTTCGGCCTGGCCGTGAGCGGGGAAGAAGTTGCCGTGGTCGGCCGGGAGCATCCGCAGCAGGGGATCCTCCTCCTCGGTGCCGATCGGGCCCCACAGGTGCAGCACCGCCGGCACGCCGGTGACCTTGGCCGCGAGCAGCGCCTCGGTGCTCAGGATGTCGTGCACGATCACGTCCGGCTGCCAGCGGCGCGCGAAGTCCAGCGTCTGCTCGACGTTCGCCTTGGCCGCGCCGACCACCTCGCGGCGGTTCTCCTGCATCCAGGCGCCGTAGTCGAAGTCCGCGAGGTCCGCCAGCTCCTCACCGGTGACCGGGTGCAGCGGCAGACCCGGGTACGGCCGGTCGCCCGCCTGGGCCATCCAGTAGTAGAGCAGCCGGCACTGCGTCACCATGTCGAGGCCGCCCATCAGCGGCACCGGGGTCAGCCCGGCCTCGCTGATCGGCTGGACCTGCGCCGGGGTGCAGAGGACGCGCACCTCGTGCCCGGCCGACTGGAGCGCCCAGCCCAGCGGCACCATCGCGGCGTAGTGCGCCGGCCAGTCCGATACCCCGAACATCACCCGCATGGTGACTCTCCGTTCCTCGCGGGCCCTCCCCGCACGCGGCGGATCCTGCCGAGGGTCGCTCGATGCCCCGTGGAAGAGCCCTCGAAGTGCCGCAGGCGCCCTCGGAACGTGCGGTCGGCGGCAGCGCCTCCAGCCGGGTTGGAGCAGAGCTCTACCCGACGTGGCCAGCATCGCCGCGTCGCCGCGGACCGGACCTGAGGAGAACGCGAAATGACCGACGCCGCCATCCGCACCAGCGGACTGCGCAAGACCTATCCCACCCCCCACGGCCCCGTCGCCGCCGTGGACGGGCTGGACCTGGCGGTGAAGCCCGGTGAGTTCTTCGGGCTGCTCGGCCCGAACGGCGCCGGCAAGTCCACCAGCATCGGCATGCTGACCACCCGGATCATCCCGACCGGCGGCAGCGCCTGGGTGGCCGGGCTGGACGTCTCGAAGAACCCGGTCGAGGTCCGCCAGCGGATCGGCGTGGTGACCCAGGCCAACACGATGGACCGCGCGGTCAACATCCTGGAGAACCTGGAGTACCGCGGCCGCTTCTTCGGCATGAGTGGCAAGCAGGCCCGGGCCCGCGCGACGGAGCTGCTGGAGCGGTTCGGCCTGACCGACTGCGCCGACAAGCTCGACGACCACGTCTCCGGCGGCCAGTCCAAGCGCGCCATGGTCTGCCGGGCCCTGATGCACCGCCCCGACATCCTCTTCCTGGACGAGCCGACCGCGGCCATCGACCCGCAGAACCGGCACAACCTGTGGGAGCTGCTGCGCGAGCTCAACGCCGACGGCCAGACGATCCTGCTGACCACGCACTACCTGGAGGAGGCCGAGGCGCTCTGCGACCGGATCGCCATCGTGGACCACGGCAAGGTGCTCACCACGGACACCGTCGAGGGCATCAAGACGACCGCGGGCGCCGAGGCCGTGATCACCATGACGTACTCCGGCGCGGCCGACGTGCTGCTGGAGCGGGCCCAGAAGCTGGACGGCGTGAACCGGGCCGAGGCCGACGGCGCCGACCTGCGCGTCTACGCCGGCAATGACGTGGACGGCCTGCTCGGCGAGCTGATCGCGGCCGGCGCGGACCACGGCCTGTCCGTGCGCAACGCCTCGACGCTGCCGCCGAGCCTGGAGACCGCGTTCCTGAACCTGACCGGCCGGGAGTACCGGGACTGACCGTCCGTCACCTGACTAGGAGCATTCAATGACCATCCTCGCCGCGCCGCCGGAGGCTCCGGCCCCCGCCACTCCTGCCGTACCACCACTGCCCGCCCCGCAGCGGGCCGGGAAGTTCTCCACCGGCCTGCACACCTTCTTCGCCCTGCTCAGCCGCGACATCCGGGTGACCCGCCGCCAGCTCGGCACGCTCGCGCTGCGCTCGGTGATGCAGCCGCTCGCCTTCACCTTCGGCTTCGCCTACGTCCTGCCGAAGATCGGCATGGGCGAGAGCTCGGCCCCCGGCGAGCCCAAGTTCACCACCGTCCTGGTGCCCGGCCTGATCGCGATCACCATCGCCGTCCAGGGCATCACCGCGGTGATCATCCCGCTGCTGATGGAGCTCACCTACACCAAGCAGATGGAGGACCGGGCGCTCGCCCCGGTGCCGCTCTGGGTGATCGCGCTGCAGAAGATCGTCTCCGGCGCCATGCAGTCGCTGCTGGCCGGACTGGTGGTCTTCCCGGTCGTGATGCTGGTGCACACCAAGGGCGAGGCGCCGGAAGTGCACGTGCACAACTGGCCGCTCTTCGTCACGACGTACCTGCTGGCCTGCCTGCTCGCCTCCTCGACCGGCCTGCTGCTCGGCACGGTGTTCCAGGTGCAGAAGGTGCAGAACCTGTTCGCCACCGTGATCACGCCGCTGACCATCCTCGGCTGCGTGTACTTCCCCTGGTCCGCCCTGCACACCGTGCGGTGGCTGCAGTACCTGACGCTGCTCAACCCGGTCGTCTACATGGGCGAGGGCCTGCGCGCGGCACTGACCCCGAGCGTGCACCACATGCCGGTCTGGGCGATTCTGCTCGCGCAGCTCGGCGGCGTCGTGCTGCTGGGCGGGCTGGCGCTGCACAACTTCAAGAAGCGCGTGCTCAGCTGAGCCTGGCCGCTCGTGCTGCTCGTACTGCTCGCGCCGCAGGTGCCACTGGTGGGCCGTCCCTTCGGGGGCGGCCCATCGTGCTGCTGTGCCGGGGGAATCCGGCGGACGGCACCAGCTGATCGGGGTGAACGTGCTGAGCGCGTACGAGGTGTGGGCTCCGCGGCGCTTGCCGCGAGCGCGCACCGGGCCTGCTGAGCCAGAGGCACTCCTCCCCGCCGTTCGGGCCCAGCCCGCACTGGCGGGGATCGTCGTTTCCGCGGCGGCTCACAGGCGGCCGCGGCGGCTCGTGTGACGGACTGCGTCGCCGTGTTCGCGCACCCAACAGGACGGGCCGCACGCCGGCCCCGGAGCCCGTCGGCGAGCTGACCGGTACCGGGCCGGGGTGACTGCACGGTCCGCCGGGGGCTGCAAGGTTACTGAGGGCCGCGCGGTCTGCTGAGGGCAGCACGGTCCGCCGCAGGGCGGCACGCACGCCGGCTGTCGATCAGCGGAGAGCCCAGCCGACCGGACCCAGGGGCTGGGTCCGGTCGGCCCGGTGGCCTGGCCGTCCGGGGGAAGCCGAAACGGCGCGATGCCGGGACCGAGTGCTCCTCGGTGCCGGCATCGCGCCGTCGTCCTTGCGTGGCCGTTGGCCCCGGCTCAGTTGCCCAGGTCGTCCCGGGTCACCTTGCGGGCCGAGATCTGCCACTGGCCGTCCGCGCGGACCAGGACGTCCTCGCAGACGCAGCTCATCCGCAGCGCGGAGGTGCCGCCCTTGGGGGTGGAGTAGATCAGCGCGTAGCAGCGGACGTCGAGGGTGAGCTCGTCGCGCGGGGTGACGGCGACCATGCCGTGCCAGTGGCGGCGCTGCTCGCCGTTGGCGACCAGCTCGGCGTGGGTGCGGGTGACGCCGGCGGCCAGCGCCTCGCGGCCGACGACCGGGTCGGGCAGCGTCTCGGGGGCGAAGTAGCCGTCCTCGGTGAAGGTCTGGGCCCACTCCTCGGCCTTGCCGGCGTCGAGCAGGTGGAAGTGCTGGGCGTAGAACTGCTGCACCTCGGCGTAGAGGACGGCGAGATCCTGGCGGTCGGTCAGAACAGCGGTGGTCATGGCGAGTTGCTCCTCACGAAGAACAGGAAGACGAACGGGAAGAAGGGGTGGGTCAGTCCTCGTCAACGATGGCGACGGCGCGGGTCCAGCCGGCGCCGGCACCGGTGATCTTGACCGGGAAGGCGGCGAGCCGGAAGCCGAACGGCTTGGGCAGCTCGTCCAGGTTGGCCAGCCGCTCGATCTGGCAGTACTCGCGGTCGCGGCCGGCGAAGTGGGCCGGCCACAGGACGCTCTGGTCCTTGCTCTGCGCGTAGTTCTCCAGGATGTTGCCGAACGGGGCGTCCAGGCTGAACGCGTCGGTGCCGATCACCTTGACGCCCAGGTCGAGCAGGTAGTTGGTGGCCGAGGCGTCCAGGCCGACGAAGTCGGTGAAGTACGTCATCGTGCCGGAGTTGCGCCAGGCGCCGGTGTTGATCAGCGCGATGTCGTACGGCTGCGGCTGGTAGCCGATCCGGGCCAGCTCCTTCTCGATGAACTCGGCGTCCACGGTGCCGATGTCGGCCTGGGTGGCGTCGATCACGAAGGCCGGGCGGAAGAACCAGTCGAGCGGCATCTCGTCGATGTGGCGCGGGCCGCCGTCGCGGTAGCTCGCGCGGGAGCCGTAGTGCGAGGGCGCGTCGATGTGGGTGCCGGTGTGCGTGGTCAGCGTGAGGTTGTCGATCGAGAGCAGCTCGCCGTCCGGCAGCTCGGCCGGGTCGAACTCCATGCCGAAGTTCTCCAGCATCTCCTTCGCCATGTGGGCCGCGCCGTCGGCGGGGCTGACGATCTCGTGGACGACCGGCTCCGGCTCCCACTGCGAGGCGTCGATCGGGGTCGAGAGGTCGATCAGAGGCATGGTGGATCTCCTGTGAAAGATAAGGAAGTTGGAAAGATCGAGCGAAAGACTCAGTGGAGGACTCGGCGGAGGACTCGGCGGAGGACCTGCCGCAAGGCTCAGTGGCTCGGGGCGAGCACCCGCGGGGTGAACAGCTCGGAGTGCACCCGGATCGACGGGTTCCCGTAGGCGATCCGCTGGGTGATCTTGGCGCCGATCGGCGTGTAGCCCAGCAGCTTGACGATCCGCGGCCGGATCGCGGCGGCCACCTTGTTGGTCGAGAGCATGCCCTTGCTCTGCATCACCTGGAGCTTCATCATCGCGGCGATGTCGCCGGAGCGGATCCGCTCGTACGCGGCCAGCGTCTGCTCGTCCAGCACGCCGCTGCCGGCCCGCAGCGCGTTGACCAGCACCGGGTGGAGCACCGCGGCGTCCTGGAGCGCGAGGTTGATGCCCTGCGCGCCGAGCGGGCTGTGGGTGTGCGCGGCGTCGCCGATCAGCACCAGGCCGTCCTTGACCCAGCGTTCGGCGCGGGCGGCGAAGACGTCGAGCAGGGAGAGGTCGGAGAGCGAGGTGACCTCGCGCTCGATCAGCTCCGCGTACTCGGGCAGCGAGCTGGCGGCCGCCGAGCGGACGTACTCGATGCCGCGGGCCGCGATGGCCTGGTAGCTCTTGTGCGGCAGGGTCCAGCCGACCTGGATCTTGCCGGGGTAGGAGTCGTACGCGATGGCCGGGCCGCCGTCGCCGCGGTGGATCCGCACCACGCCGGTCGGGCCGGCCGGGGCGGGCAGCTTGAACCAGAGCACGTCCATGTCGAAGACGTCGTGGCGGTCGTTGGAAATCCCGGCCAGCGAACGGGTCTTGGAGAACCGGCCGTCCGCGCCGACCACGCAGCGCGCCGTCACGGTACGCGGGCCGCCCTGGCCGTCGGTGCGGATGCCGCGCACCGCGCCGCCGTCCTCGACCAGAGCCGAGATCCGGCTGCCGGCCAGGTACTCGAAGGTGTCGAACTGCTCGCAGGCGCCGAGCAGTTCCTCCAGCAGGTGGCGCTGCGGGAGGCTGAGCAGGTGGTTGTGCGGGCCGGGCAGCGGCCGGTAGTCGATGTCCATCAGCACGCGCTTGGCGTCGCTCAGGCGGAAGTTGGAGAGCTGGTAGGCACCGCGCTCACGGGCGCCGTCCAGCACGCCGAGCTGGGCCAACAGGTCCAGGCCGCCGGGCTGGAGGATCTCGCCGCGGTACTCGCGCTCGAAGGAGCGCGCCTTCTCGGCCACCACCACCCTGACGCCGGAGCGGAGCAGCAGCAGCGCGAGCGCCAGCCCGGCCGGGCCGCCCCCGACGATGCACACATCCGTCTTGATCTCGCTCAACTTATCTGTCCGTTCCGGTAGATGGCGCCGGTTGGTAGCGCCGGGGCGACGTCAGGCCAGCAGGCTGGAGCCGCCGTCGACGTTGATCACCTGGCCGTGGATCCAGGCCGCCTCGTCGGTGCAGAGCAGCGCGACCGCGTCCGCGACGTCCTCGGGCCTGGTCAGCCGGCCGGCGGGGGAACGGGCGGTGAGCGCCTTCACCAGGCCGGCGTTGACCGCCGAGGACGGCGCCGTGCCCTTGTCGAGCTTGCCGGTGGAGACCGCGTTGACCGCGATGCCCTGGCCCGCCAGCTCGACCGCGAGGTAGCGCACCAGGCTCTCCAGCGCCGCCTTGGCCAGCCCGAGGCTGACGTAGTGCGGCACCACGGCGCGCGAACCGATGCTGGAGACCGCGACGATCCGGCCCGGACCGCCCGCCATCGCCCGGGCCAGCGCCGGGGCGCCGTGCAGCAGCGGGTCGAGCGCGGAGGCGATGTCGTGGTGGACGTCCGGCACGTTCGTGCCGAGCGGCTTCATCGGGTGGAAGGTGGCCGCGTTGTGCACGAAGATGTCGAGCCGGCCGTGCTCGGCGATCACCCGGTCGAGCAGCGCGGGCAGCGTCTGCGGGTCGCGGATGTCGCCCTTGACGGCGGTCGCGCTGCCCGGCAGGCCGCGCAGCGACTCGACGGCCTCGGCCGCGTCCTCGTCGCTGGAGGCGTAGGTGAGGTAGACGACGGCGCCGGCGGCGCAGAGCTTGCGGGCGGTGGCCCGGCCCAGGCCGCGGGAGCCGCCGGTGACCACGACCACCCGTCCCTCCAGGCCCAGGCTCGCGGTGGCCTCGGCGGTGCGGGCCAGCGGGTCGAGGGCCTGCGCTTCGACGGCCAGCGGTTCGACGGCCAGGGTCATCGGTTCTCCTCCAGTGCGTCCGGTTTCACGTGCAGTGCGTTCGTGCTCACGCTTCGGCCATCGCGGCGGCGGTGATCGCCTCGCCGCCGCGGACCGGGGCGAGCGCCGCGGCGAGCAGATCGGGCGTCAGGTCGGTGCCGCGGGCGGCCAGGTAGCCGTCCGGGCGGACCAGCAGCCAGCCGCCGGGTTCGAGGCCGAGCCCGTTGCGCAGCGTGTGGTCCGGGTCGGCCAGCGGGGTCGGGCCGAGCGCGGCGCCGCGGCCGGCGATCGTGCGCACCGAGAGCCACTCCGGGTACGCCTGGTCGGCGAGCCGCGCGGTGGCGCCGGTCGGGCCGGCGTCGGCCGGGCGGGTGACCGCGAGCAGCGTCCAGCGCTGGTCGCGCATCTCGGCGGCGAACTCGGTCCAGCCGGGCGCGGCGGCCCGGTCCGGCAGCACCTGGACGACCCGCTCACCAGGGCGCGGCCCGACGGTCTTGCCGGCGGTGGCCTTGGTGGCGGTGCCCGCCTGCGGCACGGTCAGCGGGCTGTCGGCGTAGCTGACGTTCAGCCCGGAGACCCGGCCGAGCGCGGCCTGCTGCATCTTGCGGCGCAGCGGCGGCAGGTTGCGCACCAGCGCGAAGACCACCGGCAGCGCGATCGAGGCGAGCGTGTTCTTCAGCGCGACCAGCTGGGTGGCGCGCTTCGTGGAGCCGAGCAGCACCTGGCCGACCGGCACCCGCTCGACGCCGTAGGTGTCGAGCAGCGCCTCGCGGGCGTGGCCGTGCACCACCATGGCGAGCTTCCAGGCCAGGTTGTAGGCCTCCTGGATGCCGGTGTTCATGCCCTGGCCGGAGGCCGGGCTGTGCACGTGGGCGGCGTCGCCGGCGACGAAGACCCGACCACCGCGCATCTCGGGGACCATCCGCTGCTGCGCGGTGAAGACCGAGACCCAGCCGGGCGAGCCGACCTTGACCGGGTGGCCGAGTCCGGCGGAGAGCTTGGCGCTGAACCGGGCGGCGATCACGTCGCCGTCCCCGTCGTAGTCGGTCTCGACGGTGTCGAGCATCCGCCAGCGCGAGCCGCCCGGCATCGGGGCCATCATCAGCGTGCCGCCGCCGGAGCGGATCAGGTAGATGCTGTTCGGCGGCAGCTCGGTGTCCACCTCGGCGTCCGCGAGCAGCCAGGTCTCGTTGGCCTCGCCGAGCAGCGGCAGGCCGAGCACCTTGCGCACCGTGCTGTGGCCGCCGTCGCTGCCGATCAGCCACGGCACCTCGGCGGTCTCGTGCCGGCCGTCGGCGTGCACCAGCTCGGCCAGCACCGAGGCCGGGCGCTGGGTGAAGGTCTCCAGCCGGACACCCCACTCGATCTCGACGCCGAGGCCGGAGAGCGCCGTGCGCAGCACCTCCTCGGTGAGCACCTGGTCGATCGTGACGGTGAACGGGAACCGGGTGGGGCTGGCGCTGTAGTCGGCGTCCAGCCGGGCGAGCCGGCGGCCGTCCTGGAAGAGCGTGAAGGCGGTGATCCGCTGCGCCCGGGCCAGGATCTCGTCCAGCACGCCGATCTGGTCGTAGGTCTCCAGGGTGCGCGGGTGGGTGGCGATCGCCCGGCTGGTGACGGCGGGACCGGCCGCGCCGTCCACCAGCCGGACCCGGACACCCCGCCGGGTGAGCTCGTACGCGGCGGTCAGACCGACCGGGCCGGCGCCGACCACGAGCACCTCGACTGCTTGCTGCACTGTTCTCAGCCTCCTGTTGGAGCTCGGCCCGGGGGGATCGTCCGGACTGCGGGGTGGGTCAGGCGGCCGCGTGGACGGCGGCGCTGTCGTGGACGACGTTGTAGATGTCCGGGGTCGGCTTCTCGATCACGCCGAACAGGCCCTGGACGCGGGAGCGGAAGCCCTCGCTGGCGATCGCGGCGGCGTGGTGCTCGGCCGACTCCCACTCGGCGATCTCCAGGAAGACGTTCTCGCGCTTGGTGGAGAGCAGCATCTTGTGGCTGATGTAGCCGGGCTGCTGGCACATGTACTCGGAGATCTCGGCGGTGACGCGCTCGAAGTCCTCGACTGCGCCGATCACGCGGAGCTCGTTGACGAACAGGACCATGTCGGTACTCCTAGATATGAGTGGAATGACGGGTGACGGGCGACGACTGACGGATGACGACTGACAAAATCCGTCATCTGTTATCTGTCAGCGGGCGACTGTCAGCTGCCGAGCAGCTGCTGTCGCAGCTCGCGGCGCTGGATCTTGCCGTTCGGCGATCGCGGCAGCACCGGCGCGACGTCGATGTAGCGGATCTGCTGGAAGCCGGCCAGGCTGCGGTTGGCGAACTCGGCGATCTCGGCCGGCGGGGTGTCGGCCGCGTGCTCGTGCAGCACCACCAGGGCGTGCGCGACGGCGCCGCTGAACTCGTCCGGGTGGTCGAAGACCGCGCAGTCGCGCACGGCCGGGTGCCGGGCCAGCACACCCTCCAGCTCGGTCGGTGCGACGATCTCGTTGTCGCACTTGAAGACGTCCTTGAGCCGGTCGAGCAGGAAGAGGTAGCCGTCCTCGTCCAGTCGGCCGACGTCGCCGGTCGCGAACCAGCCGTCGGGCTCGAAGTCCGCGGCCGCGTCCCGGCCCGCGTAGCCCTTCATCAGCTGCGGGCCGCGGATCTGGAGCTCGCCGCCGCCCTCGGCCTTGAGCACCTCGCCGCTCGCCAGGTCCACGATCCGCAGCTCGGTGCCGGCCACCGCCGGGCCCGAGGAGCCCGGCTTGGGACGGCCCGGCAGGTCCAGCGTGACCAGCGGCGCGGCCTCGGCCAGGCCGTAGCCCTGCACCACCGGGATGCCGAAGTGCTCGCTCAGCACGGCGGCCGGGCGGGCCGGCAGCGCCGAGCCGCCGCAGAAGACACCGCGGACGGTGCGCAGCCGCAGCTCGGGCAGCCGCGGGTCGGCGGCCAGCCGGGCGAGCCGGACCGGGATGCTGAACCAGTGCGTGGCGCCGTGCCGGTCGGCCTCGGCGATCGCCTCGGTGACCTCCTCCCCCGGGCAGAGCACCTGGGTCGCACCCGCGTGCACCGCCGAGTTGAGGTGCATGATGTGGAACAGCGGCAGCTGGTTGAGCGTCACCGCGTCGGCGTCCAGCCCCTGGGCCTGGGCGATCTGCGCCGCGTTGACCGTCAGGTTGCGGTGGGTCAGCTGAACGGCCTTGGGAGCACCGGTGGTTCCGCTGGTGAAGTGCACGCACGCGGTGGCGTCCAGGTCACTGACCTCGGGCGTGGCAAACGCCGTGCCGTCGGCGCCGTCCGCGTCCGCGTCCGCGTTCAGGAACTGCTCGACCTCGTCCAGCAGCACCACCTCGGCCAGCTCCGGCAGCCGGTCGCGCAGCGGAGCGATCCGCTCGTACATCTCCCGGGTCAGGAAGGCCAGTCGGGTGCGGGAGGCGGCCAGGATGTGCGCCAGGCCCTCACCGCGGATCAGCGGGTTGAGCGTCACCACGGTGTTCCCGCTGCGCGCCGCGCCGTAGTAGAGCACGGCGAAGGCCGGGTCCAGCACCGTCGCCACGCCGACCACGCCGCCGGCGCCGACCGCACGGCTGATCGCGGCCGCGCCGTCGCTCACCCGCTGGTCCAACTCGGCGAAGGTTACGGCCCGTTCACCGCGCCGCAGGGCGACCCGGTCGGGCCAGGCGGCGGCCGCCCGGCGGGGCAGTTCGGCCAGCGCCACGGCGGTCAGCTCGATCGGCGCCCGCCAGCCCTCGGCCGGGGCCGCCACCGCGGTGGCGGCCCCGATCGGCTCAGACATTCACGCGCTCCTTGGCCCGCTGCTCGGCACGCTCCTCGGCGTACTCCTTGGCGAAGCGCAGGTTGCTGACGCTGTTGGCGCTGAGCACCTTGCGCAGGTAGTTGCGCGCGTCCTGCACGGTCGCGCCGGGGAAGAGCAGGTCCAGCGCCGACGGCTTGATCGTCGCGGTGTGGCGGGCGCTGGCGACCACGCCCTCCGGGGTCTGCTCGAAGAGCCAGTGGCCGGTGTGCGCGGTGAGCAGCGGGGCCAGGCTGATCTGCTTGTAGACGATCTTGTTGAACGGCAGGCAGATCCGGACCGAGCGGGTGGTGTGCGCGCGGCCGTCCGGGCTCAGGGTGTCCATGTCGAAGAACTGGACGTTCGGCTCGTCCTCGGTCATGTCGATCCGGGTGACGTGCGGGAACCGGTCCGGCCACTCGTCGGCGCGGTGCAGCAGGCGGTACGAGTCCTCGATGGTGCCGCCGATGAACAGCGGGTCCTCGAAGGAGATGATCAGCTCGGCGAGCTCCTCGCGGCGCTCGGCGGCGTCCTTCAGCTCGTTGAGCTGCTGCCCGGTGTGCTGGGTCAGCTGCTCGGCGACCTGCGCACCGGCGTTCTCGGGGGCCCAGTCGGCCAGCGTGAAGTGGTGCCGGATGGTCAGCGTGCTGCTGCCGTCCGCCTGCGGCTGCACCAGCCACTCGCCACCGGAGACCGAAGTCGGGCCCATCGGCGGGTCGTTGTGGAAGCTGATGGTCAGCGCCTCGCGGTCCAGCGTGCGGTGCGAGGTCCAGCTGGAGACCTTGTCCGTCCCGCGCAGCGCCCAGACCTGGGCCACGTCGCTGGAGTCGCTGAGCTCGGTGCGCTCGATGTGCACCACGGAGGTGAGCAGCTGCGGCCAGTTCTGCACGTCGGCGACGAGATCGAAGACGACCTTCGCCGGCGCCTGGACGACGATGCTCCGCTCGACGACCTGGGATTCGGGCTTCGACACGGCAAGTCCTCTCGATCAGGGGCTTCTCAACGGGTTCTTCTCGGCAGACCGGAAAGTCGCAGCGCTGACTAGGCGTCCGCTGGAGAGCGGGTGGACAGGTCGCGCCCAGTCCGGTGTCAAGGGCGCTTCGAGCTCCTCGGGGCAGGGTGGCCGCGCTGCCGGGCGCGCGTCCTTCGCTCCGTGCCCGGGAGCCTCCGCAGACTCCTGCTGTGGCGAATCTCGTCTTCAACTCCGGCCTGGAAAGGGCGTCATGGAACTCAGGAAGCTCGGCGGCGGTGGCCTGCTCAGCTCGGCGCTCGGGTTGGGCTGCCTGGGCCTGACCGGCGGCTACGGCAGCGTGCAGGAGGGCGCCGCGCTGGACACCGTGCGCACCGCGCTGGACCTCGGGATCACGATGCTGGACACCGCGGACTTCTACGGCGGCGGCACCATCGAGGAGTTGCTCGGCCGCGCGGTGGCCGGACGGCGGGACGAGGCGGTGATCGCCACCCGTGGCGGCGCGGTCTTCAGCGGCGCGGCCCGGCCGACCTCGTTCGACGGCTCGCCCGCGTACCTGCGCCGGGCCTGTGAGGACTCGCTGCGCCGGCTCGGCACCGACCGGATCGACCTGTACTACCTGGCCCGGGTGGACCCGAAGGTCCCGGTGGAGGAGAGCATCGGCGGCCTCGCCGAGCTGGTCGCCGAAGGCAAGATCGGGCACCTCGGGCTCTCCGAGGCCGACGCCGGGCAGCTGCGCCGCGCGCACGCCGTGCACCCGATCGCGGCCCTCGCCACCGAGTACTCGCTCTGGTCGCGCGACGTCGAGGCCGAGGTGCTGCCGACCGCGCGCGAGCTGGGCGTCGGCCTGGTCGCGTGCAGTCCGCTCGGGCGCGGGTTCCTGACCGGCAAGGTGGTCGCCGAGGAGCTGGCCGCCGACGACTTCCGGCGCTACCACCCGCGGTTCCAGCCGGAGAACGCCGCGCACAACCGCACCCTGCTGGCCGCCGCCGAGCAGGCCGCCGCCGAGGCCGGCCGCTCGGTCGGCAGCCTCGCGCTGGCCTGGGTGCTGGCCCAGGGCGAGGACATCGTGCCGATCCCCGGCACCAGCCGGCCGGCCCACCTGGCGGCCAACGCCGAGGCCGCCGCGCTGCGCCTCAGCGCCGCCGAGGCCCAGCGGCTGGCGGACTGCTTCCCGCCCGCCGCAGTGGCCGGCGACCGGCTGCCGCACCGGCCGGCGCCGGCGAAGGCCTCAGCGGGCTCGACGGGTTCAACGGATTCGGCGGCAACGGCGCCGTCGACCGGCGCATAAACAGCTCAAGTGGGACTCAAGGGACCAATTGCCATACTGAGTTCCGTCGTCCGGACTACGCCGCCGCGCGTCCGTACACACGAAGGGCCCTGATCAGATGAGATACGACGAGGTCTACCTCGCCGGCCACGGAACCTGGCTGCCACCGCTGCTGCCGGTGGCCGAGGCGGTCGAGCGCGGACTCTGCCGCCAACAGGACGTCTCCCGCACCAAGTTCGAGTCGGCGGCGGTCTCCGAGGACGTTCCCGCCCCCGAAATGGGCGCGCGGGCAGCCCAGTTGGCCGTCGAGCGAGCCGGGATCCCGGTCTCCGAGGTCGATCTGCTGCTCTACGCCGACGTCTTCTACCAGGGTCACGACATGTGGGCCCCCGCGTCCTACGTGCAGCGGGTCGCGCTCGGCAACCGCTGCCCGGCCATCGAGATCCGCCAGATGTCCAACGGCGGCATGGCCGCGATGGAGCTGGCCGCCACCCAACTGCGTGCGGCCGCAGGCCGTTCGGCCGTCCTGGCGGTTGCCGCCGACCGGTTCTGCCCGCCCGGCATCGACCGCTGGTTCAGCGACCCGGGCACCATCTTCGGTGACGGCGGCGCGGCCATGATGCTCTCCAATCGCGAGGGCTACGCCCGGCTGCACAGCCTGGTCACCATCTCCGACCCGGAGTTGGAGGCCATGCACCGCGGCGACGACCCGTTCGGCGATGCTCCGTACAGCGTGCGCAGCCCGCTCGACGTGAAGGCCTGCCAGAAGAGCTTCCTGTCGAGCGCAGGGATGGCCTTCACGGTCGCCCGCAGCGCCGCCGGTCAGCGCGACGCGCTCAAGCAGGCGCTGGCCGACGCCGAGATCGAGCTGGACGAGATCGACTGGTTCGTCCTGCCGCACTTCGGCAACCGCCGACTCGAGGCCAACTACTACGCGGGCCTGGGCATCACCCCGGACCGCACCGCCTGGTCCTGGTTCCGCACCGTCGGCCACCTCGGCGCCGCGGACCAGTTCGCCAGCCTCGCCCACCTGGTGGACTCCGGCGCCGCACGGCCGGGCGACCGCTGCCTGTTGATGGGGGTGGGGGCCGGCTTCACCTGGTCCACCGCCGTCGTCGAGATCCTCCGGCAGCCCGCCTGGGCCGCCACCGACAGCTGAAGGGACACCCAGCCGCATGGCAACCGAGAATGTGCGTCCGCCCCTCCCCGGGGCGAACGCGATCAGCTTCGAGCAGGTCTCGAAACGATATGGCCAGGTACAGGCCGTGCAGAGCCTCAGCTTCGAGGTGGCGCAGGGCCAGACGATCGGCCTGCTCGGCCCGAACGGCGCCGGCAAGTCGACCACCCTGGACATGCTGCTCGGCCTGGTGCGCCCCGACTCCGGCAAGGTCAAGCTGTTCGGCCAGGCCCCGGGCGACGCGATCCGGCTCGGCCAGGTCGGCGCCATGCTGCAGAAGGGCGGCCTGATGCCGGAGGTGAAGGTCCGCGACCTGATCCGACTGGTGCACCGCCTCGCCCGTCACCCGCTGCCGATCGCCGAGATCATGAAGCAGGCGGACATCAACGACATCGCCGGCCAGCGGGTGGACAAGCTCTCCGGCGGCCAGGTCCAGCGGATGCGCTTCGCGCTCGCCATCGTCGAGGACCCGGATCTGATCATCCTGGACGAGCCGACCGCCGGCATGGACGTGGCCGCGCGCAACCGGTTCTGGGAGACCATGCGCGCGCAGAACACGGCCGGCCGCACGCTGCTCTTCGCGACGCACTACATGGAGGAGGCCGACGCCGCCGCCGACCGCATCCTGGTGATGCACCGCGGCCGGATGCTCGCCGACACCACCCCCGCCGAGATGAAGGCCCGGGCCGGCAGCCGCCAGCTCTCCTTCGAGATGGCCGGCCCCGACCGGGAGACGCTCGCCGCGCTGCCCGGCGTGATCGACACCCGGGTGCACCACGACTCGGTGATCCTGCGCAGCTCCGACTCCGACCTCACGGTGGACGCGCTGATCCGCCAGGGCCTGCGGCCGCGCAACCTGGAGATCGTCGGCCTCGGCCTGGAGCAGGCCTACCTGAGCATCACCGCCGACGCCGACGAGGCCGCGGGCCACACCGCTCCGGCCGAGCGGGAGCTGGTCTCGGTCGGCGGCACGCACCACGCCAAGAAGCCGGAGAACGCCCGATGAACGTCATGCTGGAACTGGAAATCAAGCGGGCGTTCCGCGACTGGCGGTTCATCATCTTCACCATCGGCATGCCGCTGGTGATCTACATCTCCACCTCCAAGCAGCACACCTCCACCATCGGCGGCACCTCGGTCGCGAAGTACCTGCTGATCTCGATGGCCGTCTTCAGCGCGATCGGCGCCGCCCTCAACGCCGGTGGCCCGCGCATCGCGGCCGAGCGTGAGATCGGCTGGACCCGCCAGCTGCGGCTGACCTCGATGTCCAGCACCCGCTACATCATGGTCAAGGTGCTCGCCGGCGCCGTGGTGAGCCTCTGCGCCACGATCGTGATCCTGGCCATCGGCGGCCTGCTGAACAGCATCCAGATGCCGGTCGGGACGTGGATCGGCTCGGCGCTCGCGGTCTGGCTCGGCAGCCTGGTGTTCTGCGCGCTCAGCGTGATGCTCGGCTACATGTTCAACTCCACCTCGATCACCATCGGCCTGATGGTGGTCAACATGGGCTTCTCGATGGTCGGCGGCCTGTTCTGGCCGATCGACACCTTTCCCGGCTGGATGCGGATCGTCGCCGAGCTGACCCCGACCTACCACCTGGCCCAGCTCGGCCACCGGGCCCAGGCCGGCCTGTGGCCCAACATCGGTGACGTCGCCGTGCTGGGCGGCTACCTGGTGCTCTTCACGGCGCTCGCGGCGTGGATGTACCGGCGCGACGAGGTCCGGGTCTGAGGACTCGCCACTCCTCCTCGACAGAAAAGTGAGGCGCCCGCCCCGGACTTCCGGGGCGGGCGCCCCACCCTTTCCCCTGGCCCCCGCCCCCTCCAAGTGGGACAACAGGCCAT
>NZ_JBWXUE010000007.1:29510-53116 GCF_057158765.1 Kitasatospora sp. NEAU-69
GGTTAGGAGACCCTTCCCTTCCTTTGCAAAAAAAAGGGAGGGCTCCACCCCCGGACTTCCGGGGCGGGCGCCTCACGCGTTCTCCGGGCTCACGCTCCGTCGAGCTGGGCCGCCAGGCCGTCGAGGAGGGCGTGCAGGCCGAACGCGAAGCTGTCCTCGGGCGCGGCGGCGTACTCGGTGGCGGCCACCGTCTCCAGGCGGGCGCGCAGACGCGGGAACTCCGCAGCCGCCTCGCGGGCCTTCGCCATACCCTCGCGCATCAGCTCGCCGGCCTCACCCTCGCGGGCGAGCCTGCGGTCGAGCGAGGCCACCGCGGCCGAGCCGAGCGCGTTGCCGAGCACGTAGGTGAAGACGGCGGCCGCCGCCCGGTCGGCCCGCGCGCCGACGAACCCCGCCTGCTCGTAGACGGCGAGCGTGTGATCGTCGTGCCGCGCCTTGCCCGGCCCGAACATCAGCAGCGAGCCGAAGGCCTGCACCAGCCAGGGGTGACGGACGAGCATCGCGTGCAGGTCGGCGGCCATCGCGGCGGCGGCCGTGCGCCAGCCGACGGTGGCCGGGTCGGGCAGCGCGATCTCGTGCCACACCTGGTCGCCGGCGAGCACGATCAGGTTGTCCTTGCTGCCCACGTGCCAGTAGACGGCAGTGGCCGCCGAGCCGAGCCGCTTGCCCAGCGCGCGCATGTTCAGGCCTTCGAGACCATCGGCGTCCAGCAGTTCGACGGCGGTGTTGACGATCTGTTCACGGGTGAGGGTGTCGCGCGGCATGCGTTCACGATAGCTGACTTGCACACTGTTCAAGTCGGGGCTACCTTTCACTTGAACAATGTACAAGTCAGCAGTGGAGCCGAAGGGGACGGAATGTCACACACCGGAATGTCACAGGAGAAGCTGACCCACTTCGTCGGGGAGACCGCCACGCGGTTCGGCATCCCGGGCGTCGCCGTCGGGGTCTGGGCGGACGGCCGTGAGGTCTTCGCGTGCCACGGCGTCACCGGAGTCGACAACCCGCTGCCGATCGACCGGGACACGCTGTTCTCGGTCGGCTCGGTCACCAAGACGTTCACGGCGACCGCGCTGCTGCGCCTGGTCGCCGACGGCCGGATCGAGCTGGACGCGCCGGTGCGCCGCTACGTACCCGAGCTCGTGCTCGCCGACGAGCAGGTCGCCGCCGGGATCACCGTGCTCAACCTGCTCAACCACACCGCGGGCCTGGACTGGAACGTGATCGCCGACACCGGCGACGGAGAAGTCGCCCTGGCCGACTTCGTGGCGATGCTGGCTGAGCTGCCGCTGATCGCGCCGCCCGGCACCCGCTCCTCCTACAGCCAGGCCGGATACAACCTGGCCGGGCGGATCCTGGAGAAGGTCACCGGCCTGCCGTACGAGCAGGCCGTCGCCTCGCTCGTCTTCGAGCCGCTCGGGCTGACGGACAGCTTCTTCGCGCTCGGCGACGTGCTGACCCGCCGCTTCGCCCTCGGCCACTACCCCGACGAGGACGGCGCGCCGGCGGTCGCCCGCCCCTGGAAGGACACCCGCGGCAACAACCCCGGCGGCGGCCTCGCCTCCACCGTTGCCGACCAGCTCCGCTGGGCCCGCTTCCACCTCGGTGACGGCCACGCGCCGGACGGCACCACGCTGCTGCCGGCCGAACTGCTGCACCGGATGCAGGCCCCGACCGTCGCGCTGCGGGCCAGCTCGCTCGGCGACGCGATCGGCATCGGCTGGTTCCTGCGCGAGGTGGACGGCGTGCGCACGATCGGCCACGGCGGCTCGGGCAACGGCCAGTTCGCCGAGCTGCTCCTCGTGCCCGAGCGGGACTTCGCCGTCGTCGTGATGTCCAACGCCGGCCCGGACGGCATCCCGTGCAACCAGGCCATCGTCCGCTGGGTCCTGGAGACCTACCTGGGCGTCACCGACCGCGACCCGGAGCCGCTGCCGTACGACGCGGCGCGCGCCCGCGAGATCGTCGGCGAGTACGAGATCGACGCCATGACCTTCACCATCCGCACGGACGGGTCATCCCTCGAACTCGACATCCGGATCCGGCCGGAGATCCGCGCGGCGGCCGACACCGACCTGCCACAGGACTACCCCCCGGCCGCCTTTGGCCTGCTGCCGGACGACACCGACGAGTACATCGTCACCAACGGTGGACTCGCGGGTCAGCGCGGCTACTTCACCCGCGACGAGCACGGCACGGTGGTGGGCGTGGACCTCGCCGGGCGCCTGTTCACCCGGGTGCAGTGACCGGGTCGGGTTCGGGCCACTGGTCGTGGTCCATCGACAGGCCGGCCACCCGCCGGGTTCCCGGATGCGGTGGTGGGGTCAGCGGATCCAGTTCTGCAGCGGCTCGGTGTCCAACATGATACCGACGGGGTCGGGCAGGACGACGGACTTCCCGAACGGAAGCGTCCGCATCTGCTCATAGCGGACACCGTCGGGCTCACTGTGGACGGTGACCTCGCAGCTGTCGCGGTCGATGAGGAGATAGATCGGAATGCGCGTCTCGGCACAGGCGCGAGGCTTCTCGACGCGGTCCCGGCGGTCGGTGTCGGAGTCGTAGGACGTGACCTCGACGACCATCAGCACCTCGTCGGCGTCGGCCCAGTCCCCCTGACCCACGAACGCCTCACTCGGGGCCAGTGCCGCATCCGGACGGGCATGTCCGCCTCGGTAGGTCTGGATCTTCAACCCCTGGTCGTGCAGGTAGAGGTCAGGCCTCATCTGGAGGCAGATCCGCATCAGCCACTGGATGATGCGGCCGTGGTCGCCGTCCGGCTCCGGCTTGACTCCCAGCTTCCCGTTGATGAACTCAAGCCGTACGCCCTCGGCGGTACGGGCAGCAGAGCGGGCGAATTCCTCGAACTCTTCGGGCAGCATCTGGGGGCGATCGGAGAGAGCGGTCACAGCCTGCCATCCTTCCGTCGCATGCCTGGGGAGGACCAACCCGTCCCGCTTCCGACGATAGCGGACGCTACCGACAAGGCCATGGCGCGCGAGGGTGAAACACCGTGCGGGGCGCCGCACCGGCTATCGGGCCCGCTTGGGGGCGGGCGGGATCGGCTGGGGGCGATGGCGGGGGCAGCGGCAGTCGGGCCAGCGGTCGATCAGGCGACTCGCGAAGAAGCCGGGTTCACCGTGGACCGTCCGCTTGCGGGTCAGCGGGATCCGCTTGCCGGCGGCGGTGATCCGGTACGTGCGGAGGGTCATCCTGCTGGATTCGCTGCTCATGGTTCAGCTCCTTGCGCACAGGGGGCAGCTCGGCCAGTCCAGTGGGCACGAGCTCGCCGGGAATGATCCGGCCGGTACAGCGAGCGTGTTCGGTGAGGTACGCGGTGAGCGCCCGGACGGTGCGGATCCCGCAGCCACCGAGTTCGATGTGAACCCCGTCGGGCGTGAAGGTGATCCGCCCCGCCGTGAGCGCGGGGAACGGAGGAATTCCACCCAGCGCCAGCGCGGCGGCCAGTTCCTCGACGGCCTCTTGGGCCTCGGCTCGCTGGGCGCGTTCGTCGGGGTCGCCGAGGCGGTCAATTGGACTGCTGGTCACGGAACTTCACCCCATCACGGAGCACGGTCACGAGCTTGCCGATCACGTCGGCCCGGGCGGCACCGAGGTCGATCAGGAAGACCCCGGTGCGCTGGCCCGATGCCCAGTCCACGCCGGTACTGGGCAGGTTGATCCGGGCGAGATGAAGGACGGCGGTGAGGTCGTCGAAGACGGAGGCGGCCTGCTCGCGGGCGTCGGCGGTGTGGCGGGAGAGGGGAGATGACATGGGGGTTCCCTGGGATGTGGGGCTGTTCGTTGAGCCAGTTTGTGACTCTGTGGCTATTAGTACTCCACGGTGAGCTACCATCGGAAGCGCACTGACTTGACACTTCGTCAGGTGATCCTGGGGGTTCGGCGATGTACATCAACGATCTTGACCCGACGGCATCTCCCTTGCATGCGTTCGGAGTTCAGCTCCGGCGCTCGCGTGAAGCGAAGAGCTTGACTCAGGCGCAGCTGGGCAAACTGTTGCGCTATTCCGCTGCATTGATCTCCTACATCGAACAGGCGAAGAAGCGGCCGAGCATCGACTTCGCCCTGCGAGCCGATGTCGCGCTGGAGACGGGCGGAACGCTCGAACTGCTGTGGTGGCAGATGAAGAACCATGTGGCACTGATCGAGGGCTTCTCCCAGTTCGCTGTGCACGAAGCTGAGGCCATCATCATCCGACTGTTCGAAATCGGGGTGATCCCCGGCCTACTGCAGACCAAGGAGTACCGAACTGCACTGGAGTCCGGGCACGTCAGACAGGGCCTTCTCACTCAGGACGAGGCCAGCGAACGCGTAGCCTTCCTCCTCACCCGCCAGCAGCTGTTCGACCGGACGCCACCCCCGATCGTGCAGGTCGTCATGGACGAGAGCTGTCTGTGGCGCCAAATCGGAGGCATCGAGGCCATGCAGAGGCAGCTGTGCCACCTGGAGGAGATGGCGCAACGGTCAAACGTCATCATTCAGGTGGCGCCGTACTCGCTCGGCGAAGAGCGGCCGTTCTCTCACCCGGTGACCATCCTGACGCTTCCGGATCGCACGCTGCTCGGCTACACCGAGACCGAGCAACGCGGCTACCTCGAACGAGATGCCGAAACCGTGGCCTTGTTGGTCACGCGCTACGATCGGCTTCAGGTCGAGGCTCTGTCCCAGGCCGAGTCCCTTGCCATGATCCGTAAGGTACGGAAGGAACTTGAGAACCATGCATGACCTGACGGACATTCAGTGGCGTAAGAGCTCCCACAGCAGCGGCGGTGGCCAGTGCATCGAGGTCGCGCCCGGTCTCCCCGGTGTCGTCCCGCTCCGTGACTCCAAGGACCCCGACGGCCCGGCGCTCATCCTCTCCTCCACCTCCTTCGCCACGTTCATCGCCGCCGTCAAGGCCGGCGACTTCGGCTCGGTCTGATCACATCCCCGGCTGCCCGAAAGCGCAGGGCGCGGCTGTCCTCGGAGGGCGCTCCTGCTGCCCCGTCGTGTGTACGGGGGCTCTTGAACTGCCGCCCGTCGGCCGCCTACCGTCGCATGGACCGTGTTCCGCCGATGCGAGGGGAACGGCTGCTGTGCGTATGCGCAAGGGGCGGGACAAGGACGAGGACGCCCGCAACCTGATCCGGCCGCCCGAGGACAGCACGCGCGACCACCGTGGCGCTCCGGGCCGGGGCCCGATGACGCCCGCTCAGGCGGGCGCCCTCCAGCGCACCGTGGGCAATGCGGCGGTGAGCCGCATGGTCGGGGGGATCAGTGGGGGGCGGCCGAAGGTCCCTTGGGCCGCACCGAGCACGCGATCGAAGCGGACCCAGGACGAGTCCGGCATCGAGCGGGGCGCCAGCCCGCCGCAGCAACAGCAGCGCGTCGAGAAGGACCAGCAGGCGACCAGGGCCACGCGCAGCGGGAAGGCCGGGACGTCCGTGAAGGGCAAGGAGAAGGCGGGGGAGCCGGAGGAGATCGGCAATCCCACCCTTCAGTTCACCTCCCGTTACGTCGGTCCCCAAGAACAGTCGCTCGCAGGCAGTCACGAGATCGGCTTCGAGCAGGACGCGACGCTACGCCGGGCGGACGGGATGACGACGCCGGCGGCGGACGCGTACGACTTCTGGCAGGAGGTCACCGACGAGAACCGCCAGATCGCGCCGGACGCGGTGAACTACCGTCCCAAGAGGTCCAAGCGTGGTTGGGTCGTGGACGGTCCCTTCCGTCCGCCCTACAACACCATGGACGGAAACGTCGTCAACGAGGCCGATCACATCACCTTCGTCGACAGCCCCGGGTTCTCGGGCAACATGAGGATGACCAACGGCTACTGGCTCTCCTCCTACGAGGTCAGGTTCCGCTGGAAGGTCCGCCGCAAGCGGGGTGGCCGGTTCACCAAGAACGAACCGTTCTGGACCAGTGACGAAATGGTCCACCGGGTGGAATCGGTGTTCGACCCCGAGAACCCGGACGCCTCGGTGCCGATCACCGTCAACCCGGCGGGCAATCGCACGTGGAACGTCGAACTGCCCGACTGAGGACACTGAGACGGCTGAGCGGGCGCCAAGTCCCGTATCGCTCGGCGGGAAGGTGCTGTGGATGCCCCTGATCGGCCCGCCGCGCTACGCTCGCCTTCCATGGAACTCTGGGGTGCGAATCTGTATGGGAGTCCCTGTCGGGACTGTGGCTACGACTGGTCGCTGACCGCCCACGAGGCGATCGCGCTGGTGGATGACTTCCCCCCCACCTTCTCCGCTCTCCTTGCCGGACGCCACGGGAACGAGCGGCATCCGGAGCTCGGGTGGACGGCCGCCGGGTACGTCTGCCACGTGACCGACAACCTGCGCACCTGGGCCGAGCGGCTCGCCGGGGCCCGGCTCGGCGGGGTGACTGACGTTCCCGGGTACGACCAGGACCTTCTCGGCCAGGCCCGCTGCTACAACGAGATCGCGCCCGCCGCAGCGCTCTGGTCGCTCCAAGGTGCGGTCACCGCCTGGGTCCAGGAGGTGACCACCGCCCTCGACCAGCAGACAGCACTGCACCACGCCGCTCGCGGGATCCAGCGTGCCGAAGACGTCGCCCGCAACAACGCGCACGACGGGACGCACCACGCCTGGGACGTACGGCGGATCCTCGCCAACGCCGACGCGTCAGCTGTTTCCTGAGGCCTCCACCAGGCCGGCCGCCAAGGCGAGTGCGTGCGCGCGGCCGGGGCACGCATGCGGGCCCGCGCCGAACGGGGCCTCTGCCAGACTGACCTCCACGAGCGTGCCGTCCGGCGCCACTCGGCGGGTCAGCGGCACCGGCGGATCGGTCCGGCCGGCCAGCGTGTTCGCCACCAGGGCCTTGGTCGCGTCGCACGCCTGAACCAGCAGCGCGATCCGGTTGGCCGTGGCCTCGTCCGCGACGCCACCGCACACCTCGATCAGCCGGGCAACGGCGCGATCGGCCTCCTCGGTGATCGCGGTGTGCGGCTGGTAGGACTTCGCCACCACCGCGACATCGTCCGCGACGTCCGCAGGCAGGCCGAGTGCTTCAGCGAGCACCTCGACCGGGCCGTCCCCACGCTCGGCTGCCCGCACCCGAAGGCCGTCCGGATCGACGCCCGCCAACTCGGCCTCCACCAGCGCCCGCCGTCGCCGGTGCGCCTCACCGCTGCTGAACCGCGCGACGGACGAGCGCAGCCAGGCGACACCGCCCGGCGGGGAGTCGGGCACCGCCGGAACGAAGAACTCCGGGTCGGCCAGCACGGTATGGCTCAGCAGGGTCATGGCGCCAGGCTAACGGGCACCACCGACATCGCGGCCGGGCCCGAAAGCCGGCACGGCAGGGCCCGCCACACCAGGCGGGTGTGACGGGCCCCGCTCCGCTGCTGGGCACCCGGGTGCTCGGCGGAGCCGAAGCGGTGGTGCAGGGGTCAGCGAGTCGGGCCCATGATGCACAGGGCCGAATCGCGATCCTGGGTCGTCGCGCCCGTGCTGTCGGTGACGGTGACGATGGCCGTCACCGTGTTGCCCGCGAAGCAGCTGACCGTGGCGTCGGTGGTGCCGTTGCCGCCGCCGAGGACGGCCCAGGCGTTGACGAAGTTCCAGGTGATCGCGTATGGGGCGACGCCGGAGAGGCCACCGATGGTGCACTCGACGTCTCCCTGGTGAATCGGGTTGTTGCCGATCGGCTCCGCTTGGCAGTACACGCCTGCGGTGACGTTCGGCCGCAGCGGTGCGGCCTGGGCAACCGGCGCGGTGGCGAGAGCGGCCGAGCAGGCGGCGGCCGCGGCGACACCCGCAAGCGCGATCCGACGGGTGACGGAGATTCGGGCGAGGGTGCCGTGCATGGGGAACTCCCGAGGTCAGGTGACGGTGGATTTGACGCTGGGGTGTGCATCCTGTGCATGTTCCAAGTGGCGCGCTCACGCATACTGACAGACGATCAACATCGCGTACAGAGGTCGCACTTACTCAATATCGGATCGACGCCCGGGCCTCACCCCGTCCGGCGCGCCACCCCCGCCAGCTTCTCCAGCTGCGGCACCAGGTCCAGCGGGGTCGGGCGGTCCAGCATCTGGTCGCGCAGGGTTTCGGCGGCGGTGCGGTAGGAGGGGTTGGTCAGCAGGGACTCGGCGGCGGTGCGCAGGGAGGCGGTGTCGGCGCGGTGGGTGGGGAGGTCGATGGCGGCGCCGGTGGCGGCGAGGCGGCGGCTGTTGAGGTACTGGTCCATCGCGCACGGCAGGACGAGCTGCGGGATGCCCGCGGCGACGGCGGTCATCAGGCTGCCGGCGCCGCCGTGGTGGACCACCAGGTCGCAGGAGGGCAGCAGCTGGTTGACCGGGAAGTGCTCCATCACCCGTACTGAGGAGGGCAGTTCGCCGAGTGCCGCGGCGTCGGTCGGGTTCACGGCGAGGACCGTCTCGACGTCCAGGCCGGAGAGCGCCTCGATCACCGAGGGCAGCGCGAAGGCCTGCGGGCCGACCATCTTGGTGACCGAGTTGCCCCAGAGCACGCAGACGCGCGGCTTGGCCGGCGGCTCCAGCAGCCAACTGGGCATCGCGCCGGGGCCGTTGTAGGGGACGTAGCGCATCGGGAGGCGGGTCGCGGTGGTCAGCGGGGTCATCCCGGGCGGGCACGGGTCGATCACGTACTCGATCGCGTCCGCGTTCAACTCCCCTACGCCGTAGCGGCGGAACGTGCCGGTGAGGTCGTTCGGGCGCAGCCGCAGGCCGGGTTCGTCCTCGTGGGTGCCGACCGGGCCCCACAGGTGCAGCACGGCGGGGATGCCGAGCACCTTCGCGGCGAGCAGGCCGTCCATGCTGAGCAGCTCGTGCACCACCAGGTCGGGCCGCCACTCGCGGGCGAACGCGACGGCGGCGTCGAAGCTGCGCTTGGTCGGCTCGGCCAGCCGCGCGCCGCTCTCCCGGGCGAAGGTCCCGAACGGGAACTCGGCGAGGCTGGCCATCGGCTTCCCGGTGATCGGGTGCGGCGGCAGCTCGGGGAACGGCCAGACCTTCTCCTGCGCGTCCCAGACGTTCTGCAGCCGGCCGAGGAAGGTGATGTCGACGTCGGCCAGCACCGGCGCGGGCGTCAGCCCGGCGCGGGAGAGCGTCTCGCTCTGCGAGGGCGCGCAGGCCACCCGCACCTCGTGCCCGGAGGACTGGAGCGCCCAGGCCAGCGGGACGAGCGGGAAGTAGTGCCCGCTCCAGGCGGAGACCGTGAACAGCACGCGCATCAGAGCCGCTCCAGGGAGGTAGGTGAGGAGAGGGGTGCGGGTGCAGGGTGCCGGGAGTTGCTCGAGCGGGGCTCAATTCGGCAAGGCTCCAAGCGGGTTCGAGTGGCCTTGCAGCGACCCCCGCGATCCTGCCCGCCGAAGGTCCGCCGGCGGCGGACACCCACGGACGGAGGGATCGGGTCGTGACCGAAGCAGCACCCGCGCAGCTGACGCCCCAGCGGCTGTTCGAGATGATGGCCGGGTTCAAGACCACCGCGGTGCTGCGGGCCGCGGTCGAGCTGGGCGTCTTCGACGTCCTCGCCGACGGGCCGGCCGACGCGGCCGCGATCACCGAGCGCCTCGGCACCGATGAGCGCGGCACCCGGCTGCTGCTCGGCGCGCTGGCCGGGCTCGAACTGCTCGTCGAGGAGACGGACGGACGGTACGCGCTGGCGCCCGGCGGCGCGCAGCTGCTGGTCAGCGGCAGCCCGCAGTACTGCGGCGGGATCGCCAAGGTGGCCTCCAGCCAGGGCGAGTGGGAGGCGCTCGGCAACCTGGCCGCGACCGTGCGCGGCGGCGGTCCGGTCGAGGGCGTGGACGCGCTGGCGCCGGACTTCCCGTACTGGGTGGACTTCGCCGACAACACCACCTTCGGCACGCTGCGCGCCGCGAACCTGCTCGCCGACGTGCTGGAGCCGTGGGCCGGCGGCCGGGAGAGCCTGGACGTGCTGGACGTCGGCTGCGGCCACGGCCTGGCCGGCTACGTGCTGGCGCAGCGACAGCCGCAGGCCCGGATCTGGTCGCAGGACTGGCCGACCGTGCTGGAGGTGGCCGAGCGCCACGCCAAGCGGCTCGACGTGCGCGACCGGGTGCAGCTGATCCCCGGCGACGCCTTCGACGCGCCGCTGGAGGGCCCGTACGACCTGATCGTGGTCGGCAACCTGCTCTTCCACTTCTCGCCCGAGCGGGCCGCCGAGCTGCTCCAGCGGCTGGCCGGCGCGCTCAAGCCGGACGGCCGGCTGGTGGTGCTCGGCTTCACCACCGGTGACCAGCCGCCGGCCGAGGAGCCGCACGCGCACCTGCTCGGCCTGCTGATGCTCTCCTGGACGCCCGGTGGCGAGCTGCACTCCACGGCCGCGCACGAGCGGATGCTGGCCGCGGCCGGGCTGACCGAGACCGAGCGGCACGCCCGGCCCGGCCTCCCGCTGCGGATCCTGGTGGCGCAGCGCCCCCAGGGCTGAGCGAGGCCCCGGAGCTCGGCGAACGGCCGGGCGACGGCGACTCAAGCGCGGGTCAAGCGCGATGTGGGTGAATGGAGCAGTGCACTGCGCCCGTCCGCCGGCCACCGGTCGGCGAACGGGCTCGCGCAGTTCGGAGCAGGGCGGACAGAGCAGAGACTGAGGTGGGCAGGGTGGCTGGTACGCGACCTGAAGGAATCACGATGTCCGCGGCGACCGAAGCGCGCGGACGCAGACTGCCGACGGCCACCATCACGGTGTTCCTGGTGACCGGCGCGGTGACCGCGCTGCAGTTCCCGTTCCCGCACCTGCTGGAGGTGCTGCGGCGCAACCCGCACGCGGGCGACTGGTGGCGGTCGATCACCCCGCTGCTGGTGCAGGACCCGCCGTGGCAGACCGTGATCACCGTGCCCGCCATCCTGGCGCTCGGCATCCCGGTGGAACGGATCTTCGGCACCCGCGCGACCTTCGCGCTCTACCTGGTGCCGGCCGCGGTCGGCGAGGCGATCGGCTACGCGTGGCAGCCGACCGGCGCCGGCAACTCGGTCGGCGACTGCGGTCTGCTCGGCGCGCTGATCGCCTGGCTGCTGCTGGAGTCCGGTCAGCCGGGCGCGTCCCGGCTGCCCGCGCCGGTGCGCAGCCGGCTGAAAATCACGGCCGGTGCGCTGCTGGCCGGCGCGGTCGTGGACACCGCGCTGCGCGACGTGCACGGCCTGCCGCTGCTGGCCGGCGCGCTGCTCGGCGGTGGCCTGCTGCTGACCCGCCGCCGGCGCGGCCTGCGCTGAGCCGCCGTCCCGCAGAAGCACACGGACGCACGTCGAAGGCCCCTGACCGAGCTCGAAGCCTCGGTCGGGGGCCTTCGGCGTTTCCGGGTCCGGACCGACGGAGAGGCGGCACCACCGGTCCGACCGGTGGTGCCGCCTCGCGTGTGTCTGCTGGTCCCAAGCCGTCCGGCCGTCAGCCGACCGGCAGCGCGGCGAACTCCTCGCGCACCGCGTTCAGGTGCTCAAGGCCGCCGAGCACCGCGTCCGGGTCGCCGACGAAGTCCACCAGGCAGGCGATCTCGTCCACGCCCGCGGCCCTGACCCGGCGCGCGACCTCGGTGCACTCCTCGACCGAGCCGATCAGCGCGGTGCCGTCCAGGTAGCGGTTGGCGCCGAGCTCGGCGAGCCGCAGCCGGGCCGCGTCCTGCGCCATGAAGTCGCGGCCCTGCCGCCCGCCGCTCATCGAGCCGCCGGACTTGACCGCGCGGGCCTCCAGGTCGATCGCGGTCAGCAGGTACTGCTTCAGCCAGGGCAGCGCGACCGAGCGGGCGTCCTCGGGCGTGGCGGCGACGTAGGTGTGCATCATCACCGTCACCTTGCCCCGGTCGAAGCCGCCGGCGGCGCGGGCCGCGCGATAGGTCTCGATCTTGCCGGCCAGGCCCTCGATGTCCTGGTTCTCCAGGTGGGTGAGCACGTTGGTGCCCAGTCGGCCGGCCTCGCGGAACGTCTCCTCGCTGCGCGAGGCGGTGGTCCAGATCGGCAGCTCGCGCTGGACCGGCTTGGGGAACAGCTCCAGCGTCACCTCGGTGCCGCGCGGGTTGGCGCCGGTCCAGGTGCCGGAGGCCCAGGCCGCCCGGATCGCGGCGATGTCGGCAACCACCCGCTCGCGCCGGCCGTCGAAGACGTCGGGGGCGAGGACGAAGTCGTTGACGTTCCAGCCCGAGCCGACCGAGATGCCGACCCGGCCGCCGGAGAGGCCGTCTACGATCGCGAAGTCCTCGACGATCCGGGCCGGGTGGTGCAGCGGGGTGACCACGCTGCCGGCCCGCAGCTGGACCCGCTCGGTCACTGCGGCCAGCGCGGCGGAGGTGACGGCCGGGTTGGGGAACGCACCGCCGAAGCGGTGGAAGTGCCGCTCGGGGGTGGAGACGAAGGAGAAGCCCAGCTGGTCGGCGCGACGGGCGCTGTCCAGCAGCAGCCGGTAGGCGCGGCCCGCGTCGTCGCCGACCGCCGCGAAGAAGAAGAGGCCGAACTCCAGTGCGGCGGAGTCGGATTCGGATTGGTTCTGCATCAGACAGCTCCTAGCTCAGTGCTCGTTCTCAGTGCGAAGTCGGGTGCACAGCGGATACGGATGAGCGCTCGGCGACCAGCTGCTCGACCACCGGCACCAGCGCGGCCGGGGTCGGCCGGGCGAGCAGCTCCGCGCGCAGCGCGTCGGCCGCCGCCCGGTAGGACGGCTGCCCGAGCAGCTCGCCGACCGTCTCGCGCAGCCCTGCGAGCGGCTCGGACGGCTGCTCGGACGACTCGGACTCCCCCACCGCGTGCACCAGGCCGGCTCCGGTCCGGGCCAACTGGGCGGCGTAGAAGCCCTGGTCGGGGGCCTGCGGCAGGGTCAGCTGCGGCACCCCGCGCAGCGCGGCGGTCAGCATCGAGCCGGCGCCGCCGTGGTGGATCAGCAGGTCGCAGGAGGGCAGCAGCAGGTCAAGCGCGCTGTCCTCGGCGACCCGCACGCCGGCCGGCAGCGTGCCGAGCAGTGCGGCCTGGTCCGCCACCACGGCGGTGACCGGCTCGACGTCCAGCTCGGCGAGCGTCGCCAGCAGCCGCGGCGTGACGAAGGCGTGGTCGCCCATCGTGCTGTTCATCGTGACGCCCAGCGTGACGCAGACCCGGGGCCGGTCAGGCCGGCGCAGGAACCAGTCCGGCACGTGCCCGGCGGTGCTGAACGGGACGTACCGCACCGGCAGCCGCCGCTCGATCCCGGCCACCTGCATGCCGTCCGGCACCGGGTCGATCGTCCACCACGGCGGCACCTCGTCGAGGTCGATGCCGAAGCGGGCGAACAACTCGCGGAACTGCGGCGGCAGATGCTCGCGGCCGCGGCCACGGCCGACGATGTCGGGGCCCCAGAGGTAGCGCAGCGAGAGCGCGCCGACCGCGGCGGCGGCCAGCGGGCCGGCCAGCGCGGTCGGCTCCCAGACCACCGCGTCCGGCCGCCAGGCGCGGGCGTGGGCGACCAGCTCGTCCGCCATGCCGTCCGCGACCGCGACGAACTTCACCTTCGGGTCCTTGGCGTTGCTCTCGCCGCGCGCGACCGCGCCGGACTCGACGGCGGCCCGGTAGCGGGCCGCGAACGCGGCCTCGCCACCGACCGGCACGGCCGGCAGCCCGGCCCGCAGCACGGTGTCCACGAGCTCGGGCTGGGTGGCCACCCGCACCTCGTGACCGGCGGCCCGCAGCGCCCAGGCGAACGGCGCCAGGGTGAAGAAGTGCGACGGGACCGCCGCAGTGACGAACAGGAAACGCACCGGTGCTCTCCTCATACGGCGTTACGGCTTACGGGTCAGGAAACGTCCACAGAAAGCGGCTGCGGGACGTACTTGTCGATCAGCCGCCGGTAGTACCCGCTCCGGTCCGGTCCGAGCCCGCCGTGCGGGGGGATCAGCCGGTGCAGCTTCGCGACGTCGATCCGGTGCCCGCCCCCGGCGTCGGCGGACTCCACGTACCGCCGGCGGGCCGAGCGCCCGAGCCGCTGCTCGATCCGCTCGGCCACCAGCTCCACCTGCACCGCGTGCCCGGTGGCGATGTTCACCACGTCCCGGCTGACGCCGAGTTCGAGCAGCCGGTCCACCGCCGCCACCGCGTCCTCGACGTCGATCAGGTCCCGGGCCGCGCCGCGGTAGACCGTGACCTCGCCCTCGACGATCTGGCGGACCATCGTGGGCAGCATCTGGTGCGCGGGCTGGCCGGCCCCGATCAGGTGGCCGACCCGCAGGATCAGGTGGTCCACCCCGGAGGCCCGCACGGCCGACTCGACCGCCAGCTTGTGCCAGCCGTACGGGCTCTGCGGCTGCACCGGGTCGTCCTCGCGGCCGGCGCAGCCCGCCGCGCCGTACATGCCGGCCGAGGCGGTGGAGAAGACCACCAGCCGGGTGCCGTCGGCCAGGCAGCGCCGGATCATGTCGTGCACCAGTGCCTGTTCACGGATGAACGCGTCCGCCGAGGTGCCCGCCGCCCAGGAGACCCCGGCGGCGAGCAGCACGGCGCCCTCGTGCTTGTGCCGGATCGGGGCGAGGTGGGCGGCCAGGAAGCCGCGGCCGATGATGTGCATGCCGACAAACCCCTCACACGCGAGGGACGGCGGCTGCCGCCCCTTCCAGCACCGGCACCAGCGCGGCCGGCGAGGGCATCGCGGCGATCTCGGCCGCCATCGCCAGGCCCGCCGCGCGGTACGAGGCGTCGTCGAGCAGCACCCGCGCGGAGGCCAGCACCGCCTCGGTGTCGGCCTCGGCGGGCAGCAGGCCCAGACCCAGGCCGTTCGCGGACAGCAGGTCGCTGTTCAGGAACTGGTCGGAGGTCTGCGGCAGGCAGAGCTGCGGCACGCCGTGCGCCATCCCGGCGAAGACCGAGCCCGGGCCGCCGTGGCTGATCAGCAGATCGCACTGCGGCAGCGTCTGGTCCAGCGGCATCCAGCCGGCGCCGACCACACCGTCCGGCAGCGGCCCCCATCCGGCGGCCACCCGGTCGGAGACCGCGACGACCACCTCGGTGCCGAGGCCGACCAGCGCGGTCATCAGCCCGAAGAGCTGACCGCGGAAGTCCAGCCGGCCGTGCTCGGGCAGCAGGCTGCCCAGGGTCAGGCAGACCCGCGGCCGGCCGGCCTGCGGCGCCGGCCACTCGGGCAGCCGGCCCGCGCCGCCGTACGGCAGGTAGCGCATCTCGGGGCCGCGCGCCGGGCCGCGCCGCAGCGAGGGCGGCCGGACGTCCAGCACCTGGTTCGGCACCGGGAGGTCGGTCATGCCGAGGCGGGCCAGCTCGGGGGCCAGCTCCTCGAGTGCGCCGGGCCGCAGGTCGGTGAAGTCGGACAGGCTCAGGCCCGGCTCGATCCACGGCACGCCGAGCGCGGTGGCGGCCAACTGGCCCGCGTACTCGGTCGGTTCGCTGATGACCAGGTCGGGACGCCAGTCCTCGATCAGCTTCAGCGTGCCGTCCAGGGTGTGCGCGGCGAGGCGCCCCCAGGCCCGTCCGCTGGTCTGCTTGCGCGCGACGGGGTCGGCCGGCGGCACCACCGGATTGCCGGCCCGATCGCGGAGCATGAAGCCCTCGAAGCTGATCGGCTCGGCGGTGGCGGCGGCCGGCAGCCCGGTCGCGGTGATGTCGGACGTGAAGTTCTCGGGCGCGGTCACCAGTACCTGGTGGCCCGCGGCCCGCAGCGCCCAGCCCAGCGGCACCAGCGGGAAGAGGTGCCCTTGCAGCGGTGCGGTGGTCAGCAGGACCCGCATCGGTCGACTCCTTGGGTTCCGGCCGCGCTCAGGCGGCGTTGGTGTCGTTCTTGAGCGGCTGCCACCACTGCGGGTTGGCCTTGTACCACTCGACGACCGAGGCCAGGCCCTGCTCGAAGCCGATCTGCGGCTCGTAGCCGAGCTCCGCGCGGATCTTGCTGTCGTCCAGCGAGTAGCGCAGGTCGTGGCCCTTGCGGTCCTCGACCCGGCGCACCAGGCTCCAGTCCGCGCCGCACAGCTCCAGCAGGCGGGAGGTGATCTCCTTGTTGGTGGCGTCGTTGCCACCGCCGACGTTGTAGATCTCGCCGGCCTTGCCCTTGGTCAGCACCAGCTGGATCGCGCGGCAGTGGTCGTCCACGTGCAGCCACTCGCGCACGTTCGCGCCGTCGCCGTAGAGCGGAACCGGCTTGCCGTTCAGCAGGTTGGTGACGAAGAGCGGGATCAGCTTCTCGACGTGCTGGTACGGGCCGTAGTTGTTCGAGCAGCGGGTGATCGACACGTCCAGGCCGTGGGTGCGCCAGTAGGCACGGGCGACCAGGTCGCTGCCCGCCTTCGACGCCGCGTACGGGGAGTTGGGCAGCAGCGGCCAGGTCTCGGTCCAGGAGCCCTCGGTGATCGAGCCGTAGACCTCGTCGGTGGAGACGTGCACCACCCGCTGGACGCCGGCCCGCAGGCAGCCCTCCAGCAGGCTCTGGGTGCCGCCGACGTTGGTGCGCACGAACTCGGCCGCGCCGTGGAGCGAGCGGTCCACGTGCGATTCGGCGGCGAAGTGCACCACCGCGTCGTGGCCGGGGAGCACCTCCTCCAGCAGCGGCAGGTCGCAGATGTCGCCCTTGACGAACTCCAGCCGCTCGTGGCCCTCGGGGAGGTTGTCGAGGTTGCCGGCGTAGGTCAGCTTGTCCAGGACGGTGACCTGGGCGTCCTCGTAGCCGGGGTAGGCGCCGTCGAGCAGCGACCGGACGTAGTGGGAGCCGATGAACCCGGCACCACCGGTGACCAGGACCTTCATGCCGCCACCGCCTTGTGCACTGTCGAGACCATGGGAGATGTCCTTTCCATCTGCGGGTTGCCCGGCGGTTGTGACCGGACCGAGGATCGGGCGGCGCCCTCGAACCGGGATCGATCCTGCGTCGAAGCCCTCGGCACGCGGTCAGGCCGCGACGGCTTCGGGAGCGGCGGCCGCGGCCAGCCGGTCCAGCACGCCGGCACGCAACTCGTAGCCCTCGGCCGTGAGTTGCTCGGCGGCCTTGAGCACCGCGAGGCGGTCGCCGTGCGCCGCCCGGGTGCGGGCCGGCAGCAGCGGCAGCACCGCGCTGCCGCCGCGCTGCACGCCCGGGTGGCGGCGCGCCAGGCCGCACAGGCTCTGCCCGGGGCCGGCCTCCACCAGCAGGTACGGCCCGTCGGCGAGCAGGTGGTCCAGCGCCGGGCCGAACAGCACCGGCTCGGCCGGCTGCATCGCCCAGAACACCGGGTCGTGCGCGGTCTCCCGGTCCAGGTCGGCGGCGGTGTAGCCGGAGACGGTCCGGATCGCCGGTGCCTTGGGCCTGGCCCGCGCGAAGGAGGGGATCTGCGCCTCGCAGGCGGGCGCGACGGACGGGCTGTGGAAGCCGGCGGTCGCCTTCGCCCGCAGCACGGTGAGCCCGTCCGCCTTCAGCGCGTCGCCGACCGCGGTCAGCTCCGGCTCCGGCCCGGCCAGCAGCAGCTGGGCCGGCGCGTTGACGGCGCCGATCACCACCCGCTCGGTGAGCCGGTGCGCGACCTGCTCCGGCGTGGCCGCGACGGCCAGCATGCCGCCGGGCGGGGCGGCGGCGATCCGCTCGATCCGCTCGGCGAGCAGCGCGACCGCGTCGGGCAGCGAGAAGACGCCGGCCAGCGCGGACGCGGCGGCCTCGCCGGCGCTGTGGCCGAGCAGCGCGGCCGGGCGCACGCCCCAGTCCTGCAGCATCCGGCCGAGCGCGTAGTCGACCGCGAAGAGCAGCGGCTGGGCCCGGCTGACGTGCTCCAGCGGCACGTCGGGGTGGTCGGCCGCCCAGTCGGCGCGGATCCGCGCACCCTCGGCGCCGAGCAGCCCGAAGACCTCGTCGACGGCCTCGGTGAAGGCCGGCTCGGTGCCGTACAGGCCGTACGCCATGGCGGGCTGCTGGGCGCCCTGGCCGGGGAGCAGCAGCGCGACCGGGCGCGGTGCGGTGGTGGTGGCATTGTCGATCGGGGTCGTGGTCATGGTGCTGGTGCCTCCTCGGAGTCGGGCGGTCGGGCGGTCCACAACGCGGACCGCCCCACCGCTGGGGGACGGTGGGGCGGGTCCGGAGACTGACCGTCAGCGATCTGACGGTGAATCAGAAAGCCGTGTCAGGCGGCGATGCGCTCGGCCGCGTTGACCAGCTCCAGCAGGGCGCGCGGGGTCTCGGCATCGGCGACCGCGTCGTCCGGCACCTCGACGCCGTACTCGCGCTGGATCCGGCCGGTGACCTGCAGCAGGGCGAGCGAGTCGTAGCCCAGCTCGATGAACGGGACGTCGAGCACATCGCCGTCCAGGTCGACGCCCTCCTCCTCGCCCGCGCTCTCGCGGAGCAGCCGGGTCAGGTCCTCGAGCTCGATGACATTGGTGGAGATAGGCATGCCGCGGTCCTCTCGTAAGGGGTTGGGGGCGGTGCAGGAAAGTGGGGGTCTGGGGGCCGGTTCCGCGTGTCAGACGACGCGCGTCAGACCGCGCGGACGACCAGCGCGGCGTTGAAGCCGCCGTAGCCGCGGGCCAGCACCAGCGCGGTGCGCACCGGGAGCTCCCGGGCGCTGCCGGTGACCAGGTCGAGCCGGTAGTCCTCGGCCGCGGCCGCCACGTTCGCGGTCGGCGGGATGACGCCGTCGCGGATGCTGAGCAGCGCGGTGGCCACGTCCAGCGCCGCGCCGCCGCCGAAGAGGCGGCCGGTCATGCTCTTGGGCGCGGTCACCGGGACGCCGCGCGGGCCGAAGACCGCGGCCAGTGCCTCGGCCTCGATCCGGTCCAGCTCGGGCACGCCCGCGCCGTCCGCGAAGACCACATCGACGTCGGCCGGCGTGATGCCGGCGTCGGCCAGCGCCTGCTCGGCGGCCCGGCGCAGACCCGGCGGGCGGCCGGACTCCGGGTTGGGGTCCATGGTGGCCGCGTAGCCGGCGACCTCGCCGTAGACCCGCTCGACGCCGCGGGCCTTGGCCGCCTCGGCGTCCTCGACCAGCAGGATCGCGCCGCCCTCACCGGGGACGTAGCCGCCGGCCTCGGCCGCGAACGGCAGGTAGGCGCGCTGCGGGTCGTTGACCGTGCTGAGCCGCTCGGTGGCGATCTGGGCCGCCCAGCCCCACGGGCAGAGCGCGCCGTCCACACCGCCGGCGACGACGACCGGGATCCCGTTGCGGATGTGCCGGCGGGCGTGGCCGAGCGTGTCGATGCCGCCCGCCTGCTCGGTGACCAGCACGCCGCTCGGGCCGCGCATCTTGTGCCGGATCGAGATCTGGCCGGTGTTCACCGCGTAGAACCAGGCGAAGGACTGGTACGCGCTGACGTACTCCTTGCCGTCCCGGTAGAGGTTCTGCAGCTCCCGGTGGCCGAACTCGACACCGCCGCCGGAGGCCGCGGTGACCACGCCCATGCCGTACTCGTCGAGCTCCTCAGGGCGCAGCTCGGCGTCCTGGATCGCCCAGTTGGCGGCGGCCAGCGCGAGCCGGGTCATGTGGTCGGTCTGCGGCAGCAGCCGGCTGGAGACGTGCTCCTGCGGGACGAAGCCGGACACCTCGCCGGCGATCCGGCTCGGGTAGCGCTCGGCGTTGAACCGGGTCAGCTCGCCCAGGCCGCTCGTGCCGGCCAGCGTGTTCTGCCAGTACTCCTCGGTGCCCAGGCCGTTGGGGGCGGTGATGCCCAGGCCGGTCACCACGGCGGTCGCCGTCACAGGGTCCTCCTCTCGGGGTTGGCCAGCACCATCGCGGTCTGGAAGCCGCCGAAGCCGCTGCCGACGCTGAGCACCACGTCGGTGCGCTGCTCACGGGCCGTCAGCGGGATGTAGTCCAGGTCGCAGTCGGGGTCGGGCTCCAGCAGGTTCGCGGTCGGCGGCAGGACGCCGTGCTCGATCGCGAGCGCGCAGGCGGCGATCTCCAGACCGCCGATCGCGCCGAGCGAGTGGCCGATCATCGACTTGATCGAGCTGACCGGCGTGTCGTACGCGTGGTGGCCCAGGCTGCGCTTGAACGCGGCCGTCTCGTGCTTGTCGTTCATCTTGGTGCTGGAGCCGTGCGCGTTGATGTAGTCCACGTCGCCGCGGTCGAAGCGGGCCTGCGCCATCGCGACGTCGATCGCCTCGGCCATCTCGCGGCCGTCCGCCTTCAGACCGGTCATGTGGTGCGCGTTGCAGCGCGAGGCGAAGCCGGCGACCTCGGCGTAGATGTGCGCGCCGCGGGCGCGGGCGCTCTCCAGGTCCTCCAGGATCACGGTCGCCGCGCCCTCGCCGAGCACCAGGCCGTTGCGGGTGCGGTCGAACGGCCGGGAGGCGTGCTCCGGGTCGTCGTTGCGCGGGGTGGTGGCGTGGATCGCGTCGAAGCAGGCGGAGGTGATCGGCGAGATCGGCGCCTCGGTGGCGCCGGCCACCACGATGTCAACGGTGCCCTCGCGGATCAGCTCGGCGGCGTGGCCGATCGCGTCCAGCCCGGAGGTGCAGCCGGTCGAGACCAGCGCGGCGGGGCCCTCGGCGCCGGCCGTCCAGGCCAGCTCCTGCACCATCGAGCTGGGCACGAAGTGCCGGTACAGCTCGGCAACCGCGTACCGGTGGTCGACCTCCCAGTCCCGGCCGGAGCTGCTGACCGCGACGTACTCGCGCTCCAGGCTGGTGGTGCAGCCGACCGCGTTGCCGAGCGTGGTGCCGATCCGCAGCGGGTCGATGCGGTCCAGTTCGAGACCGCTGTCGGTGAGCGCCTCACGGGAGCTGACCACGGCGAACTGCGCCGCCCGGTCGAGGCGGTTGATCTCGCGCAGGCTCAGCCCGGCGGCCTGCGGGTCGAAATCGACCTCGGCGGCGACCTGCGAGCGGAACGGCGAGGGGTCGTAGTGGGTGATCGTCCGGGTGGCCGAGCGGCCGGCGGTGAGCATGTCCCAGTAGGCCTTCACCCCGATCCCGCCCGGGGCGACCACGCCCAGTCCGGTGATCACCACGCGGCGGGTCATGACCGAACCTCCTTCTTCGATGTCGGAGTCATCTCTGCTTTCCCTCCTGGAAGTTCTGGACGGGACCGGCGATGGGCCGGCCCCTGGGGGCGGACGGGTGGGGAAGCCGTCCACCCCCGTGGGTCCGGCGTCGGTCCGCGCGACCGGCCGCTGGTGGCGGGCGGGACGCGGGACGGCGGGGCGGTCCGCTGATGGCGGACGGTCCGCCGGACGGGCCGCCGCGGCAGGGTGCGCGGTGGCCCGGTTCACACCCGCGGGCCGACCGGCACCGCCATGGTTGGCGGGCCGGCTAGACACGGGCTCGAATCCGGTTGGACCAGCGGTGCTCAGGCCGCAGACGATCGGGCCGACCGGCCCGACAGCGATCGCGCCGACGGCGATCAGGCCGGCGACGGGCCGCCCGCGCGCCGGATCGCGTCCAGCAGCGCGGCGGTCTCCAGCACGGCGTCGTGGTCCGCCGTCTCGGCGGCCGCGGACCGGCCGCGCACCGCCGCCGTGAAGGCGGCCACCGTGGCGGCCACCTGGTCGGCCGGCTCCAGCGTCAGCTGTTCCCGCCCCGAAGGCAGTTCGAGCTCCAGCTGCGGCCGGTGGTCGGCCGGCGGGGTGAACGCCCGGTCCACCCGCAGGCGTCCCTTCGACCCCCACAGCTCGTACTCCGAGCGGTAGGCGTAGCCGATCCCGAAGGTCAGCTGCACCGAGACCCCCTCGGGCGTGCGCAGCAGCGCCGCACCGCCGGTCTCCACGGCGAGCCCCGCGGGGCGGTCCAGCGTCGCGCCGAGCAGTTCGAGCCCGCCGCCGAGCAGGTGCAGCGCGACCCGGACGGGGTAGTACCCGACGTCCAGCAGCGCACCGCCGCCCAGCTCCGGATTGAACCTGATGTCGTCCGGCGGCAGTTGGGGAATCGCGAAGGCCGCCCGGAACGACCGGAGTTCACCGATCGCACCCTCCGCCAGCAGGCGGCGCACCGCCGCCTGCTGCGGGTGGTGGACGAACATCACGTTCTCCATCAGCACCAGGCCGCGCTCCCGGGCCAGCGCCAACAGCTCGGCGGTGCGGGCCCGTTCGGTGGTCAGCGGCTTCTCCGCCAGCACGTGCTTGCCGGCCAGCAGCGCCCGCTCCACCCAGTCGGCGTGCAGCGCGGCGGGCAGCGGCACGTAGACCGCCTCGACGTCGGGCCGCTCCAGCAGCTCCGCGTACCCCGGCTCGGGCCGGCCGCCGAAGCGGTCGGTGAACTGCTGTGCCCGGACCAGGTCCCGGCTGGCCACCGCGACGAGTTCGGCGTCCGGCGTGGCCTCGACCGCCGGCAGCACCCGCCGCCAGGCGATGTCGGCCGCACCGAGCACGCCGATCCGCACCGGCTGCGCACCCGTCCTGCCCTGACCGTCCGTACCGCCAAGGCCGAGCGTCACGCCGCGACCTCGACCGTGGTGTGGTCGCCGACCACCAGGCGGTGGCGGGTCGCGTCGGGCTGCGCGGCCAGGCTGATCAGCGCCGAGCGGCCGATCAGCGAGCCGTGGATGCCGCGGACGTGGCGGACCGTCGCGCCGTCCAGCGCGATCGAGTACTCGACCCGGGCGCCGCTGAGCGTGCAGTCCTTGCCGATCGAGGTGTGCGGGCCGATCTGGCTGTCCTCGACCAGGCTGCCCGCGCCGATCACGGCCGGCCCCTCGATCCGCGAGCGGACCACCTTGGCACCCGCCTCGACCAGCACCGGGCCGACCAGCTCGCTGAGCTCGTCCACCTCGCCGAGCACCTCGCCGCGCAGGTCGTCGAGCAGCTCGCGGTTGCACTCGAGCACGTCCTCGACCCGGCCGGTGTCCCGCCAGTAGCCGGCGTACTCCGAGGCGAGCACCTGGTCACCGCGCTCGACCAGCCACTGGATCGCGTCGGTGATCTCCAGCTCGCCGCGGGCGCTGGGCTTGATCGCGGCCACCGCCTCGTGCACGGCGGGCGTGAAGAAGTAGACGCCGATCAGCGCGAGGTCGCTGCGCGGCTGCTTGGGCTTCTCGACCAGCCGGGTGACCTGGCGGTCGGCGTCCAGCTCGGCCACCCCGAAGGCGCGCGGGTCAGCCACCTTGGTGACCACCACGTGCGCGGTGGGCCGCTTGGCCCGGAACTCCTCGGCCACGTCGGTGACGCCCTTGGGGAGCATGTTGTCCCCGAGGTACATCACGAAGTCGTCGTCACCGAGGAAGGGCTGGGCGACCTGGACGCAGTGCGCCAGTCCACGCGGCCGGTCCTGCTGGATGTACGTGATCCGCACGCCGTGGCGCGAACCGTCGCCGAGCACCGCGGAGATCTCCTCCGCGCGGTCCCCGACGATGATGCCGATCTCGGTTGCCCCGAGCTCTCGCAGGTTCTCCAGAATGTGCTCCAGCACCGGCTTGTTGGCGATCGGAATGAGCTGCTTTGGCATCGAATAGCTGAAGGGGCGCAGGCGGGTGCCCGTTCCGCCCGACAGGACCAGGGCCTTCATGGATGTCTCCCTCACCGCGACGACCTGCCCCCGGAAGACGGGCAGGCACCGGGCGCAGCCGCTGCGCTCCGGGATCCGCTCGGACGTCGAAACCATCGGACGCGCGGCTTGAGCCGCCCTCGAACCCGGGTGGTGTGCGAAAAGGCGGCCAGGAGGCAGCTCAGCAGCAGGGCGGCCCCGATGCGGTGCTGCTCCCCCCCCCCGGGATACCCGACCCTCCTCCCCCCTTACGGGAGCTCC
>NZ_JBWXUE010000007.1:53126-92155 GCF_057158765.1 Kitasatospora sp. NEAU-69
GACAGATAAACAGAAGGGTATCCAGGGTGGGGCTCCTCGCCCAGTAGTGGGGCCGCCGGCCTTGATGACCGCTGGACGGGCGCTCAACTCGCCCGGCGCAGCAGCGTGCTGCCGTACCTCGGGTCCACCGTGGAGTCGCCGCCGGCAGCCAGCTCCGGCTCGCCGCTGAGGATCGCGTACTGGATCCGGCCGACCGCCGGCGAGGGCTCCAGGCCGAGCGCGTCCTTCATCGCGATCCGCAGTCGGCTGTAGACCTCCAGCGCACTGCCGCGCCGGCCCGCCCGGCAGAGCGCGAGCATGTACTGCGCCTGGAAGTTCTCGTCCAGCGGGTATTCGGTGGAGAGCCCGGCGAGCTCGCCGAGGATCTCGTGGTGACGGCCGAGCCGCAGGTCCACGTCGATCCGCCGGCCGAGCAGGCTGATCCGCGACTCCTCCAGGTGCCGGGCCTCGACCGCGAGCAGCGGTCCGGTCTGCACGTCCACCAGGGCGCGGCCGTGCCAGAGCCCGAGCGCCTCCCGGAACCGGATCGAGGCGGCGCCCAACTCGCCTGCGGAGAGCGCCCGGTAGCCGGCGGCGGCCATCGACTCGTACTCCCGTACGTCGACCTTGCCACCCTGGGTGTCGAGCAGGTAGCCGCCGGGCCGGGTGACCAGGATCTCCTTCGGCGTCACCGGCACCGCGCCCGGCGCCCGCTCCAGCGCCTGGGCCAGCAGGTTGCGCAGGTGCAGGATGTAGGTCTGCAGGGTGGTCGCGGCGCTGCGCGGCGGCTCCTCCTCCCAGAGCTCCTCCATCAGCGACTCGACCGAGACGAAGTGGTCGGGGCGCAGCGCGAGCAGGGCGAGCACCTTGCGCGGCTTGGTCGCGGTCGGAACCACCGAGATGCCCGCGTAGCTGACTCTGCAGGGCCCCAGAATGCCGATGTCCAACATGGTTCTTCTCCTTGGCGGTGGGTGAGGCTGGAGTTCTGACAGATCTGGCAGATGACAGATGACAGGTCTGACGGATCGTCAGAGGAACGCAGGGGAAGCCTGGTCGGCCGCGCCGGCCAGTGCGGCGCCGATGGCCGGGCGCAGCAGCGTGGGGAAGCTCCGGGAGCGGTGGAAGAAGTGGTCACCGGCCACCCGGGTGAGCCGGAAGCCGGCGTCGGTGAACCGCGACCAGCCGCGCACCACCGCCACCGGCGCCAGCCGGTCGGCCCGGCCCGCGACCGCGAGCACCGGCACGTCCAACGGCCCGTCGGCGGCCGCCCGCAGCGAGGCCGCGAGCCGCAGGTCGTCGCGGGTGATGTCGAGCGCCTGGCTCAGCCAGCGCGGGTGCGAGAGCAGCCGTGGGTCGAAGCCGCCGTACTCACTGAGCAGTGCGAGCAGCTCGTCGTCCGGGAGGTCGGCCGATCCGGCCAGCAGGCTCGGCCGGTCCGGCGGTGCGCTGGCGCCGAGCACCACCAGCAGCGGCCGCCGGGCGCCGGAGCGGGCCAGGTGACGCGCGTAGCTGTAGGCGACCAGCGCCCCCAGGCTGTGCCCGTACAGCACTACCGGCCCGGTCGGCACGCCCATCTGCTGCTCCAGGTCGGCCAGCAGGGCCTCGTGCGTGGTGATCCGCGGCTCCCGGATCCGGGTCTCCCGGCCCGGCAGCCGCACCGCCCGCACCTCGACCCCGGGGCCGAACGCGCCGCGCCAGGCCGCATAGGTCGCCGCGGCGCCACCGGCGTGCGCGAAGCAGAACACCGTTGCCGTGGCGCCTTGCTGACGCTCCGTCGAATTCATCCCCGCCCCCTCGCATCGAACTGCGCCGACCTGCCCGAACGCTCCGGGCCGACCCGGCCCCCGACTGCCGGGGGCTCATGGCGGACACCGTTGCGATCGGTTCTGGAAGGCCGCTCGAAGCACTCTGGACATCCGCTCCCGACTCACCTGTGAACCGGTCCCGCTCAGCCCGTCATACCACCTCTGACCTGCGGATTCCCCTCTCGATCAACTCCCCTGGAAGTGCCGAGCGCGACTCCAGCGAGCCCCGACTCCGTCAGGCGCGAGTCCGACAAGCGCGACTCGAACGAGCGCGACTGCACGGCTGACACCCCCGGTGGCACCCCGGCCGGTCCGCCGGGAGCGTCACGCCCAGCGGTAGTCGGCCAGCCCCGAGGCACCGGCCGGCACGGTGTCCAGCGCCGGGTTCGAGGCCAGGATCGCCTGGTGCAGCCGCTGCACCCGCGGCGAGGGCTCCAGCCCGATCTCGTCGATCAGCGTGGACCGCAGCCGGCGGAACACCTCGAGCGCCTTCCCGGACCGCCCGGCCCGGTACAGCGCGATCATGTACTGCGCGTGCAGCGCCTCGTGCAGCGGCTGCTCGGCGGTCAGCGTGGTCAACTCGCTGAGCAGCTGGGTGTGGTGGCCCAGCCGCAGGTCGGCCTCGATGCGCAGTTCGAGCGCCCCGAGCCGCCCCTCCTCCAGCGCCATGCACTCGATCTCGAGCTGACGCCCCTTCGGCACGTCCACCAGCGTCGGCCCGTCCCACATGTCCAGCGCCTCGCGCAGCAGCCGGCAGCCGGTGCGGTCCTCGCCGGCGGTCAGCGCGACCTGGCCCTTGAAGATCAGCGCACGGGCCCGGTGCAGGTCCACCGCCTCGATCGGCAGCGCCAGCCGGTAGCCGCCGTGCGCGGTGGCCAGCAGCTCCTTGGCGGCCGCGCCGGTCTCGTCTCCGACCGCCGCGGAGATCTTGCGGCGCAGCTGCAGCACGTACGTCTGCAGCGTGGTGGCCGCGCTGCGGGGCGGGGCCTCACCCCAGAGCTCCTCGGTCAGCGCGGACACCGTGACGATCTGTCCCGCCCGGACGGCCAGCAGCGCGAGCAACTGCCTCGGCTTGGCTGCCGAGGGGACCACGCTCACCCCGCCGATCCGCGCGCTCATGGGCCCGAGCAGTCTGAAGTCAGCGATCATGGTCTCCACCTCGTTCACATTCCCCGAAGGGCCCCCGGGCCCTGTCTGCCGATGGGTCAGGGTCGGCTCCGCGGTGGAGCCCCTGCAGACTTCGTCACGTTCTCAGAGGAGTGCTGGTCAGCGGCAGTGCGGGGCTCCTGACGAGACTATGAGTTCTTCACATCGGGACCATGACGGGGGCACTGGTCGAGAACTCCTCGACTCACGTTTACTCCTCGGCAGAGCCTGACTCGAAGTTTCATCCACCCGCTCCGGATCCCGACCCTGTCACGGAGGACCCTGTGTCGATCGAGAACGACTGGCGCTACGCCGAGCTGATCGTCCGCTGCTGGACGGAGCCCGAGCTGAGAGACCGCTACCAGGCCGAGCCGTACGCCGTGCTCGCCGAGGTCGGTCTGGTGCCGGCGCCCGGCGAGGTGGCCCCGCAGCTGCCCGCCGCCGAGGAGCTGGAGGTGGTGGTCGACCGGTTCGACGGCGGTCTGCCCGACAACGCCGCCGCCGGCTTCTGCCTCACCCTGTGCGAGCCCGTGGCCGGCACGGGCAGCACCGGCACGCAGCTGGTGCCCGCCAAGCCGCAGCCCTCGGCCGGTTTCTGCCTGACCCTCAACGAGCCCGCCGAGGAGCCGGCCCCGCTCGCCGCCGCCCACCACGAGGTCGCGACGGGCGCCGCCGCGATATGAGCGAGACGACCGCCCGGAGGGGGCCCGCGCAGTCGCCGCTGATCGGCTTCAAGCACCACCTGCGTCCGGAGATCATTCCGGGCGACGCCGTCTACCTGATGTCCGAGCACGGAGTGCTCGCGCTGCACGGCCCGCACATGGCCGCGCTGGCACCACTGCTGGACGGCACCCGCGACCTCGCCGCACTGCTGCGCGAGACCGCACCGGACGTACCGCCGGCCCGGGTCGGCCAGCTGATCGGTCAGCTGACCCGCTCCGGCCTGCTGCACCACCGCGCCGCCGGGCCGGCCACGCCGGACGGCAGCACGCCGCGCACCGACAGCGCCGTGCAGGCCGACCGCGCCGCACAGGCGTACTGGGAGCTGGCCGGGCACGACCGGCCGGTCGGCGAGCAGGCCGCGGTGCGGCTGGTCACCGTCGGCGAGCTGGACACCGCCCCGCTGCGGGCGGCCTGCGCCGGCGCCGGTCTGAGCGTCGTCGAGGAGGCGGCCGGCCTGGACCTGGTGGTCTGCGAGGACTACCTGGACCCGCGGCTGCGCGCGGTGGACGCCGCCCAGCGCGCGGCCGGCCGCCCGTGGCTGCTCGCCAAGCCGTACGGCAGCACGCTCTGGGTCGGCCCGGTCTTCCAGCCGGACCGCGGTGCCTGCTGGCACTGCCTGGCCAAGCGGCTCAGCGGCCACCGCGGCGCCGAGTCGCCGGTGCGGCTGATGCGCGGCGACGACCCGCTGCGGGTGCCGCGCGCCGCGCTGCCGGTCACCGTCGATCTCGGCGCCCGGCTGGCCGCGCTGGAGGCCGCCAAGTGGCTCGCCGGCGACCGCGCTCCGGCCGACCAGGTGGTCACCTTCGACACGCTCTCGCTGGCCAGCCGCAGCCACCCGCTGCTGCGCCGCCCGCAGTGCCCCTCCTGCGGCGACGCCTCGCTGATGGCGAGCCAGGCGATCCGCCCGGTCCGCCTGACGCACCGTCCGGCCCAGGTCCGCACCGGCGGCGGGCACCGGGCGCTCGGCGCCCGGCAGGTGCTGGAGCGCTACGGCCACCTGGTCAGCCCGGTCACCGGGGTGATCAAGGAGATCCGGCGCGACGAACGCGGCCCGGAGCTGCTGAACGTCTACCGGGCCGGCCACAACCTGGCGCTCGGCCCGCGCCGGCTCGCCGAGCTGCGCAACTCGCTGCGCCAGGAGAGCTCCGGCAAGGGCCGCAACGCCCTGGACGCCAAGGTCGGCGCGCTCTGCGAGGCCGTCGAGCGGATCAGCGGCGTCTGGAACGGCGACGAGGCGACCTGCCGGGCCTCGCTCCGCTCGCTCGGCGAGGCCGGGATGCACCCCGGCACGGTGCAGCTCTGGGACCAGCGGCAGTTCGCCGAGCGCGACCGGTGGAACGCCTCCGGGCACCCGTTCCACCAGGTCCCCGAGGCGTTCGACCCGGACGCGGTGCTGGACTGGACGCCCGTCTGGTCGCTGACCCGCGAGCGCCACGTGCTGCTGCCCAGCGCGCTGCTCTACTACAACGCCGACGACCGGCCGGGCCGGCGGATGGTGCGGCCCGACTCCAACGGCTGCGCGGCCGGCGGCTCGGTGGAGGACGCCGTGCTGCAGGGCCTGCTGGAGCTGGTCGAGCGGGACGCGGTCGCGATCTGGTGGTACAACCGCACCGCGCAGCCCGCGGTGGACCTGGACGCCTTCGGCGACCCGTGGACGGCCGAGGTGCGCCGCACCCACGCCGGGCTCGGCCGCGAGATCTGGGCACTCGACCTGACCAGCGACCTGGGCGTGCCGGTCTTCGCCGCGCTGTCGCGGCGCACCGACCGCGCGCCGGGCGAGCCGCAGGACGTCCTGTTCGGCTTCGGCGCCCACCCGGACCCGGCGATCGCGCTCTCCCGCGCGCTCAGCGAACTGAACCAGCTGCTCCCGGCGGTGCTGAACGGCAAGCCGGACGGCACCGGCTACGACTGCGCCGACCAGGTGGCCGTGCAGTTCTGGCGCGAGGCGACCCCGGAGTCGATGCCGTACCTGGTGCCGGCCCCCGGCGTGCCGGCTCGCACCCCGCTCGACCACCCCTACACGCCCGCCGCCGATCTGCTCGACGAGGTGAACGCGCTGCGCGCGACCATGGAGCACCGTGGTCTGGAGGTGCTGGTCCTCGACCAGACCCGCCCCGACATCGGGCTGCCGGTGGTCCGGGTCCTGGTGCCGGGTCTGCGGCACTTCTGGCCCCGGTACGCTCCCGGGCGGCTCTTCGACGTCCCCGTGGCGCTCGGCCGGCTGGAAGAGCCGACCCGGTACGAGGACCTCAACCCGATCCCGCTGTTCGTCTGATCTCCGTCTGCCTGACCCCGCTTGCCTGATCCCCGTTCGTTTGTTGTTCGTTCGTTTGATGTTCGTCTGAGCCGTACGCAGGAGCAGCCGTGCCAGCCCTCCCACCCTCCGCCCGTCTCTCGGCCACCCCGGCCGAGCCGGCCGCCTCGACCGAGTCGGCCGGCTCGGTCGCCTGGCTCGACCTCTGGTCGCTGCGGGAGGACGCCTGTCTGGAGGAGCAACCGGACGGCCGGGCCGTGCTGATCCGTTCCTGCTGGGGCGACGTGCGGCTGCCCGCGCCCGAGCCGGTGCTGGTCGAGGCGCTGCGCCGGATGCAACTGGGCCCGATCCAGCTGGACAACGTGCCGGGGGCCCGGCAACTGGCCGCCCGGGTACGGCTGCTCGCCGCGCTGCGCCGGCTCGGCGGGCTGGTGGTCCGCTCGGTCGGCGCGCCGGACGGCGAGCAGCCGCTGCTCTCGGTCGAGCCGACCGCGCCGAGCGCACGGTTCCATCCGATCGCGGTGCCCAGCGACCGCCCGCTGCGGCTGTCCCGGTTCGCCGTGCTGCGCTCGACCGGGCGCGACACCGTGCTGGAGTCACCGCTCGCGCAGTGCCGGGTGGTCTTCGCCCGGCCCGAGGCCGGCTGGCTGCTCGGCTCGCTCGGCCGCCCGACCACGATGGACGCACTGGTCGAGCGGCTGCCGCTGGACCGCCTGGTCGCCCAGGCGATGCTCTCGCACCTGGCGGCCACCGGCATGGTCGAGCTGGCCGATCCGCACGGCGGCTTCGCGCAGGACGGCGACCCGGTGCTCGCCGCCTGGTCGCCGCAGGACCTGATGTTCCACTGGTCGAGCCGGCCCGGCGGCAACGACCGGCAGTTCGGCGCGACCTTCCCGCTGCGCGGCCAGCAGGACCCGCTGCCGCCGGTGAAGCCGCTGCCCGAGGGCCCGGTGATCGCGCTGCCACGCCCCGCCGCGGACCGCGCGCCGGACTGGGACGCGCCGCTGAGCCAGGTGCTGGAGCGCCGCCGCTCGGTCCGCGGCCACGGGCCGGCCCCGATGACGGTCGATCAGCTCGGCGAACTGCTCTACCGCGCACTGCGGGTCCGCACGATCGGCGGCAAAGGCAGCGGCAACGGCACCGGCAGCGGCAGCAGCAGCAGCAGCGCGGACACCGGCCACCGGCCCGACACCAGCCGCCCGTATCCGAGCGGCGGCGCCAGCTACGAGCTGGAGGCGTACCTGGTGGTCCACCGCTGCGAGGGGCTGCCCGCCGGTGCGTACTACTACGACCCGCTCGGCCACGCGCTGGTCCGGCTGCCGGCCGGCGACCGGCTGCCGGCCGAACTGCTCGCCGAGGCCCGGGCCGGCGCCGGCCTGGCCGAACCGCCGGACCTGCTGCTGACCCTGACCGCACGGTTCGCCCGGGTCTCCTGGAAGTACAGCGGCCTGGCCTACGCGCTGACGCTGAAGCACGTCGGCGTGGTGCAGCAGACGCTGTACCTGCTGGCCACCGCGATGGGCCTGGCCGGCTGCGCGATCGGCACCGGAAGCACGACACTCTCCGCGGCGGCTTTCGGGCTCGACTGGCGGGCCGAGTCCGCGGTCGGCGAATTCATCCTGGGCTCATTGCCGGCCGCCGTGGACCCGCGGTTTGTCGCCGCGCACGCGACGCGCGCATGAACCGGGTATTGCCCCGGACCGGCAACCTAGAATTAGTCTCTTCGGGGCGCCGAGGCCGTAGCATCGGCCGCAGTCAGTGCAGTACCGGGGAGAGCAGTGACGGGGAGAGCAGTGATGGGGCGTGAAAGACGGCATCTCGGAGCATCGCTCAAGGGCCGAATAAAGGATCAGGTCCGGGGGCGGATCGAGCACCGCGGCGAGCGTGATGCGGCAGGCTCGGGCGAAGAGACCGGCCGCCCCGAACCAGGCGTGCGGGTGATGGGGATTCAGGCACCGGCACCGCGCTTCGCGCTGGCAGTGGTCTGGACCGTCATGGCCGGCTTCTTCACCATGCAGGTGGTGGACATCCTCGACCAGGACGTGGCGGCGATCACCATCGCGGCCTGCTTCACGATCCTGCCGGCCAACGCCTTCCTCCAGCTGGTCCACCTGCTGCCGCGGTTCCGGCGGTTCCGGGCCCGGTACGGCAAGTGGACGCTGATCACACAGGTCCTGCTGACCACGCTGCCCTGCTTCCTCCTCGGCTGGCCCTGGGGCGGCATGGGCGGATTCGTCGGCGCCTCGATCCTGACCATGCTGCGGCCCAGGGTCGCCGTGCCGGCCTTCGCGTCGCTGCTCCTCGCGATCACCGTCGGCACCGCGATCCGCTACCCGGGCAACCTGCAGCTGATCCTCTACATGGGTCTCTCCACGCTGACGTCCGGCATCATCGTCTACGCGCTGGCGCTGCTCGCCGATCTGACCCTGGCCGTGCACGAGGCGCAGGACGATCTGGCCCGGGTCGCGGTGATCAAGGAGCGGCTGCGGTTCGCCCGCGACCTGCACGACCTGCTCGGCTACAGCCTCTCGGCGATCACGCTGAAGAGCGAGCTGGCCCACGCGCTGGCCAACCGGGCGCCCGAGCGAGCGCAGAGCGAGCTGGAGAGCATCATCGAGCTCTCCCGCCAGGCGCTCGCGGACGTGCGCGAAGTGGCCCGCAGCTACCGCTCGATGTCGCTGCTGACCGAGCTCTCCTCGGCCAGGTCGGTGCTCTCGGCGGCCGGCATCGACGCCCGGCTGCGCGTCGACTGCGGCCGGCTGCCCGGCGCGGCGGACACCGTGCTGGCGACCGTACTGCGCGAGGGGATCACCAACGTCGTCCGGCACAGCAAGGCGTCCCGTTGCTCGATCGACGCCGTGATGCAGGAGGACGGCGCGCTCAGCCTGCGGCTGGTCAACGACGGCGTGGCGGACCGCGACTGCCTCGACTCGCCGAGCCAGCAGGGCGGGCTGAACAACCTGAGTGCCCGGCTCGCCGCCGTCGGCGGCCGATTGACCGCCCGGGTGCGTGAGGACGGCTGCTTCGAGCTGCTCGCCGAGATCGACGGGCTGGACGCCGGCCCCGGGGTCGCCGAGGAGTGCGCTGCGGACGAATCCGCCGGGTCGCCAGGATCGGCCTCCGGAGGGCTGATCACTCTGCCGCCGCCTGGCCGACGGGGTAACCGCGGACCGGGGCATCCGGCGGTCGCCTGATCTGAGGCGGTTCATGCCAAGGGACGGGGTGAACTGATGGCCCATCAGCTCAAAATCAGTTTACCCCACAACCATTCGGTTTTCTAAGGTTTCTGTCATTCTTCTCGGGGTCCCGATGGCCGTGGCGCGAAGCCACGGCCATCGCCCGTTTCCGGGTCAGACCCAGCCTGCTTCGCGGGCGATCCGCACCGCGTCCAGCCGGTTGCGCGCGTTCAGCTTGTCCACCACGGCGGTCAGGTAGTTGCGCACCGTGCCGACCGAGAGGTAGAGCCGGCCGGCTATCTCGGCCACCTCGGCACCGTCCGCCGCCAGCCGCAGCACCTCGGTCTCCCGCTCGGTCAGCGGGCTGTCGCCGCTGTCCCAGGCGGAGAGCATCAGATCCGGGTCGGCCACCCACTCGCCCTTGGCGACCCGGCGGATCGCGGAGGCCAGCTGGTCCGGCGGCGCGTCCTTGAGGATGAAGCCGCGCACCCCGGCCGAGAGCGCCCGGCGGAACGTGCCGGGCCGGCCCAGGCTGGTCAGGATCAGCGCGCTGCACTCGGGGACCAGCTCGTGCAGCTGGGCGGCGGCGGTCAGACCGTCGGTGCCGGGCAGGTCGATGTCGATCACCGCCACGTCCGGCCGCAGCTCTTTCGCCCGGGGGACGATGTCGCTGCCGTTGGCCAGCTCCGCAACCACTTCGATGTCTTCTTCCAGGCCGAGCAGCGCCACCAGAGCGCCGCGCACCATGTGCATGTCCTCGGCCAGCAACACCCGAATGGTCACGTAATGCTCCCCCGCTTGATTCACCTAGGGCACGGGTTGCCACTCCAGCACTCCCGCGGAGGATGCTACTCCGGAAAACACTTCCAGTGCGGCTCGAGCGGTACCCCGGAAGCTGCCCCTGACCTGAGCCGATGTCCTGTCAGGAGGAGATATGACCAGCGCCCCCGAGATCATCGCAACCGGAATAGTTGACTCCGAAAGTATCGAGTCTGGAAAGCCGGATTCTTCCGCTCCGGATCCCGGCGCCTTCGATGCTGCCATGCCCGGGAGCCGCGCCGACCTCCCCCTCGGCTACCCGCCGAGCCGGCCGTCCGCCACCGAGGTCCCCCCGGTGCACCAGGAGCTCCGCTCGCGCTGCCCCGTCGCGCACGTCACGCTGCCGAGCGGCGACCCCGGCTACCTGGTCACCCGCTACCAGGACGTCCGTACCGTACTCTCCGACCCGCTCTTCAGCCGCGCGGCCACCGTCCTGCCCGAGGCGCCCAAGCTGACCGCCGTGCCGTTCGAGGGCGGTGGCCTGTTCACCATGGACCCGCCCGACCACACCCGGCTGCGCCGCCTGGTCGCCCGCGAGTTCACCGCGGCCCGGGTGAAGGCGATGCGCCCACGGATCGAGCAGGCCGCCGAAGAGCTGCTGGACGGGCTGGTCGCCGCCGGTCCCGGCGCCGACCTCCAGGCCGGCTACGCGCTGCCGCTGCCCGCGATCGTCATCTGCGAGCTGCTCGGCGTCCCGTTCGAGGACCGCGACCGGTTCCGCGGCTGGTCGGACGCGCTGCTCTCGCTCTCCAGCCACACCCCCGAGCAGATGCGCACCGCCCGCGACGAGCTGATCGGCTACCTGGCCGGCCTGGTCGCCGCCAAGCGCGCCGAACCGGCCGAGGACCTGCTGAGCGCGCTCGTGCTGGCCCACGACGAGCACGGCTCGCTGGACCACCGCGAGCTGGTGACCATGGCGATGACGCTGCTGATCGCCGGCTTCGAGACGACGGCCGGCGTGATCGGCACCTCGGTCTTCACGCTGCTGCGCACGCCGCAGCGCCTCGCCACCGTGCTGGACCGGCCGCAGGACGTGCCGGCCCTGGTCGAGGAGCTGCTGCGGTACAACCCGATCGGCGACGGCGGCCCGCTGCGGGTCACGCTGCGCCCGGTCACCATCGCGGGCACCACCATCCCGGCCAACAGTGCGGTGATCGCCTCGATCTGCTCGGCCAACCGGGACGAGTCGGTGTTCCCCGATCCGGACCGCTTCGACCCCGACCGGGCCGGCGCCACGCACGCCGCGTTCGGCCACGGCATCCACCACTGCCTCGGCGCCCCGCTGGCCCGCGCCGAACTGGAGATCGCGCTCACCGCGCTGGCCCGCCGCCTCCCCGGGCTGCGCCTCGCGGTGCCGGCCGAGGACGTCAGGATGCACAGCGGGCTGCTGGTCAACCGGCTGGTGGAGCTGCCGGTCAGCTGGTGACACCCGGGTGGGGCGGGCCTCGCCCGCCCCACCCTCAGCTCACGTAGCCGTCCGCGTCCCGCGGGCCGTAGCCCCAGGCGCGGTCCCAGCCCAGGTGACCGAGCCAGGCCAGGCCCGCCACCGCGAGCCGCCGGTCCCGGCGCAGCCCCGCCGCCGCGAGCAGCGCGGCCGGTACGACCGGCGAGTGCAGCACGTTGTACGGCGCGATCGCGTAGCGCGGCATCCGCTCCCAGCTCGGCGCGGCCGCGATCCCGATCAGCAGCGCGACGTCCGGGGCGAGCGCGCAGCTCCACAGCACCGGATCGCGGCGGCCACGCCCGAGCCGGTACGCCGCGTGGAACGCGCCGAGCCCGATCGCGAGGCTGACCGCGCGCCCGGCCGGCCGGCGGTGGAACCAGCTGCTGCTCACTTCTCCCCCGCCGCTGCGAGCGCCGCGCCCAGCGAGCCCAGCAGCAGGTCGCGGATCTCGCCCAAGTGCGCCGGGGCGCCGTGCACATCGTCGAAGACGGTCACCCGCGCGGTCGGCACCAGCCGCTGCAGCAGCTCCGCCTCGTCCGGCGGCACGATGTCGTCCCGCGCCGCCGCGACGTAGTGCACCGGAATCCGAAGCGCAGCCAACTCCTGCTCCGAGAGCGCGAGTTCCTGCAGGCCATCGAGGACGTCGGCCTCCGGCGCGGTCGCCAGGTGGGCCAGCGTCCGCACGGTCGTGCGCGGCACACCGCGCTGCCACTGCCGGTCGGTGAAGAACCGCCGCAGCGGCGCACCCACCGTGGCCACGCTGCGGATCCGCCCGTCACGCACGGCGGTTCGCAACGCCAGATGCCCGCCGAAGCTCAGTGCGATCGCGGCCGTCCGCCCGACCTCGGCCCGATCGGCCAGCGCGTCCAGCAGCTGCGAGAGCATCCGCTCCGCCGCCGGGCCGCCGTAGCGGAGCGTGTTCTCGCCCACGCCCGGGAGTTCGGTGACGGCCACCGCCACACCGAGCAGGTCGGCCGCGGCGAGCAGCGGCGCCCACTGCTCCTTCACGCTGACGATCCCGCCGAGCACCAGCAGCAGCGGGCGCCGCGGATCGTCCGGGCCGTGCGTCAACCCGGCCGTCCAGCAGACGACTTGCCCGTCCTCGCCGAACGGCACCACCAACCGGCCGGTCTCAACGGGCAGTTCACTGCGCCAGCGGTCGAACTCCGCGACACAGCGCGACTGCGCCCGCCGCCGGGCCTCATCCGCCGCGAACGGGAACCGCCCGAGCGCGTAGTGGTGCGCGGCCTCCAGGGGCTGCCCGGCCTCGGCCAGCCGATCGCCCTCGGCAGCCCACACCGTGCCCCAGCCGCCAGGTCCGTCACCCCAGGCCTCGGTGATCCGCCCCAGCACCTCCCGGCACCGATCGGCCGGTATCCCCTGCGCCTCGGCATGCAGCAGCACCAGCTCGCCCAGCTCGGACAGCCCGAGGAATTCTCCCGCGGTCATCTCGCCCCTCAATTCGGTCGCCGAGCCTTCCTTGTAACCCCGCGAACTCGACCCCGCCTCAAGCACCGGGCAAGCGCCTGTTATGACCTGACACCGGGTCATGACCCGGCAGCGGACTCAGGGGTGCCTCGGGGGCGGGTCGGGGTAAATACCGATGGCGGACGAACGGACCGGCCCAGCATGATGATCACGTGAACAAGCGACAGAACACCATGACGGCCGGTCAGATCAGCAAGCTCGCACGGCGCACCGCCGCTCTCGGCCTGGCCGGGACCGCCGTGCTCGCCCTGACCGTGGGCGCCGGAACGCAGGCCTTCGCCGCGAGCCCCGCGCCCGCCGGTGCCTTCCCGGCGCTGAACCCGGCCGCCCTCCAGGCCGCGATCCAGCCGCAGCCCGGCGACGGGGCGGCCGGTGTGATCGCCCGGGTCGGCGAGCCCGGCCAGACCTGGCGCGGTTCCAGCCTGGACGCGGTGACCGGCAAGCAGATCCCGGCCAACGCCCACTTCCACATCGGCAGCATCTCCAAGACCTTCGAGGCCACGGTCATCCTGCAGCTGGCCGCCGAGGGCCGGGTCGATCTGGACCAGACCGTGCAGTACTACATGCCCGGCCTGCTGTCGGACAAGTTCCAGCCGATCACCATCCGCGAGCTGCTCAACATGACCAGCGGCCTCCCGGACGTGGACGAGGACGCGCCGACCCCGAGCGTGGACGACGAGATCGCCAACCGCTACGACTACCGCACCTTCGACCAGGTCATCCAGGACACCCTGAACCCCAGCGACCCCCACCGCTCCAAGCCCGGCCCGCACTTCGTCCCCGGCACCGAGCAGGAGTACAACTCGCTCGGCTTCCGGATCGGCGGCAAGCTGATCGAGCAGATCACCGGCCACTCCTTCAAGGACGAGGTCGGCAGCCGGATCCTCCAGCCACTGCACCTCGACCAGACCTCGGTCCCCGAGGACGACCCGGTGATGCCCAAGCCGTACCTGCACGGCTACCTGACGAACAGCCAGGGCGAGAACGTGGACGTCAGCGAGCAGGGCGGCGACCCGTCCAACATGATTTCCACCCCGGCCGACCTGGACCACTTCATCACCGCGCTGTTCAAGGGCAAGCTGCTCCCCGCCGCCCAGCTGAACGAGATGTTCACCTTCCCCAAGGGCACGGACGGCAAGGTCGTCCCGTATGCGGGCACCTTCGAGTGCGCCGTCAACGGCAAGCCCGGCCCGGCCTGCTTCGGCGCCGGCCTGATGGCCACCCCGCTGCCCGGCGGCCAGGTCCTCTGGGGCAAGACCGGCCACGACCTCGGCTACTCCAACGGCATGTTCGCCACCCGCGACCTGTCGCTGCGGGGCATCTTCTCGCTCTCCAACATCACCGGCAACGACGGGCCGAACGCGCTCTCCAACCGCCTGCTGCTGGCCGCGATCATGCCGCCGAAGAACTGACCTCGGCCCTGGCGGCCGCCGGATCCGCGCCGCAGGACGCCGCCGCGATCTGGTCCGCGAAGTAGGCCGGTTCCAGCACCCGACCGCGCAGCCGCGCACTGGCGCCCATCGCGCGGTAGACCGCGCGGCGGGCGGCGGCGGCCGGGGGGCTGGACCAGGTGAAGACGCGTTCCTGGCGCAGCTGGAGGGCGCGGGAGCGGGAGACCACCGGCTCGCGTGAGCGCTGGTACTCGGCGGTCGCGCGGTCGAGGGCGGCGGCCGGGGAGCGGCCCCGGGAGCCGGCCGGGTGGGCGAGGGCCTCGGCGACCAGCGGGGCCAGCACGGCGGCGTCGGCCAGCGCGTGGTTCACCCCCTGCCCGAGCACCGGGGAGAGCGTGTGCGCGGCGTCGCCGAGCAGCGCGACACCCGGGGCGGACCAACGCGGCGCCATCGCGCTGAAGATGTCCAGCAATGCCGTGTCATGCCACTCCCCCACCCGTTCGCGCACCGCGCCGGCCAGTTCCGGCGCGAGCTCCTCGACCCGCTCGTGCAGCGCCGCGATGCCGGCCGCCCGCAGCTCGCGCACGCCGCCCTTGGGGATGTTGAGGCCGACCCGCACGGTGGCGCCCCCCGAGTCGGGCAGCACCAGCGCGTGCCGGCCGCCACGGATCCGCACCCGGTAGCGCGGCTCGGCCCACTCGGCCGGGCGCGGCAGCCGCAGCCAGAGCACGTCCCGCTCCAGCGGGCGACGCTCGACCCGCAGGCCCGCCCACTCGGCGGTGCGCCCGTACCGGCCGTCGGCGGCGACGGTCAGCGAGGCCCGCAGCTCGCCGGAGCCGGTCGCGACGCCGACCACCCGGCCCGCCTCGCGCAGCAGACCGGTCACCGACGTGCGCCGCAGCAGCCGGAAGCCCTCGAACCGCTCGGCGGCCGAGGCGAGTTCGGCCAGCAACCGGGCCTGCGGTACCTCCCACGGATACCGGAAGTCGTAGCGGAACGCGCCGAAGTCGACCGAGAGCACCGGCCGGCCGCCGTCGGCGACCTCCAGCCCGCGCACCGGCAGCGCCTCGTCGCGCAGCCGCTCCAGCACCCCGAACCGGTCCAGCAGCCGGACGCCGTCCGGCGAGAGCGACTCGCCGCGGAAGTCCCGCCGCCCGTCCGCCGCGCGCTCCAGCACGGTCACCCGCACACCGCGGCGGGCGAGTTCCAGCGCGAGCGCGAGACCGCCCGGGCCGCCGCCCACCACGGCCACGTCGGTGGCGGTGGTGGCGGTGGTGGCGCTCATGCCGCCACCGGCCGCAGGCCCAGCGGCTCGACGGCCGCACCGACCGGCGCCAGGTCGCTCCGGAGCAGCTCGCTCTCCGGCCCGCCGAGCGCCATCAGCGCCTCCATCAGGCCTTCGTCCAGCATGGTGCCGGCCGCGGTGTCCGCGGTGTCACCGAAGCCGGCGTCGTAGAGCGCCCAGCTGACCGTGTACCGGCTCTCGACCTGGTAGGTGCCGAAGCTCCACTCGTGCCCGGTGCCGGGCGAACCGTCCGGGCGCAGCACCTGGACCGGCCGGCCGCTCGGGCCGAAGCCGAACTCGTTGAAGCGGAACCGCAGCCCCTGGCCGATCGCCTTGCTGTACGCCTCCTTGAGCGTCCACAGCCGGACCATCTCCTGGTTGCGGTCGTCGTCGGCCACCTCGGCCAGCATCTCGCGCTCGGCCGGCGTGCAGATCTGCCGCTCGATGCCGGGCACCATCATCGAGCGCTCCGAGGATTCCGCGTCCACGCCGATCCAGCCCAGCCGGGTGACGCCGACCAGCAGCAGGTCCTCGGTGTGGCTGAGACTGATGTCGATCTGGTCGCAGCCGCGCAGGTACGGCCGCCCGCCGGGCTTGTAGGCGAGCTCGACGGCCTGCGGCGAGGAGTCGATCACCTTGGCCGCGACGTGCTTGAGCAGCAACCGGGAGGCGGCGAACCTGGCCCGCACCTGCTGGTGCGTCATGGCGCTGTAGCGCGGCCAGTCCCGGCCCAGCACCTCCTTGAGCTCCGGATCGTCCAGATCGGCCGGGATCCAGTCCTCCAGCAGCGCGTGCACCATGACGGCGCCGCGCTCATGCAGGCACTCCAGGATCCGGCGCCAGGGTCCGGCCGGGCTGCGCAGCCGGATCGGCGCCCCCACCGCCGGCCCCGAGACGGTGTCGGGGCTCGTCCCAGCCCCCGGGAACAGCGGCATCGCAGCCCTCCAGCAGTTCGACAAGCTCGTTGAGGATCTCCGCCGCCGTGGCGCCGTCGATCACTCGGTGGTCAAAGGTGAGGCCCAGATGCAGGGTTGGGGCGACGGCGAGCACGCCGCCGCGCACCACCGGTCGGTCCGCGATCCGGCCGGCGGTGAGCGTGACGGCGGTGCCGCCGTAGGAGTGGAAGGTGTCCACGCCCGGCCGCCCGAGCATGCTCACCGCGACCGTCCCGAGCAGTTCCTGCCGCTTGGCCGGCGAGGCGACGGCGGTCCGGAAGGCCAGCCGGCCGAGCGGCGCGGGCAGCCGCCCGAGCAGCCGGACGCCGGCCGCGCCCGGCAGTTCGCCGAGCGGGCCGTCCCGGTAGCGGTCCACCAGCTGCTGGACCTCGGCCAGCGTCAGCCGGTCGACGTCGCGCAGCACGGCGGTGCGCACCGCGCGTTCGCTGCCCGCGCCGCGGTCCAGCGCGAGCTTGGCGTGCACGCCGGGGTAGCGCACCGTGCGCGGGACCGGGCCGCCGAGCGCGGCCGCGTTGGCCTCCGGGTGGCGGGCCAGCACCCGGCCGGCGGCGAGCAGCAGGTAGCTGACCGGCGAGTAGCGCTCACCGCGGGCGCGGGCCGCGGCGCGGTGGGCGAGCAGGCCGGTCAGCTCGACCTGGGCACCGAGCTGGACCGGGGCCGCCGCGCGGGCCCAGGAGAGGAAGTAGCGGGTGTGCCGGCGGGCCCGGTCGGCCCGCCGGCGTTCGGACGGTCGGTCCGTGGCCGGCCGGCGGACATCCTGGTCGGCCGTCATGGCGCGGACACCCAGGCGTACACCTCGGCCAGCGTCCGGGCGGTGAGCACCTCGGCGACCGGCACCGGACGGCCGAGCTCGGCCTCCAGCGCGGCGACCAGGCGGATGAAGTGCAGCGAGTCCCAGCCGGGCAGCACGGACAGCGGCCGCTCGGCGTCGGCCGCCTCCAGCGCCAACCCCACCTCGCGGTTGACCAGTTCGATCAGGTCGGCAGCGGTACGCACGTGTCCTCCTTCGGGGCGGCCACCGGCAGCACCAGTTCGATCTGCTCGGGTGCCGTGACCGCGGGCGCGGTGCGGCGGACCAGCAGCTGCTCGTCGGCGGTCGGCACGAAGCCGTGCCGCACCAGCAGCTCGCGCACGGCCGGGTTGGCCGGGGTCGGCCGCCAGCGCGCGGCCAGCTCGGTCGCGCCCGCCTCCCGGGCCAGCCGGAGCAGCCCGGCCAGCGCCGCGTCCTCCGCCTCCCGGCCCAGCGCCCGGCAGCTGAGCACCAGTTGGTCCAGGCACCAGGCCGGGCCGGCGGCGTCGAACCCGGCAGTGTCGAGGAAGAGCGCGCCGACCAAGCCTTCGTCCCCGTACCGGTCGGTCACCCGGATCGTCAGCACGCTCCCGGCGGCCGCCCGCTCGCGCACCTCGGCGACCGACCAGCGCTCGCCGGTGGCGTTGAACCGATTGGTGCGCAGCGTCAGTTGGGAGATCCGCGGGTAGTCCTCAGGACGCGCCGGGGCGAGCTCGACCCGGACCTGGAGCGAGCGCAGGTAGTCCCGGTGGTCCAGCGCGGTGGCGCGCAGCTCGCCGCGCAGGTTGCGGGCGCGGTACCGGTCGGGGCGCTCGCGGTCCTCCTCGGTCAGCTCCAGCACGTCGAACCAGCCGTCGGCCAGCAGCCGTTCCACGTGCAGCGCCGGTTCGGCGTCGAACGGCAGCACGGCGACCCGGGGCAGCGCGGCCGCGATCGCGCCGCGCTCCACCGCACTGTCGTCGGCGAAGACCAGCGAGTCGGGGGCGATCCCGAGCTGCTCGGCGATCTCCAGCAGGCTGCGGTACTTGGGGTGCCAGCCGGCCCGCAGCTGTGCGAAGTCCGCCTCGCGCAGCAGCATGTCGGGGTGGAAGCGCAGTGCGGCGCGGACCGCCTGCGCGTCGTTCTTGGTACTCACCGCGAGCAGCACGCCCTGACCGGCGAGTTGGCGGACCACCCGCTGCAACGCGTGGAAGGCCTGGCCGCGCAGCCCGCCGGCCGGGCGGATCCCGTCCGGACCGTCCTCGTCCAGCACGCCGTCCCAGAGCGTGCCGTCGAGGTCCAGCACCAGGCACTTGCGGGTGTCGCCGCGCAGCGCGCGGGCCACGTGGGCGACCTCCCGGGCATAGCCGGCCAGCAGCTCCCCGCTCAGCTCGAGGCCGGCGTAGCAGCCGAGTCGCGGGTCGTCGGTGCGCACGCCGGAGGCGGCGAGCGGGTCCAGGTCGAGCACCACCACGCCCTCGGCCGGGCGGGCCAGCCGCAGCAGCCGGGCATTGAACTCCCGCCAGATGGCACCGAGTTCGGCGCGCGCGCCGAGATCGAGCAGCTGGCGCGTCCAACGCTGGGGCAGCGAGACGGTGTTGAGCACCAGGGTGCCGGCCCGCTGCCCGGCGAAACCGGCCGCCAGCCCGGCCAGCAGCGTCAGCCGCTCGGCCAGCAGCCGCTCGGCGTCGGCCGCGCGCCAGCCGATCGGCAGGCCCTCCAGCAGCGTGGCGGGGTCCAGCAGGCAGAGCGCGAGGTCCGGCCGGTGTGCCCGCAGCGGGCTGGTCGGGTCGGCCAACTCGCGGATCCAGCCGTTGAATTCGCCGCTGCGCGCGTCGAGCAGCAGGCCGTGCCTGGCCAGCTCGCCGGCCAGCGGCGCGAGCACCGGCGCGGTCACCGTCCGGCCGCCGGAGACGGTGACCCGGACCACCGGCTGGTCCGGGTGCGCCGCCAGCACCTCGGCCGGGTCGAGCCGGGCGAGCAGCGCGCCGGCCCGGCGCAGCCCGTCCTCGTCCCCGTCCTGGAACGACGCCGCGAGCAGCGCGGCGACCTGCGGGTACTCGGCGATCAGCCGGTCCTGCCGGTGGAGTTCGTCGATCGTTCTGCGGCCGGTCGTGCCGCTGCTCGTTCTGCCCGTCGTCCTGATCGTCACAGCGCCTCCAGAGCGAATCCCGCGGTTATCCATCGACTCGACTCGACGCAGGCCCCCAGGGCCCGGCGGCCGCCGCCCGGCTTGTCCGGCTTGCCCGGCTTGCGCAGCGCGGCCAGCAGCAGCTCCAACTGGCTGAAGAGCAGCGCGTTCCCGGTGTTCCCGGTGTCGGCCACGCAGGACAGCTCGACCGCCTCGTCCAGGTCCAGCGCGGCGCGCAGCCCGGTGGTGAGCTTCGCCGTCATCCGGCCGCCCAGCTGCGGCGGCAGCAGGAAGTCCACCTCGTGGGCCGACCAGCCGAGCTCGTCCAGCACCCGGGCGCAGGCCTGCCTGGCCAGTTCGGGGACGTGCTGCTCGACCGCCTTGTAGTCCTCGCTGACCGCCGGGCGATCATCCGCCCGCTCGGCGGCGCCGTACCACTCGACCCGCTGCCCGGGCGGCAGGTCCAGCCCGGTCATCCGGTGGTCCAGCGCACGGAAGAGGGCCGCCCCCGGGCGCGGCGCGGCACCGACCACGGCGGCGCCCGCACCGTCACCGAAGAGCACGTAGTTGACCAGCTCGGCGGGCGGCATCCGGCGGAAGTCGCGGGTCAGGTCGAGGTGCTTGGCGCTGACGTCGCCGCCGAGCACCAGGCCGACCGCCCGGTCAGGCCCTAGCAGCGACCGGGCGAGCGTGAGTGCCTGCACCGCGCCGGAGCAGCCGGACTGCAGCTGCAGCACCGGCACGCCCGCGATGCCGAGCCGCGCGGCGATCTCGGCCGCGGTGGTCGGCATCAGCGCGTCGGGGGTCGCGGTGGCCAGCACCACGAAGGAGAGCTCGGCCGGCGCCACGTCGGCCTGCGCGAGCGCGTCCCGGGCGGCCTGCTCGCCGAGGTCGGCGAGCGTGCAGCGGGCCTCGCCGTCCGCGAGGTCCACGGCAAAGTGTCTGGTGCGGTTGCCGACGAAGATGTCCACCCACTGGGCGGTCAATCCGAGCCGCCCCGCCAGCTCCTCGTTGCCGACCGGACGGCCGGGCAGGGCGGAGGCGACGCCGTAGAGGTACGGGCCGTCGGGCGCCGGCGTCCCCGGCTGCGCGGCCATCAGACCGCGACCTGGGTCAGCTGCGCGCAGAGGTACGCGGTGAGCGTGCCGAGCGCGATCAGGCTGGACATCATCTCCGGGATCGAGAGCTCGCCGAGCGCCGGAATCCGCTCCTCCAGCCGGTACTTGAGCTCCATGAACATCACCGAGTCGAAGCCCAGGTCGTCGTAGAAGCGGTCCTCGTCGCCGAGGTCGGCGGCGACCAGGCCGGTGACGGCGGCCACCGTCTCGCGGACCAGCTCCGGCACCGCCTCGACCGGCACCTCCGCCGGTACCTCGGCCGGCGCCGGCTCGGACGCGGACGGCGGCGCGGACGGCAGCGCGGACGGCAGCGCGGACGGCAGCTGCGCGAGTACGGTCATCTGGTCGTCCTCCCTGACTCCCGGTGTGCCCGGCCCGCCGCCGGTGAGCTGCCTGGCGTCGGTGTGCCAGAACCGCGCGGTGGTGTCGAAACGCTGCGTCGGCAGCCGGTGGTAGCGGCGGTCGGCGCTCCGGTAGAGCGCGTCCCAGCTGAGCTCCACGCCGGTCCGGTACAGCTGCGCGGCCGCCTCGGCCAGCGCGGCGACGCCGGACTCCTCGTGCCGCACCACGCAGACGCCGGTCGGCCGCACCGCCGCACCCGCGCCCATACCCGAGCCCGATCCGGCACCCGCACCGCCCGTCCGGGTGCCCGGAGTCGGCAGCGACAGGGTCAGCGGCAGCAGCGCCGCCGACGGTCCGGGCTCCACCAGGTGGGTCAGCCCGGAGTCGAGCAGCGCCGAGGCCGCGGCCGCGAACCGCACCGGCGCGCTGCCGTGCTCGATCCAGTAGCCGGCGTCGAGCGAGCCGACCTGCCCACCGGTCAGCCCGGAGAAGTACGCCACGCCCGGCGCCGCGAACTCGGTGCCCTCGGCCTCGGCCCGCAGCTGCGCCGGCCCGGCGGCCCGCGCCACGACCAGCCGGGCCGCCGACGCGAGCGGCAGCACCCCGGCGGCCACCGCGGCCGCGTACTCGCCGACGCCGTGCCCGAGCACCGCGTCCGGCCGCAGACCGAGCTCGGCCAGCGTGCGGCCGAGCGCGTACTGCACGGCGAAGAGCGCCGGCTGCGCCCAGCCCGCCGGCAGCTCGGGCCGCTGCCCCGGTGCGGCCAGCAGCCGGGCCACCGAGAGCTTGAGGTACGGGTCCAGCGCGGCCGAGGCGTCGTCCAGGTGCTCCCGGTAGCGCTCGCACTCGCGGTACAGCCGCCCGGTCATCCCGGCGTACGCCGAGCCCTCGCCGCCGAAGAGCAGCGCGGTGACCGGCCGCCCGACCGGGCCACCGGTCGGCTCGGCCGCCCGCAGCGCGGCCGCGAGCGCGGTCCGGCCGGCAGCTGCGCCGCCGCGACTGCCGCTGCCACCGCCACTACCGCCGTCGGCGACCACGGCGACCCGGTGCGCGAAGCCCGTCCGCACCCGGTTGCTGGTCCAGCAGCGCGAGGCGAGGGATGCACCGGCCGGCCCGTCGGCCAGCGCCGCCGCCTGGAGCTCGATGTTGCGGCGCAGCCCGGCCGCGGTCGGCGCGCTCAGCGTGAAGACGCCGACCGCGCCGGCCTCCACCGCGGGCGCGGTCCGCGGCGCGCTGCCGACCAGCACGTGCGCGTTGCTGCCGCCCATGCCGAAGCTGGAGACGCCCGCTAGTACCGGCCCGGCCGGCAGCTCCAGCGGCGCGTCCAGCAGCCGCAGGCCATGCGCGGCGAGGTCCAGCGTCGGGTGCTCCGCCTCGCCGTAGCGGCTGGCCGGCACCCGGCGGTGGTGCAGCGCGAGCACGGCCTTGATCAGCCCGGCCAGTCCGGCCGCGCCCTCGGTGTGCCCGATGCTGCCCTTCACCGAGCCGATCGCGCACGGCACCGTGCGGCCCTCGGCCGCGCCGTAGACCCGGCCGAGCGCCCGGGCCTCGATCAGGTCGCCGACCTGGGTGCCGGTGCCGTGCGCCTCCACCCAGGAGACCTCGGCGGGCGTCACACCGGCCCGCCGGCAGGCGGCCAGCATCACGTCCTGCTGCGCGCGGCGCGAGGGCGCCATGATCCCGTTGCTGCGCCCGTCCTGGTTGACGGCGCTGCCGTGCAGCACGGCGTAGACGGGCCGCCCCTGGGCGAGCGCGTCGGAGAGCCGGCAGAGCACCAGCGCGCCGACGCCCTCGGCCCGCCCGATCCCGTCGGCCCGTGCGCTGAACGGCTTGCAGCGGCCGTCCGGCGCGGCCAGGCCGGACTGTGCGTAGATCTCGTCGAGCACGTCGGTGAGCACCAGGTTCACCCCGGCGGCGAGCGCCTGGTCGCACTCGCCGACCAGCAGCGCGTTCATCGCCAGGTGCACCGCGACCAGCGCGGAGGAGCAGGCCGAGTCCACCGTCAGGCTCGGGCCGCGCAGGTCCAGCTGGTAGGAGAGCCGGTTGGCCAGCATCGAGCGGCCCGCGCCGGTGCCGGTGCGCGGGGTGATCCGCTCGCCGCCGTCCAGCATCAGCCGTGACCAGTCGTCGGCCATCGCGCCGACGTAGACGCCGGTGGCCGAGCCGGCGGTGTCCGCCGGGCCGAAGCCGGCGTCCTCCAGCGCCCGCCAGCCGCTCTGCAGCAGCAGCCGCTGCTGCGGGTCCATCGCCGCGGCCTCCAGCTCGGCGATGCCGAAGAACTCGTGGTCGAAGGCGTCGGCATCGGCCAGGAAGCCGCCCTCGGGACGGTCCGCCCGGCCGCCGGACGGGCGGCGCGAGGCCGGGCGCGGACCGACGGCGTCGCGCCCCTCGTCCAGCAGCGCCCAGAACGCCGCCGGGTCCGGGGCGCCGGGGAACCGGCAGTCCAGCCCCACGACCGCGATCGCGGCGCCCGCGCTCCCGGCGGCCGGGGTCCCGGCGGCCGGTCCCGCGGCATGGGTGGCGGCCGGTTTCACAGCGCGCTCCCGAGGGCACCGGGCGCACTGCGGGCCATCTCCAGTGCCAGGTAGAGCGCGAGCGAGTTCACCGTCGGGTAGTCCCAGGCCACGGTGGGCTCCAGGTAGAGCCCGAAGGCGTCCTCGATGTCGCCGAACAGGCTGAGCGCGGCGACCGAGTCCAGGCCGTACTCGGCGAACGGCAGGCCGGTGTCGATCTCGGCGGGCGAGCGGCGCAGGTACTGGCCGAGCCGCTCGACGAGCCAGTCCCGGAGCAGCTGCTCCTGCCGGCCGGTCACGGAAAACTCCATATCTGATGCTCCTTCAGGTGTGCGACGGGCCCCGAGGGACCGTCAGCCGGCCAGCCGGGTCTCGTACAGGTCGTAGCTGCGGGCGCCGTGGTAGCGCGCCAGGACCTCGTCCAGCAGCCGCTCCACCACCGTGTCGTCGCGCTCGGGCAGCGGCAGGCCGAGCCGGCGGCTGATCCGGACCAGCGCCTCGCGCAGCCAGACCGGGTCGGCCAGGAAGCCCGCCTCGCCCTCCTCGGGCAGCTGCTCGCGCTGATCCCGCTGCGCCTGCCAGACGTTCAGGCAGGCGGCGCCGGCCAGCACCAGCGCGTACCGGTCGGCCAGCGCGAACGCCCGCGGGTTCGCCAGCACCGTGCGGTCCTGCGGCGACATCTCGGCGCACTCGGCCTGCAGCTCGCGCAGCTCGCCGACCAGGCCTGCGACGAGCCGGCGCAGCGCCGGGTCCGCGGCCGGCTCGGCCTCCAGCCGTGCGGCGGCGGCGACCAGCGAGGCGGCCAGCGAGTCCGCGCCACCGGCCAGCCGCAGCCGGTCGGTGTCCAGCGGCGGCAGGTCCTCGGTCAGGCTGAACAGCGCGGCCGGCGCGGGCTCGTCGGCGAACCAGGCCTTCCGGGCGAGGCGCGGCAGCTGCGGGATGATCGTCGCCTGGCAGGCAGCGGTGCCCGCGTGCCCGAGGCTGGTCATCGGCAGGTCCCGGACGTGCTTCTGGAAGACGCCGTACGAGCCGTCCCGCACATAGAAGTTGGCGCCGAGCACCACCGAGAGGTCGTAGGTGGTCTCGTTCAGCAGCTTGGGCACCAGGTACTTGACGACGGCCGCCAGCACGCTGGTCTGCTCCGGCAGCAGGTGCACCGCGCGGGTGGCCACCAGCGAGAGGCAGTCGGAGATCAGCAGATCGACGAACGCCCCGGCCACGGTGGCCCGCGCGTGCGGGATGTCCAGCACCGAACGGCCGTACAGCTGCCGCTCGACGGCGAAGCCGACCACCGTGCGCAGCGCCGTGTCGGCGCCGGCCAGCACCATGCCGGGCACCGCGCTGCGGGTGATCTGGAACGAGCGCAGCGCGATCTCGACGCCCTCGCCGAGCGCGCCGACCAGCGCCTCGCCGGGCAGCGGGCTCTCCCGGAACTCGAAGCCGCCGATCTGGCAGCCGCGCACGCCGACCGTCTCGTAGCGCGGCAGGTAGTCGTAACTGCCCGGCTCCAGCTGCTGCTTGTCGATCAGCAGCACCGAGTGGCTGCGGCTGCCGGCCTGCGGCGCGGTCCGGCTGAACAGCACCAGGGCCTCGGCCCGTTCGGCGTTGTTGATGACCTCCTTGCGACCGTCCAGCAGGAAGCCGCCGTCCCACGGCAGGGCCTCGAACTCGTTGCGGACGAAGTCGTTGCCGTGCGCCAGCTCGTGGTAGGCGATCGCCAACCGGCCGCCGCCGAGCAGCAGTTCGGCGGTGAAGCGCTGCTGCTCGGGGGTGCCGGCGGCCCAGACCGCGATCGCCGCCAGGAAGGACGTGACGCCGTAGCCCAGGCCCAGCGAGGCGTCCCGGCGGAACACCGGGCGCAGCACCCGGGCCAGCACGTCCACCCGGTCGAGCCGGCCGCCGAGCGCGACCGGCACGAACTCGGCGTTCAGGCCGAAGTCGGTCAGCGCCTGCTCGGCTCCGGCGAGCAGCTCGCCGCGCTCGTCGGCGGCCAGCAGCGCGGCGTTTCCGAACGGGTTGGCCGGATCGTGCGGGTTGCCCAACAGCCGCTCCAGCTCGTCGATCCGAGCCAGCGCGGCCTCCTCGGCGGAGTTCCGGGCAGCGGGGTCGGCAACGGCGGCGGGGTCGTCGGCAGCGGCGGGGTCGGCAACAGCGGCGGGGTCGTCGGCAGGGCTCTCGTTCTCGCTCGGGCGGCGGGCCGCGGTGAGGTCTGTCAGCATGTCGGTGGTCCCTCGGCGATCGGGCAGCGCAGCAGGGAGAAGAGGGTGCCCTGCCGGTACTGCGTGGTCAGCCGCCCGAAGAGGCGGTCGAAGAGTTCGTCGTCGGCCCGGCCGCTCGCGCGCTCCCCGAGCAGGTCGAGGATCCGGGTCAGCGCGGCCTCCAGCCACAGCCCGTCCTGCCACAGCCCGGGTTCCGCGTCGGCCGGCAGGGCGTCGGCCTCGGTGCCGACTCCGGCACCGGCTCCGGCGCCGCTGTGCAGCCAGAGCCCGGCGCAGGCGGCTCCCGCGAAGCAGAGCGCGTAGGCGCGGGCCTGCTGGAAGCTCTCGGCGGCGGCCTGCGCCACGGTCTCCGTGCGGGCCGCAAACTGCCGGTGCAACTCGTCCGCGTAGACCATGAGTTCGCCCGCCCGATCGGCCGCGCCGGCCAGCTCGGGGCGCTCGACGGCCAGCGCGCGCAGCTGGACCACCGCCTCCGGCAGCGTGCCGACCACGCTGCTGCCGTAGCGCGACAGCAGCGCGAGGCGCTCCGGACGCACCGGCGGCAGCTCCTCGCGCAGGTCGAACAGCCTTGCCAGCTGCGGGCGGTGGTCCGGCGCGGCGAGGTAGTTGCGGGCCAGCGCGCGGAACTGCGCGACCAGCGAGTACAGGTTGACCAGCGTGTTGCCGTCGAAGATCCCGACGATCCGGTGGTCCCGGGCCAGCTTCTGGAACGTGCCGTAGTCGTCCAGGTCGGCCAGGAACGAGCGGGCACCGAGCAGCCCGCCGAGCCGTGCGATCGCACCGTCGGCGAGCGTCGGGACCAGGAACTTGGCCACGGCGGAGGTCACGCTGAGCTCGCTGGTCAGCAGGTGGGCGCTGCGGGTGGCCACCAGGCTCAGCGCCTCGCCGATCAGCTGGTCGGCGTAGACCTCGGCGAGCTGCCGGCGGGTCGTCGGCAGCTCGGCCAGCTTCCGCCCGTAGAGCTCGCGTTCGCAGGCGAACCGGGTGACGATCCGCAGCGCGTTGTCCAGCGCGCCGAGCGAGAGCGCCGAGCAGAGCGTGCGGGAGATCTGCAGCGCCTTCAGCAGCAGCTCGGCGCCGATGCCCTCGCCGCCGATCGCCGCCCCGGCGCCGACCCGGGCGTCCTGGAGCACCAGCCCGCTGATGTCGGCGCCACGGATCCCGTGCGTCGGCACCTTCGGCAGGCAGCGGTAACTGTCCGGGCGCAGCGCCTGCTTGTCCACCAGCAGCAGGGTGAAGCCGCGCGGCCCGCCGACCGGCGAGGTGCGGGCCAGCAGGCAGAGCAGCCGGCTGCGGGTGGCGTTGTTGATCAGCCACTTCTCGCCGTTCAGCAGGTAGCCGCCGCCCGACGGGTCCGCGGTCAGCTCGCCGGCCATGATGTCGCTGCCGTGGGTGCGCTCGGTCAGCCCGAGCGACACCTGGGCGCCGCCGAGCACGAGTTCGCCGAGCCGGCGGGCGGCCGCCTCGTCCCCGGCCATCCAGACCGGCACCGAGCCGAGGAAGGTCTTGCCGTGCGCGATCGCGGTGGTCAGGTCGCGCCGGGCCAGCGTGCGGATCAGCCGGTGCAGTTCGGTGTAGTCGGTCAGCGTGCCGCCGTACTCGGCGGGCACGTAGTACGCCGGCAGGCCCCAGGCGTCGAGCGCCGCGCAGGCCGCGGCGGGGAACGCCTCGGCCCGGTCGTCCACGAGGGCCTGACGGTAGGTCAGATCACCGTGTGCGCTGGGGTCCCCGAGATCGCGTTCGAGCCGGTCGGCCGGGTCGTCCCTCCGGGCCGTCTCGGCAGCGGTCGCGTTCACCACGCCCCACCCACCGCGACCCCCGCTCCGTGCACCAGCTCGCGCAGCTGCGGGTCGAGCACCTGGTGCAGCGGGCGCAGGCTGCCGCTGAGGAAGAGCTTGCGCATCTCGCCGCGCTGCAGCTTGCCGCTGGTGGTGCGGCGCACCGTGCCGGGGCGGACCAGCAGCACGTTCTCGGCCGGCACGTCGAACTCCTTGGCGATGCACTGCTGGGCGGCCGAGACCAGCGCCGCCAGGTCGCCCTCGCGCTCCGCGAGCGGACGCACCTCCTGCACCAGCACGACCTGCTCGCGCCCGGTGTCCACGCCGAAGACCGCGCCCGCGCCGAACATCAGGCTGACCCGCTGCACGGTGCGCTCGATGTCCTGCGGGTAGAGGTTGCGGCCCGACATGATGACGATCTCCTTGAGCCGCCCGGTGACGAACAGCTCACCGTCCTCCAGCACGCCGCTGTCACCGGTGCGCAGGAAACCGCCGTCGCCGTTCGCGGTGACCGCCTGGAACGCGTGCGCGGTCTCGGCCTGCCGCTTCCAGTAGCCGCGCGCCACGCTCGCGCCGCGGACCCAGATCTCGCCGATCGTGCCGTCCGGCAGCACCTTGCGGGTCTCGGGGTCGACGATCCGCAGGTCGAAGTCGCGGGCCCGCCCGGAGCTGACCAGGGTGCGGGTCGGCTCGCCGGCGGTGGGCGGTGCGATCCGGTGCTCGGCGAGCGCCGCCGCGTCCACCTCGCGCTCGACCGGCTCGATGCCGTTGTCGCCACCGGTCACCAGCAGCGTCGTCTCGGCCAGGCCGTAGCAGGGGTAGAGCGCGGAGCGGCGCAGGCCCACCGGCGCGAACCGGTCGGCGAAGTCGCGCAGCGTCTCGGCGCGGACCGGCTCGGCGCCGTTCACCGCCGTCTCCCAGCGCGACAGGTCCAGCCCGTCCAGCTGCTCGTCGGTCACCCGGCGCAGGCAGAGCTCGTAGCCGAAGTTCGGGCCGCCGCCGGTGGTGATGCCGTGCTCGCTGATCATCCGCAGCCAGCTGACCGGCCGGCGCACGAAGCTGCTCGGCGGCATCAGCACGCCGGTCGCGCCCAGGTAGAGCGGGTGCAGCAGGTGGCCGACCAGGCCCATGTCGTGGTGGAACGGCAGCCATCCGCCGATCACCGAGTCCGGCCCGGTGCGCATCGCGTTCGAGATCGCGGCCTGGTTCGCCAGCAGGTCGTCCTGACCGACCATCACGCCCTTGGGCTCACTGGTCGAGCCGGAGGTGTACTGGAGGAAGGCCAGCGCGTCGGGCGCGATCGAGCCGGGCCGCCAGTCGGCCGGGTCGAGCCCGCCGATCCGGTCGGTCGCCAGGCAGCGCACCTCGCCGTGGCCCGCCTCGGCGAGCGTCAGCGAGACGTCGGGGGCGTGCGAGGAGTCGGTCAGGATCATCCGGACGGCCGCGTCCTTGACGATCGCCAGGCAGCGCTCGGTGTGGTGGCGCCCGCTGCCCGGCGGCGGGGCCGGCACCGCGACCGCGCCGGCGTAGAGGCAGCCGAGGAAGCTGCTGACGAACTGCGCGCCGGTGGACTGCAGGATCAGCACGCGCTCGCCCGCCGCGCCGTGCTCCTGGAGCCAGGCCGCGACCCGGCGGGCCGACCGGTCGAGTTCCCCGTAGGAGAGCGCCCGGGGCTCCAGGCCCTCACGGGTCTGCTCCAGGAACACGTACGCGGTCCGGTCGGCCAGCTCGGCGGTCCGGTTCAGCACCAGCTCGGTGAAACTCTGTGCGGTCACGGCCAATCCCCCTGATTGTGCACTGACTGGTGTTCGAGGACGCACCCGCGCGGCGTAGCGGGACGCACGTCGCGAAGCGGACGGCCCGACCTTGAGGCCCGGGGCTAGAGGGGGTCTCGAACGCCCGTGGACCAGCGCCTGAGCTCGACCGTGCCAGGCAACGCCGCGGCCCTGTCGGGGGCCGGCCGGACCGGCGCGGGACCCGTCACCGGACCCGCTGCCGGACCTGCTGCCGGACCTGCTTCAGGCCTGCTCCGGGCACCCTGCGCGCCGGTGCGCGTCAGACCCTCCCGAGCTCCAGGTGCTGTTCCAGCTCCTGCTTGAGCCGGCGCTCCAGCGAGCTCAGCGGCTCGGCCGGGCAGAGCCGCTCCGGGTGGTTCGCAGACGGGCCGGCCAGCCCGAAGCCCGGATCGTCCAGCCCACCGGTGAACCAGCGTTCGGCCAGCTCGGCCGGGCTCTCCCACAGCGGACCCGGCACGAAACCTCCGAAGCAGGCGCCGACCGCCGCCAGCCCCTGGAACCCGGGCGCGCTCATCAGCCGCAGCAGCGCGCGCCCCGACTTCGTCCCCCAACCATTCATGTGCTGCCTCCTTCGTCCGCCGGGAGCCGCCTCCCGGCGCGCTCAGCGTGTGCACCAGGGCTCAAGGCCCAATCCAGCTCCGCACGAGAGCGGCCCAGCTCCGCACGAGAGCGGCTCCCGGGTTGCCCCCACCGCGTGGGCATCGAACGATGGACAGATGACCGAGCAGCGTGGCTATCTGAGGTACCCGCACCTGGCGGGGCCGCTGCTGGCCCTGACCGCCGAGGACGACGTCTGGCTCGCCCCGCTCGGGCCCGACGGAGCGTCAGGCCGGGCCTGGCGGGTCAGCTGCGACCGGACCAGGGTGAGCAACCCCCGGATCTCCCCCGACGGCCGCACCCTCGCCTGGACCAGCTGGGCCGCGCTCACCCCGGAGGTGTGGACGGCCCCGGTCGGCGGCGGCGAGGCGGTCCGGCTGAGCTACTGGGCCAGCCAGGACACCCGGGTGCGCGGCTGGCTGCCCTCCGGCGAGGTGCTCGCGGTCACCTCGTTCCACGAGCCGTTCGCGCACTACACCTGGGCGCACGCGCTCCCACCGGACGGCTCGCCGGCCGTCCGCCGGCCCTGGGGCCCGGTCCGCGACGCCCAGGTGACCGCCGAGCACACGCTGCTGCTGACCGCCTGCGCCCCGCACGAGCCCGCCGCCTGGAAGCGCTACCGGGGCGGCGCCACCGGCCGGCTCTGGCTGGACGGCGAGCCGCTGCTGCCCGGGCTCGGCGGCCACCTCGCCGCGCCCATGCTGGTGGCCGGGCGAGACGGGCCCCGGGTCGCGTTCCTCTCCGACCACGAGGGCATCGGCAACCTCTACTCCTGCCGCCCCGACGGCGCCGACCTGCGCCGGCACACCGACCACGCGAGCTACTACGCCCGCGAGGCCGCCACCGACGGCCACCGGGTGGTCTACCAGCACGCCGGCGACATCTGGCTGCTGGACAGCCTGGACGCGCCCGCCCCGCGCCGCCTGGACGTCCGGCTCGGCGGCTCCCGCGCGGGCCGCCGTCCGTACCAGGTGACGGCCGCCCGGCACCTCAACGACCTGGTCTGCGACGCGACCGGGCGCTCCGGCGTGGTCGGCGTGCGCGGCAGCCTCTACTGGCTCACGCACCGGGACGGCCCGGCCCGCGCGCTCGCCGACACGCCCGGTGTGCGCGCCCGGCTGCCGGTGGTGCTCGGCCACACCGGGCGGGTCGCCTGGGTCACCGACGCCGAGGGCGAGGACGCGATCGAGCACGCGCCGCTGCCGGTGAACGGCCCGGCCGAGCCGCCGCGCCGGATCGCGGCGGGCCGGCTCGGCCGGGTGCTGGAGCTGACCGCCACCCCCGACGGCCGGATGCTCGCCGCCACCGCCTCGGACGGCCGGCTGCTGCTGGTGCGCACCGAGGACGGCGCGGTGCGCGAGCTGGCCCGCTCCACCTACGGCCCGGTGCGCGGCCCGGCCTTCTCGCCGGACTCCTGCTGGCTGGCCTGGTCCCAGCCGGTGGCCGGCCGCTCGCTGCGCCGGATCCGGCTGCAGCGGATCGACGGCGCCTTCGACCCGGCCGGCCACGAGACGCTGCCGCTGGCCGTCACCGAGGGCCGGTTCGAGGACGAGCAGCCGGTCTTCACCCGGGATGGCCGCTACCTGGTCTTCCTCTCCTGGCGCGGCTTCGACCCGGTGCACGACGTGCACACCGGCGACCTGTCGTTCCCGCTCGGCTGCCGCCCGTACCTGGTGCCGCTCGCGGCCGACACGCCCTCGCCGTTCGCCGCGCCGGTCGGTGGCGAGAGCGAGCGCGCGCCGGGCGACGGCACGGTGCTGGTGGACCGGGACGGCATCGAGGACCGGCTGGTGCCGTTCCCGGTGATCGCCTCCAAGTACTCCAACCCGGCCCCGGTGCGCGGCGGCCTGGTCTGGCTGCGCTGGCCGATCTCCGGCACGCTCGGGCAGACCTTCGCCAGCCCGACCGAGACCTCGGGCAACCCGGCCCTGGAGTACTTCGACCTCGGCTCGGCGAACCGGACCACCCTCCAGGAGCAGGTGGACGGCTTCGCGGTGGCGGGCGACGGCACGGCGGTCTCCACGTTCTTCGCCGGCTCCCTGAAGCTGCTGCAACTCCCCTCCCCCGGACTGGGGTTGACCGTTGACCTGCGCCGGATCACGCATATCGTGCAGCCGGGGCCCGAGTGGCGGCAGGCGTACCACGAGGCGGCCCGGGTGGTCCGCGACCAGTTCTGGGATCCGGGGCTCGGCGGGCTGGACTGGGCCGCGCTCACCGCTCAGTACGAGCCGCTGCTGGAGCGGATCGCCTCACCCGACGACTTCGCCGACCTGCTGCGCGAACTGCTCGGCGAGCTCGGCACCTCGCACGCGTACGTCACGCCCGCGCGGCGCGGCGAGGGTCCGCAGCCCGTCCAGCAGCCGCTCGGGCTGCTCGGCGCGACGGTGCGGCGGGCGCCGGACGGCCGCTGGCTGCTGCACCGAGTGCTGCTCGGCGAGTCCTCCGACCCGCGCGCCCGGGCCCCGCTCGCGGCCCACCAGGTGCGCGACGGGGACGAGTTGGTGGCGATCGGCGGCCGGCCGCCGGACCCGGTGCGCGGCCCGATGCCGCTGCTGGCCGGCGCCGGCGGCGCGACGCTGGAGATCGCCCTGCGGCGCGGCGCGGACGGCCCGGACGGCCCGGTGCGCCGGGTCGCGGTCACCCCGCTGACCGACGAACGGCCGCTGCGCTACCAGGAGTGGGTGGCCCGACGCCGGGCGCTGGTACGGGAGTTCAGCGACGGGCTGTGCGGCTACCTGCACATCCCGGACCTCGGCGGCTCCGGCTGGGCCCAGTTCAACCGCGATCTGCGCCGCGAACTCGACCGCCCGGCCCTGCTGTTGGACGTCCGGGGGAACGCCGGTGGCAACGTCTCGGAGCTGGTGCTCGAGAAGCTCAGCCGCCGGGTGCTCGGCTGGGACCACAGCCGGGGCCGCCGCCCGGTCCGCTACCCGCGCGACGCGCCGCGCGGCCCGGTCGTCGCGCTCGCCGACGAGGCGACCAGCTCGGACGGCGACGTGATCATCACCGCCGTCAAGCTGCTGAGGCTGGGCCCGGTGGTCGGCCGGCGCACCTGGGGCGGCGTGGTCGGCACCATCGGGCGGTTCACCCTGGGCGACGGCACGCAGATCTCGGTGCCGGCCAACGCGTCCTGGTTCAGCGGGGGTTACGGCTTCGACGTGGAGAACCACGGGGTCGCGCCGGACGTCACGGTGCTGCGCAGCCCCGCCGACTGGGCGGCCGGGCGCAACACCGAGCTGGCGGAGGCCGTCCGGGTGGCGCTGGAGCTGCTGCGCGAGTACTCTGCCGCCGCCCCACCGCCGGCCGGCACCGCGCGCCCCGACCTGCGCCGGCCGCCACTGCCGCCGCGCGGCTGAGTGGCCGAGTGGCTGAGTGGCTGAGCGCGGCCGTTACCGTAGGTCACCGAACACGCGAGTGGCCGGAGGCTGCTGCCTCCGGCCACTCGCGTATGGGTGTGTGGGTCACCGCTCCCACTCGTGCCCGCCTTCGGCTTCCATGTCGGACTCGGCCTGGAGGTCCTCGCCGGCCTGCTGGGCCCTGCCAGTGGCGCTTCCCATCGCGTCGCTCACCGGGCCCGGCATCCGGTCCGCAGCCTGCTGCTCGGTCGCGGCGGCGCGGTCCTTGGCCGTGTCCATCATGCCGGAGGCCTTGTCACCGGCGTCGGCGGCCTTGTCGCCGTGGTCGCCGAGCATGCCCTTCAGCTTGTCCATGATGCCCATGTCTCCTCCTCGCGGTTCGTCCGACGATGGGCTGCGACCCAACATGCCACCGCTTTCGCCGGTCCGCATGTCGAGCCTGCGCCGAATCCGGTCGCACGTCCAACCGCGAGGCGGGAGGTAGAGCTGGGGCCTGTCGTCAGACCCCAGGGCCCCGCGCTACGGGCGCCAGCCGAGCGTCAGGTCCGGCAGCTTCTCCATGTTGCGTTCGCCGTCACTGCGGTCCAGCTCGGTGAAACCGTGGCGCTCGTAGAACGCGCGGGCGTCGGTGTTCTGCGCGAAGACGCGCAGCGTGAGCGCGTCCGGGCTGTGCCGCTTGACCTCGTCGAGCAGCAGCGTGCCGATGCCCTGGCGGCGGGTGTCAGGGCGGAGGTAGAGGTACTCCAGCGCCTCGCCCTCCAGCGCCGCGTAGCCGAGCACCTCGCCGTCGCGCTCCGCGACCCAGGTCAGGCACTCGGTGAGCAGCACCTCCTCGGCCCAGCGGGTGACCTGCTCGTGGGTGCGCTTCTGCGGCGGCAGGTAGGGCATGGTGGCCGCCCGGGACTCGCGGTGGATCGTGGCGATCACCGGTGCGTCACCGGCAGTGGCGCGACGGACGACAAGGTTCACAGGTACTCCGTACTCAGATGTCTCAGATGTCTCAGATGTAGAGCTGGTCGATGAAGGCGGCCAGCTTGCCGGCGAGGCGGTCGATCTGCTCCTCGACGGTCAGCGACTCCTCCAGCCGCCCGCCCGTCTCCACCGTCTTCAGCCCGCGAAGGTACAGCGAACAGGCCAGATCGGCGCAGATGTAGAGGCCGACCGTGTTGCCCTGGCGGCCGGAAGGGCCCGCCTTGGGAGCCGCCATCAGCGACACGCCGCCGCCGGGGTGCAGGGTCAGGCAGAGCGAGCAGATGCTCTTGCGCAGCCCACCGCGCTGACCGGGCAGCCGCAGCGCGATGCCGACCAGCCGGTCGGCGTGCTCGGCGACGATGTAGGCCCGGTCCGGCGCCTTGGGATCGTGCCACCCCAGGAAGTCGAGGTCGTCCCAGGGCGTCACGGCCAGCTCGCGCGGCAGCGCAAGGCGGGTGGCGTCGCCCTTGGAACAGTTGATGAACGAGCTGCGGATCTCCCGCTCACTGAGTGCCTTCATAGCGGGAACGCTAGTTCTGCCTAGGATCCCTAGGCAAATGTTTAAATGCTCCCGTTGGGCCGACGAAGAGATGGGGTGCCGAATGGCCAGGGCAGGTCTGACGACCGACCGCGTGGTGGCCGCCGCCGCCGAACTCGCGGACCGGGTCGGCTTCGAGCAGGTCACCGTCTCCGCGCTGGCCCGCAGCTTCGGCGTGAAGGACGCGAGCCTGTACTCGCACGTCAGGAATCTCCAGGACCTGCGCGAACGGGTCGCGGTGCTGTCCGCCCGCGAGTTCGCCGACCGGCTGACGGAGGCGATCGCCGGCCGCTCCCGGCGTGACGCGCTGCTCGCCTTCGCCGACGCCTATCGCGGCTTCGCGCTGACCCACCCGGGGCGCTACGCGGCCACTCAGTTCCCGCTCCCGCCGGAAACGCTCGCCACCTCCCCCGGCCACCAGCGGATGATCTCCACCACCGGCGCGGTCCTGCACGCGTACGGCCTCGCCGAACCGCACCAGACCGACGCCGTCCGCCTGCTGCGCAGCGCGTTCCACGGCTACGCGAGCATCCAGGCGGCGGGTGGCTTCGGGCACCCGAGGGATATCGACGAGTCCTGGCACCGGGCGGTCGGCGCACTGGACCAGCTGCTGACCAACTGGCCTACCGACTGAGCTACTTGCCGCACAGGAGCAGCCGAACGGCGGGAGCACACTCGAGGCACGCCCAGATTGGGCGCGCGACCTCGGTAAGACTCGGCAGAGCACCGACCCTGACCGGAATCAACGGCCGCAGCAGGCAGCGCACGCAGCGGGGATGGTGGATCACGCCCACGAGGGGCGCTGGATGCCGGGGAACACCGCACCATGCGCGCTGACGAGATGCTCACGCCACAGCACGCGGGCATCCGCCGCAGCGGATTCGTCACGCCTCACTGCGCGCAGCCGCTCCGCGAAGCAGGTGCACTCGGCACAGCCGAGGACGGCCTCGGGTACCGGCAACTCGTCGATCCCGTAGCTCACTTCGCACGCTCCTCGGCGAGGCACCGGCGGCACTGGCACTGCGTGCTGCGGGGAGCGCGCGGGCGCTCGTAGGGCTCGTCCACGTCGACCGAGTCGCGGGAGATCTCCAGCCGGCCACCGGTGGAGGTGATCCGGTAGACGCGCAGGGTCATCCGGCTTCTAGTCATTGTCTTGCCTCAATTCGTTGTGCAGAGAGGACAGTTGTGCCAGCCGAGCGGGCAGCGCGTCACCGCTGACGATCCGCCCGGTACAGCGGGCATGGGCGCGGATCCAGTCGGCAATCGCGACCAGCGTGGCGGGATTGCAGCCACCGAGGTGGATATGGACACCCTGCGAGGTGATGGTGACCCGCCCAGCGGAGACGGACGCCAGGCCTGGGAGGCCAGCAACCTCGAAAGCATCTTCAAAGCTGCGAACGGCCTGCTCCGCGAGGTCGCGGAGATCTCGCTCACGCCGTTGTTCTTCGGTTTCAATTCGACTTTCCATGACGGATGTTCACCCCTGCGGGTAAGTGATGCAGCCGAACGGTGATGGGCAGCGGGAATACCGATGGACACAGGACCGCTGCACTGAGTAGTGACATGACTACCCAGCGGCGTCTACCATCGCCGGTGCGGAGAGGTTTCGCAACTCTCGAAACCCGAAAGGTGAGTTGAGGTCCAGCTTATGAACGTGAAGCCGCTCAACCCGTCAGCATCCGCCGGTGCCGCTTTCGGAGACCAACTTCGCAGGTCGAGGCTCGAGAAGGGTTGGACGCAAGACGAGCTCGGCGAACGAATGGGCTGCACTGGCGGCCACATCTCCGGCCTGGAAACAGCAGCCAAGTCACCCGGACGTAAGTTCGCAGTGAAGGTCGACGAGACTTTCGGCACCGGCCTGACGTTTCAGATCCTCTGGCAGGCGATCACGAACCGGGCACTGCTGGACGGCTTCTCGGAGTACTTGGGCGAAGAGGCCAAGGCAGCAGAGGTGCGGATGTTCGAGTTGGAAGTGATCCCCGGACCACTTCAGACGCCGGAGTACGCGACAGCCCTCGCGATGGCCGAGGTGGCACGCGGCACCATCACAGAGGATCAAGCCCGATCACGAGTAGCTCTGTTGAAGACACGGCAACGCCGCCTACTGGCGGCCCTGGACAGCCCGTTCGTCTACGTTGTCCTGGGCGAGGGGTGCCTTCGTCGCATTGTGGGCGGCCCCATCGTGATGAGCGGTCAGTTCAGCTATCTCGAAGAGTTGGCTCGTCAGCCCAAGGTGACCATCCAGGTCGCACCGTTCTCCATGGGCGAGCGACGCCCATTCGCGTTGCCCGTGGTCCTACTGACGATGCCCGACCGATCGGTCGTGGGCTATGCCGAGTCTGTCGTACAGGGCCAACTGGAGCGAGACGCTGACACCGTGGCGATCTTGGACAGGAAGTACCATCAGCTACAGGTGAGCGCCAGCTCCGAAGTTGACTCACTGGACATGATCCGCGCTGCTCGGGAGGCACTTGAATGACTGAGATCGACCTGACTCGCGCCCAGTGGGCAAAGTCGTCCTTCAGTGAGGGCGGCGGAAACTGCATCGAGGTCGCCCCCGGCTACCCCGGAGTCATGCCCGTCCGCGACTCCAAGAACCCCAACGGCCCGGCCCTCACCTTCCCCGCCACCGCCTGGCATGCCTTCATCACCACCCTCAAGGCCGGCGACTTCGGCACAATCTGACGAGCGCCCCTGAGACCGATCCGAGCAGCCCGAAAGGAACTTCGGACATGACAGAGATCGACCTGACAGGCGCCCAGTGGGCGAAGTCCTCCTACAGCCAGCAAGGCGGCAACTGCATCGAGGTCGCCCCCGGCTACCCCGACATCACGCCCGTCCGCGACTCCAAGAACCCCAACGGCCCCGCCCTCACCTTCCCCGCCACCGCCTGGCATGCCTTCATCACCACCCTCAAGGCCGGCGACCTCCCAACCGCCTGACGACACCGAAGGTCCCACCCAGCCGGGCCACCACACAGCGATCCGCCTGCGTGGCCCGGCCGGTCTGCCCTGGTTCACGTGGCACGGTGGTGGCATGCCCCCGCTGCCCCTCTCTCGGACCTCCCCTCACCGCGGTCAGGTGATCGTCCTGACCGGGCCGCCCGGTGCCGGCAAGAGCACCGTGGCGCAACTGCTGGCCGATCGCCTGACTCCCAGCGTCCACCTGCACAGCGACGACTTCTGGCACTACATCAAGCAGGGCTGGATCGCGCCTTACCTGCCTGAGGCACATCAACAGAACCGGGTAGTCATGCAGGTACTGGTCTCGGCAGCGTTCGGCTACGCCGACGGCTGTTACCAGGTGATCTGCGACGGCATCATCGGCCCCTGGTTCATCGACCTCTTCCGCGTGACGGCCCGGGAACGAGCCCTGCCCCTGAGCTACGTCATCCTTCGGCCGGACCGACACACCACACTGGAACGGGCCACGAGCCGGACCGGCGACGCTTTGACCAACCCCGAGCCGGTCCGCTCACTGCACGGCCAGTTCAGTAACCTGGGCGCCTACGAGGCCCACGTCCTGGACTCCACCAACCTGACCGCTGAAGCAACCGCCGAGAGCATCCTGCAAGACGTCGCGAGGGGCACTTACCTCCTCAGCCCGAGCGACGACATCACCGATGCGAACGACCCGATCCGCAACTCCTGACAATGGCTCCTCGCAGCGATCCGCAAGCTGAGAGAGCTCGAAGCGTAGAAGGGCTGCCGCGATGAACGAGTCCGCCCGTCCGCTCGGCGGACGGCTGCCGCTGGCCGACCCGGCGACATTCACCCCCGCTCAGCGCGAGCTCTACGACCAACTGCTCGGCTCGTGGGTGGTGCTCACCGACAAGCTGGGCATCCAATCGACGACCGAGGACGGCCGCCTGATCGGCCCGTTCAACGCGCTCCTGCTGCATCCCGAGGTGACGGCGAAGCTGCTGGAGTTCCAGGCCGCCGAGTCGGCGAACACCAGCCTGTCGCCGAGCGTGCGCGAAGTGGTGATCATCGTGCTCGGCTCTGTGTACGACGCGGACTACGAGCTGTACGCGCACAAGTACGTGGCGCGCACCGTCGGACTGGCCGACGACCACGTCGTCGCCCTCTCCAGCGGAGACATCCCGGAGGGCCTGGGCGAGCACGAGAAGCTCGCCGCACGGCTCACCCACGCACTGGCGAAGCGTCACCACATCGACCAGGAGCTGTACCAGGAGGCCGAGTCGGCGTTCGGGGCGAAGGGCCTGTTCGACATCGCCGCCGTGATGGGCGTCTACCACACGGTGTGCACCATGCTCACCCTGTTCGAGGTGCCGGCGCCGTAGCACCAAGGGCGCCCGACGTGCGAACCACGCACGCCGGACGCCCCCTCCCGTGGGCCGGGCCCCGGAGTGGGGGGGAGGGCCCCCCAAGACACTGGCGGAGATTCTCCCCCCCCTCCCCCCCTGGAGGGGTC